>DASUCK010000486.1:0-6012 GCA_036276095.1 Nonomuraea sp. | reverse complement strand
CTGCATCGAGCTCCCCGGCGGCGGCCTGCCGGAGGGCAACCAGGCGGGCCTGTGGGGTTCGCTGCTGCCGGCCGCGTGGAGCTACATGCTGGCCGCCCGCGCCCGCGGGCTCGGCACGGCCTGGACGACCCTGCACCTGGCGTACGAGAGTGAGATCGCCGAGTTGCTGGGAATCCCGGCCGACGTGCGCCAGGGCGTGCTCATCCCCACCGCCTACCACACCGGGGAGACGTTCCGGCCGGGCAACCGCCAGCCGCTCGACGACGTGCTGCACCTCGATCGCTGGTAGGAGGAGAGCCTTGTGACAGCGTTGCCGTTGCTGCCGACGTCGCTGGTCGGAAGCTACGCCCAGCCCGAGTGGCTGATCGACCGCGCCAAGCTGGCCGGCCGCTTCCCGCCCCGCGTACGCGCCCGCGAGCTGTGGCGGGTCCCGCCGGACTTACTGGCGCAGGCCCAGGACGACGCCACTCAGCTGGCCGTCCGCGCCCAGGAGCGGGCCGGCCTGGACATCATCACCGACGGCGAGATCCGCCGGGAGAGCTACTCCAACCACTTCGCCACCGCCCTCGACGGCGTGGACGTCGACAATCCCGGCACGGCGCTCGACCGCAGCGGCCACCCCAACCCCGTCCCGCGCATCGTCGGCCCGATCCGCCGCCCCCACCCGGTCGAGGTCGAGGACCTGCGCTTCCTGCGCGCCCACACCGACCGGGTGATCAAGATGACGGTGCCGGGACCGTTCACGATGAGCCAGCAGGCGCAGAACGACCACTACCCGGACGCCGAGGCCGCGGCGATGGACTACGCGGCGGCCGTCAACGCCGAGATGCGCGACCTGTTCGCGGCCGGGGCCGACATCGTGCAGATCGACGAGCCGTACATGCAGGCCCGGCCGGCGGCGGCGCGCGCCTACGGCCTGGCCGCGCTCAACGCCGCCCTCGACGGCGTCACCGGCACCACGGCGGTGCACATCTGCTTCGGGTACGCGGCCATCATCCACGACCGGCCGGAGGCGTACTCGTTCCTCCCGGAGCTGGCCGGCTGCCCGGTGCGGCAGGTGTCGATCGAGACCGCGCAGTCCGGCCTCGACCTCGGCGTCCTGTCCGACCTGAAGGACAAGACGGTCATCCTCGGCGTGATCGATCTGTCCACGCCGGACGTGGAGCCGGTCGAGGTGGTGGCGGGGCGGGTGCGCCGGGCGTTCGAGCGGGTGCCGCCCGAACGCATCGTGATCGCCACCGACTGCGGGATGAAGTACCTGCCGAGGGAGTCGGCCGAGGGCAAGATGCGCGCCATGGCCGGCGCCGCCCGCCTGCTGCGCGCCGAGCTGGCCTAGCCCGGGGGCAGCTTGCCGGTGGCGACCACGTCCCGGTACCAACGGGCGCTGTCCTTCCAGACGCGCTCCTTGGTGCCGGGGTCGACGCGGACGATGCCGAACCGCTTGGCGTAGCCGTGCGCCCACTCGAAGTTGTCCATCAGCGACCACACGAAGTACCCCCGCACGTCGGCCCCGGCCGCGATCGCCTGGGCCACCGCGGACAGGTGCCGGTGCAGGTAGTCGATGCGGTCGGCGTCGTGGACCCGGCCGTCGGCGTCCGGGACGTCGGGGAACGCGGCGCCGTTCTCGGTGATCATCATGGGCGTGCCCGGGTGGTCGCGGCGCAGCCGCAGCAGCAGCTCGGTCAGCCCGGTCTCGTCGATGTTCCACCCCATCTCCGTGTACGGGCCGGGCTGCCTGACGAACTCGATGTCGTCGCAGGCGATCCAGGGGGAGGCGGTGCCGTCCTGGTGGCCGTCGGCGGTCTCCTTCGGCCGCTCGCCGTCCCAGTGGCGGACCAGGGTGGGGTTGTAGTAGTTGACGCCGAGCACGTCGAGCGGCCGGCGGGCGGCGGCCTCGTCGCCGTCGCGCACGAACGACCAGTCGGTGATCGAGGAGGTGTGCTCGATGAGGTCGCGCGGGTAGGCGCCCTCCAGCATCGGGCCGAGGAAGGCCCGGTTGGCCAGCGCGTCGGCCTTGCGCACGGCGCCGGCGTCGGCCTCGGACACGCCGCGCACGTGGTGCAGGTTGAGCGTGACCGACACCTGCGCGGTCGGCGCGGCGGTGGCGCGCAGGGCCTGGACGGCCAGGCCGTGGCCGAGGTTGAGGTGGTGGACGGCGGCCAGCGCGGCCGCCGGGTCGGTACGGCCGGGGGCGTGCACGCCCGAGGCGTAGCCGAGGTAGGCCGTGCACCACGGCTCGTTCAGGGTGATCCAGGTGTGCACGCGGTCGCCGTACCGCTCGCCCATGAGCTGGGCGTACTCGGCGAAGCGCAGGGCGGTGCCGCGGTGCGGCCAGCCGCCGGCGTCCTCCAGCTCCTGCGGCAGGTCCCAGTGGTAGAGGGTGGCCACGGGGGCGATGTCGCGGGCCAGCAGGCCGTCGATCAGCCGGTGGTAGAAGTCCACGCCGGGCCGGTTGAGCGGCCCCGCGCCGCCGGGCTGGACGCGCGGCCAGGAGATGGAGAACCGGTAGGCGCCGACGCCGAGCGCGGCCAGCAGGTCGAGGTCCTCCTCCAGACGGTGGTAGTGGTCGCAGGCCACGTCGCCGGTGTCGCCGTTCGCGACCCGGCCGGGGGTGTGGGAGTAGGTGTCCCAGACGGACGGGCCGCGGCCGTCCTCGTTCCACGCGCCTTCTACCTGGTAGGCGGCCGTGGCGGTGCCCCACAGGAACGTGCCGGGGAAGGTGGTCATTCTGCTCCTTCAACGATGGACTCGATGTCGTCGGTGCCGGGGCGGACTCCAGCGCTCCAGCAGGGTCAGGGGCGCAGGGCGGCGACGGCCAGAGGGGCGAGCGTGATCGAACCGTCGGCGACGGCCCCGGTCAGCAGATCCTCGGCCGGCCCCGGCACGGGCACGGTGGCCGCTTCGGCGCCGTGGTTCAGCAGGAACAGCACGTCGCCGCGGCGCACCGCCTCGACGCCTGGCGGCAGGCCGGGCACCGCGCCGCGCACGCCGGCGTCGGCCAGCGCCCGCCCGGCGATCTCGGCGAGGGCCACCGGCTCGGGCAGCGTGGCGACGTACCACGCGACGCCCGCGCCGTACCGGTGCCGCAGCACGGCGGGCCCGCCGCCGGCGAACTCCGCCACCGCCTCCGCCCCCTCGGCGGCCATCAGCTCGGTCCACGTGTGCGCCGCGAACTCCGCGCCCCCGGCCCACCGGCACCGCACCTCGCCCGCCACGGGCCGCCACTCCTCGCCGGACGCCCCGAGCACCGCGCGCAACGGCGCGGGGAACCGCCCGGTACGCACCTGCGCCCGCGGGTCCACGACTCCCGAGAACGGCCCGACCACCAGCGTCCCGCCGCCGCGCACGTACGCGGTCAGCGCCGCCGCGTCGCGGTCGCTCACCAGGAACAGGCTGGGCACCACGACCAGCGCGTACGCGCCCAGCGCGGCGTCCGGCGGCACGACGTCCACGGCCACGCCCCGCTGCCACAGCGGCACGTAGTAGGCCAGCAGCTGTTCGGCGGCGTTCAGCCGGTCGCTGGGCCGGCCCGGCTCCTCCAGCGCCCACCAGCTCTCCCAGCCGAACATCACCGCGACCTCCGCCGGCACCCGCCGGCCCGCCACCCCGGCCAGCCTGCGCAGCTCCCGCCCGTGCGCGCGGACCTCGGCGTGCAGCCGGGTGTCCGGGCCCGCGTGCGGCACCATCGCCGAGTGGAACCGCTCGGCGCCGAACCTGGAGGCCCGCCACTGGAAGTAGCACAGGCCGTCCGCGCCCCGCGCCACCGCCTGCAACGACTCCAGCCGCAGCCGGCCGGGCGGCTTGGGCAGGTTGTGCGGCCGCCAGTTGACGGCCCCGGCCGCCTGCTCCATCAGCAGCCACGGCCGGCCCCGGCCGAGGCCGCGCATCAGGTCGTGGGTGAGCGCCGTCCGGGCCGGGGCGAGCGGGTCGCCGGGATCGGGGTAGCAGTCGTTGGAGACGACGTCCTCCTCGGCGGCCCACGCCCAGTAGTCGACCGGTTTGAACAGGCCCATGAAGTTCGTGGTGACCGGGATGCCGGGGGTGCGGGCGCGCAGGACGTCGCGTTCGGCCCGGTAGTGGGCGAGCAGGGCGTCGGAGCAGAACCGCCGCCAGTCGAGGTTCTGCGCCGGGTTGACCAGGTAAGGGGCGCGGCGCGGGGTGACGATCTCGTCCCACACGCCGTACCGCTGGCTCCAGAACGCGGTGCCCCAGGCCTCGTTGAGCGTGCCCAGGTCGCCGTACCTGGCCTGGAGCCAGACGCGGAACGCGGCCGCCGACTCCTCGCAGTGGCAGGTCTGGCCGTACTCGTTGCCGACGTGCCACAACGCCAGGGCCGGGTGGCCGGCGTACCGGTCGGCCAGGTCCGTCACGATCGCCAGCGCCCGCTCGCGGTAGACGGCCGACGACGGGCAGAACTGGTTGCGGGAGCCGTACCAGAGGCGGTGGCCGGACGCGTCGACCGGCAGCGTCTCCGGCCACCGGTGGCCGAGCCACGGCGGCGGCGAGGCCGTCGGCGTGGCCAGGTCGACCGCGATCCCGGCCCCGGCCAGCAGGTCCATCACCCGGTCCAGCCAGCCGAGGTCCCGCGCGCCAGGCTCGGGCTCCAGGCGGGCCCAGCTGAACACGCCGACCGTGACCAGGTTGACGCCGGCCGCCGTCATCAGCTCGACGTCCTCGGCCCACACCTCCTCCGGCCACTGCTCGGGGTTGTAGTCGCCGCCGAACAGCAGCCCGCGGTCGCGGGTGAGCGCGTCCAGGCCGCTCACGTACGCCTCCTCGGCGGCGCCGAGCTGTCCCCGGCCACCAGGCGGCAGGGGAGAAGGAGCTGCCGCGGCGGGCCGTCCCCTTCGAGCCGCCCGTCGAGCCGTTCTACGAGCATGCGCGTGCCGAGCCGGCCCAGCTCGGCGCTCGGCGGCTCCAGCGTCGTCAGCCGCGGGTGGAACATCTCCGCGACCCGCGCCGACGACAACACCAGCACCAGCGTCAGGTCCTCGGGGACCCGCCAGCCGCGCGCCGCCACGCCCGCGAGCACGCCCACCGCCGCGTGATCGGCCATCACGGCGACCGCCGTCACGTCGGGGTGGGCGTCCATGAGCTGCTCGAACGCCGCCCGGCCCGCCTCGGCGGTGCCGGGGCGGAAGTCGTCCACGTAGCCGAGCCCGGCCTCGCGGGCGGCGGCGGCGAACTCCGCGGCGGAGCGGACGGCGGGGCCGTAGCTGCCCGGGTAGGCGTCGGGGGAGAGGTTGAAGAAGGCCACCTTGCGGTGCCCGAGCCCGGCCACGTGCGCCACCGCGTCCCGGGCCGTGGCGGCGAAGTCGATGTCGGCGAAGTCGATGGAGCCCGGTTCGCGCGTCCGTCCCACCATGCTGAACGGCACCCCGGCCCGCGACAGGAACTCCGGCCGCTCGTCGTCCAGGCGCACCTCCATCAGCAGCACGCCGTCCACCAGGCCCAGGCCGGTGATGTGGCGCAGCTCCTCGACCGGGTCGGTGTTCTCGGGGGAGAGCAGCAGGTGGTGGCCGAGCTCCCTGGCCGCCTCGGCGGCGCCGGTCGCGAACTGCATCTCGGTGAGCCCGAAACCGCCGCTCGGGGCCGGGAACATCAGCGCCAGGATCCGGGTCCGCCTGCTCTGCAGGCCGCGGGCCAGCAGGTTGGGACGGTAGCCCAGCTCGGCCGCGGCCTGCTCGATGCGCCGCTTGGTGGCGGCGGCCACGGGACGGGTGCCGTTGAGCGCGGCGGACACCGTGGAGACCGCCACCTGCGCCCGCCCCGCCACGTCACGCAGAGACGACATGCCACCTTCCAGACCGGTTGTCGAAACGTTTCGCACACCGTAAAGTCCGTTTTGCGGCGAAGTCAATGGCGTTGAATGGGGCCGGCCGCAAACACCGTGACGATCACCGCCGGAGCGCTCTGCTCAGCGCTGCTGGAGCACCATGCTGCGCACCGGGTGCTCGCCCTCGGTCTCCAGCCGGTACTCGTGGCCGGACTTGGCCCGATTGTCGGCGATGA
>DASUCK010000485.1:0-5791 GCA_036276095.1 Nonomuraea sp. | reverse complement strand
CGCCCGAGGCCGCTCCGAGCTGGCCGGACGGGTCATCCCCCTGGTCGGCCTGCGGCGCGACGGCAGCGAGTTCCCCATCGCGCTGACCGTCAACGCGTGGTACGGCGATGACGGCGTCACCTACACGGGCGTCATCCGGCCCCTGGGAGGAGGCGCCGGTGTCCGGTCCGATTGACATCCTCATCCAGCTCGCGGTGGGCGTGGTGCCGCTCGGCGTGGCCTACCTCGCCTTCAGGTCCGCCACCGACGCCAACAAGAAGACCCACCAGGCCGCGCTCCTGCAGGCTGAGCGGCAGGCCGAGATCGAACGCTCCAAGGTCGACGCCGAGGCGTTCCTGCGCGCGAAGTCGATCTACGAGGACGCGCTGGCCCAGATGGAGAAGCAGATGGAGCGCGTACGGACCCAGGCCGCCCAGCTCAACTCCGACCTGGCCAACGAACAGAGCAGCTCGACGGCCATGCGCGACCACATCAGGCGCCTCCAGGCGCAGATCCGCGCGCTGGAGCGGACCGTGGTGGCGCTCCGCGCCCAGCTCGTCGCGGCGGGGCTCTCGCCGGTGCCGATCTCCGAGATCACCGGCCCCCACACCCGCGACTGAGACAACCGGCCCTCGCGCCACGTCGAGCGAACGTGGGCGGCAGTCCGAGGGCGGCCGAGGGGGTGCGGCGCAGGGTGCGCATCCTCTGCTGGTCGCTGCCGGGCGCCCGGCCGCTATCGCGGCCGGGGTCCAGGTTGAGGCCGAGGTCGAGGTTGAGGTCGCTGCCGAGGTTGAGGTCGCTGCCGAGGCGGCCCGGGTGGAGCACCTCCAGGGGTGTCGAACTGTTCGGCGATCGTGTGCGGCCGGGGTGCCGCCAGTCAGGACCGGGTGCCAGTCAGGACCGGGTGCCAGTCAGGAGGCGGTGCAGGTCACCGGGGACGGGGTTCCGTTCTGGCCGTTCCAGGTGCCGGTGAAGCCGAACGTGGCGGTCGCGCCGGCGGCCAGGGAGCCGTTCCAGCCGACGTTCGTGACGGAGACGCTGCCGGTGCCGGACAGGGTGCCGTTCCAGAGCTGGGAGATCGTCTGCCCGTTGGGGAACGTCCAGCCGACCCGCCACCCGGAGATCGCGGCCGACCCGGCCTGGACGGTGACCTCTCCCTGGAAGCCGCCCTGCCACTGGTTGGCGATCTTGTACGTGGCCGTGCAGCCGCCCTGCCCCGGCGGGGTCACCGTAGGAGTAACGGTCACAGTTGGGGTCACGGTGGGCGACGGCGCGGCGATGGCCAGGTCGTACGCGCGCTGCGGCACGAACTGTCCCGCCCCCGCGATGCACCCGTCCGCCTCGCCGGGCGGCTTCACCCACAGGAAGGCGTCGATGGCCGGGTCGCCGGTCTGGTCGGTGCTCCAGGTGCCGGTGGCGCGGCCGGGCGGGTCGCACCACTCGCTGCCGGACGGGCCGTTGCCGTTGCGGCTGGTGTCGATGACGGCCTTGAGCCTGGACACGCCGGTCGCCGCGATGACGTTCTTCGCGTACGTCACCAGCCCGGCCGTCGAGCGGTAGTTGGAGGTGTTGACCGCGATGCCGTCGGCGCTGTTGGCGACGTCGGCGCCGGTCAGCCGGGAGGCCGCCTCCGAGGCCGACAGCCAGGCGTCGTGGCCGATGTCGAAGTACACCTTGGTCTGCGCCGACCTGAGCTTCTTGCCCGCGTACGCCATGGAGGCCTTGACCTCGGCCTGCTCGCTCGCGTTCATGCAGTTGGTCATGATCGCCAGGGCGTCGGGCTCCAGGACGACCGCGGCGGGGCGGCCGGCCAGGCCGAGCGCGATCTGGTCGATCCAGGCCCGGTAGGACCCGTGGTCGGGGGCGCCGCCCGCGCTCGCGCCGCCGCAGTCGCGGTTCGGCATGGCGTACACGACCATGATCGGGATCTTGCCGGTCGCGGCGGCGGCGCCGACGTACGCGTCGACCTGGCTCCGCACGGCCGACGGGTTGTACGAGGCGAACCATCTGCCCTGCGGCACGGCGGCGACGCGGTCCCTGATCACGGGGGTGCGGCTGTCGCCGGGGTTGGCGGCCACCCATGTGGCGGCGTTGGTCTGGGGATCCACGTAGAAAGCGGAGTCGGCGGCCTGGGCGGTGGTGGAGGAGAGGACGACGGCTCCCGCCGCGACCATGGCGGCCGCGGCTAGGAGCACCGCCAACACGGGCTTTCTGCGAGACATGCGATCACTCCGTAGGTCGTGTGGGAGCGCTCCCACCGGTACCCCCGGATGGTAGGTAAGCCGAACCGCCCGCTCAAAGTCACCCGATCTCCGCTCTGCGGGTAACCCCTGGTCAGGACGGGCAGAACGGGTGAAACTTTCACTCGGCCAGGCACGCACGGAAAATTGCGGTCAGCCGGTCGACGTCGGCCGCGGTCGGGGTCTCGGGGCCGAGCCGGCGGCGCAGCGCCCCCACGCCGAGCACGACGGCCGCCGCCATCCGCGCCCTGGCCCGCGCGTCGGGCCCGCCGAGCTGCGCCTCCAGCGGCTCCAGCACGGCGCCGATCAGCCGCTCGCTGGCCATCTCCATGACCTCCGGATGGCCGGCCGAGCGCTCCAGGGCCCGCAGGATCGGGCTGTCCGGCGGGCGCCGCATGCGCTCGGCGGCGTACTCGGCCAGCCGGCGCGGAAGGTCGTCCGGCTCGCCGGTGAACAGGACGCTGATCGTCGGCTCGCCTTCGAGCACCGCGCGGAACAGCCCGGCCTTCGAGCCGAAGTAGCGGCCGACCAGCGCGATGTTGGCGTCCGCCGCGGCGGCGATCATGCGGATCGTCACCTGCTCGTAGCCGTGCTCGCCGAACAGTGTGCGGGCGGCCCGCAGGATCCGCTCGCGGGTGGCCTCCCTGCCGCGGGGCCGGGTCACCTGGGCGCTCATGCCCGCACTCTACAAGGCACCTCCCAACTTGCCGCGCGGCTAGTAAACGTGCGTATACTTAGGCGGGCTAAATATGTACGAAGGGGATGTTGTGTCTTGGTGACCCAGGCGCGAACCGCCTCCCCCGCGACGCGGACCTACACCCACCGCGAGATCCTCGAGATCATGTCCGGGCTCATGCTCGCCATGCTCACGTCGATGATCTCGACGTCCGTGGTGGGCACGGCACTGCCGACGATCGTGGGCGAGCTCGGCGGCCAGAACCAGTACTCATGGGTGGCGTCGGCCACGATGCTGACGATGACCGTCTCCACGCCGCTGTGGGGCAAGCTGTCCGACCTCTACGGGCGCAAGCTGCTCTTCCAGACGGCGCTGGGACTGTTCGTCGCCGCCTCGCTGGTGGCCGGGCTGTCGCAGAACATGGGACAGCTGATCGCCGCGCGTGCCGTACAGGGCGTGGGCGCCGGTGGTCTTGCCGCGTTGTCGCAGGTGATTTTGGGGGACATCGTCTCGCCCCGCGAGCGCGGCCGGTACTCCGGCTACATGGGCGCGGTCTTCGGGATCTCCACCGTGGCCGGGCCGCTGCTCGGCGGGTTCATCGTGGACACCGACTGGCTCGGGTGGCGCTGGTGCTTCTACGTCGTGGTGCCGTTCGCGCTGGTGTCGTTCATCGTGATCCAGAAGGTGCTGCGGCTGCCCGAGGTCACGCGCAACACCTCCATCGACATCTGGGGCGCGACCGCCATCACGGCGAGCGCGAGCGCGCTGATGCTGTTGCTGACATTCGGCGGGAGCGAGTTCGAGTGGAGCTCGGGGTGGACGTACCTCCTGGCGTCGATCAGCCTGCTCTCGCTGGCCCTGGCGGTGCTGGCGGAGCGGACGGCGGGCAACCCCATCCTGCCGCCCCGGCTGTTCCGCAACCCGACGTTCGTACTGACCAGCCTCGGCTCGCTGCTCATCGGCATGGCGATGTTCGGCGCGATGATCTACCTGCCGCAGTACCTGCAGATCGTCAAGGGGCTCAGCCCGACCAACTCCGGTCTGATGACGCTGCCCATGGTGCTGACGCTGTTCCTGGCCGGCGTGATCTCCGGCAGGATCGTCACCCGGACCGGCAAGTGGAAGATCTTCCCGGTCGCGGGCCTGCTGATCGTGGCCGTCGGGCTGTTCCTGCTGTCGCGGCTGCGCGTCGACTCCGGCGAGTGGCTCATCGGCTTCGACGTGGCCGTCCTCGGCACCGGCCTCGGCCTGAGCATGCAGATGCTCATCCTGGCCGCCCAGAACGGCTCCGAGCCGCGCGACATGGCCTCCACCACGTCCGGCGTGGCGTTCTTCCGCTCGCTGGGCGGCGCCGTCGGCGTGGCCGCGTTCGGCGCGATCCTGACGAACCGCCTCAAGGACGAGATGTCCGAACTGCTGGTCGCCGCCGGCATCCGGCCGCCCGGCGGGGCCGACGTCCACCTCGGCAGCCCGGACGCCATCCAGCACCTCCCCGGACCGGTCAAGACCATCGTGCTGGAGGCGTTCGCGCGCGGCCTGGAGACCGTGTTCCTGGTGGGGGTCCCGATCGCGCTGCTGGGCTTCGCAGCCGTGATCTTCCTCAGGGAGCTGCCGCTGCGCGGCCCGGCGGCGCCGCCCCCGGCGGCCAAGCCGATGAGCAAGGACGACCTGGTGCTCGCCGGGCTGCTGCTTGAGCTCGTGGCCCAGCGCGTGGAGCGGCCGGACGCCGGAGGGTCCGCGCTGCTCGCCACGGTCGCCAGGATGGCCCCGCCGGACGGCCGCTCCGAGCTCGAACGCGCCCGGTCGATCGCGCGGACCGTACTGCGGCCCACCTCGCGCGCCCTGATCGCACAGGCCGCGCCCCCGCGGAAGGACCTGGTAACCGGAGGAGTCCCCCGATGATCGCATCTACGTCGCGGCCGTGGTGGCCGCCGCGGGGTGCTGGTCGTGCCCTGACCTGGCCGGACGTCGCTTATGGTGGCTAGATGAAACGTGCTGCCGCCATGGCGTTCGTGGTGCTCGCGTCCGTTTCGTGCGGCGCGGCCGAGCAGGCCGTGGTGCCCGCTCCCACCACGTCCGCCCCCGCCGACCGACAACCCGACGCACCGAGCGCCACCGGCCCACCGGCCACCCCGACGGCCACCGGCGCCCCGAGCGCGCCGCCCTTCCGGGCCAAGGTGTCGGCGGTCCCCCGCGACCGGCTGCCGTACTCGTGGCGGCCCGGCTGCCCCGTCCACTACCGCGACCTGCGCCTGGTCACGCTGTCGTACTGGGGCTGGGACGACCGGCCGCACACCGGCGAGCTGGTCGTGCGCGAGACGGTCTCCGACGACATCGTGACGGTGTTCAGGAAGCTCTACGCCTGGCGCTGGCCGATCCGGCAGATGAAGCTGGTGGACGCGTACAAGGCCGACGACTTCGCCTCGATCGAGGTGGACAACACCTCGGCCTTCAACTGCCGCCGGGCGACCGGCTCCAGCAATTGGTCGAACCACGCGTACGGGGAAGCCATAGACATCAACCCCCGCGAGAATCCATATGTCACCGCGAGCGGCGACACAGCCCACAAAAACGCCGAAGAGTTCACCAAACGCCCTATGAAGGGTAAAGGTGTGATTAATCCTGGCGACAGGGTCGTGAAGGCCTTCGCCCAGGTCGGCTGGGAGTGGGGCGGCTCCTGGTCCGGCACCAAGGACTTCCAGCACTTCTCCAAGGGAGGAGGGTGAGACCCGGTCAGCGTCGGGTCTTCAGCGCGGTGCGGGCAGCGGCGAGCCGTCGCTGGCGGCCGTCAGGAGGGCCGGCCGACCTGAGCGCGCAAATCGGGTGGCCTTCGGTCAGCGGCCGAGTGAGCGTCGACGTATCCGCAGGTGGACGGCGGTACCGTACGTAACGCGGC
>DASUCK010000484.1:0-20456 GCA_036276095.1 Nonomuraea sp. | reverse complement strand
CACTGCGTGAATGGTTGTCGACGGTGCGGACCGATAGGTAGAGGCGGTCGGCGATCTCGCGGCTGGTCAGGCCCGAGCGAGACCTCAGTGATCGGACATCACATCACGCCACACTCCAAGGAGGAACGTTGAGATCGGATTATCTGCCGCAAAGCGATGGAAGCTACCGCCTCGGGTGGGTGGACACGAACCAGCCACCGCCAGGACTGCTGCACTCCACACCAGGCCGATACGAGCCGCCGTCCCCCATTGTGGGCGCCATCGTCGTCGTGATGATCCTCGGCTTCGTGGCATGGTTCGGCTTCATCGCCCTCAAGATCACTGGGCTGCTTTGAGCGCTGCCCCACGCCTGAGCAACGCTTTACTCAGAGGGTGTCTTCGATCCCTCTTAACGATCTTGACTTAGACGGCAAAAGACCTTGCTTGCCAGGGATTGTCACGTCTTGTGATCAGGAGCATGCTTGGAGTTGGCGGTCCGCATCCCGCCCAATCGTGAAGGCGCATCACGCTGGAAGGAGAGCGGACCATGCCAGCCATGATTGGGCACGTCACCCAGGAGCGTTACGACCAGCTCGTGTCCGAGGGGCGGGAACTGGTCGAAATCCAGACTCGCTGTCAGTTCGATCTAGGGGACCGGGCTCTTGAGCTGGAGCCATTACAGAACTGGGGCGGAGCGCATCCCGCGGGCTCCGACGACGAGGCGTGGACGGTGACAGCCTCGCTACAGCGCTACGCCGAGGACGGTCTGGGGCGACAGCGCCTACGCCGGGACGCTAGTAACTTGGGCCCGCCGTTTCCTGCGCCTCACTCTGAAGATTGTGACTAAACGGCCAGGTCAGACGGGCTTCAAAGTCCTCGCAAGAAGGTGGATCGTCGAAAGATCCATTTCCTGGTTGATGAACGCACGCCGCAACGTGATCGACTACGAGCGCAAACCGTCACACAGTGAAGCTCACCTGACCGTGGCCGCGATCACGCTCATGACCAGGCGTCTGACCAGGAAGAATGCGGCGTCATGGGGCCAAGCCCGCGCGGTGTCGCCACAAGCCGCATGACTGACGATTCTCGCGGGATCAGGGGAGGTTGAGCTGCCAGGAGACGCCGAAGCGGTCGTTGACCCAGCCGAACTTGGTGCTGAAGCCGTAGGAGCCGAGCGGCATGAGCTGCCCGCCGCCCTCGGCGAGCGCCGCGTACAGGCGGTCGATCTCCTCCTCGGTGTCGCACGCGACGTAGATCGAGATTGACGGCGTGAAGGTGAAGGCGTGCTGCCGGTCGCTGTCGATGCACATGTACTCCTGACCGGCCAGTGTGAACGTGGCATGCTTGATCTTGCCCTCCGGGCCGGGCTCTCCAGCTGCGAAGCGCTCGACGTGCACCACCTTGGCGTCGTCGAAGAGCGAGATGTAGAACGTCATGGCCTCCTCGGCGTCGCCGTTCTGGAACATCAGGAAGGTCGTGGTCTTCTGGGTCATGACTGCTCCTCTTGGGGGACATAGAAGGTGGCGGTGGCCGCCACGGTGATAGCGATCTGGTTCGGCGAGCCGCCCGCGGCCTCGTAGGCCCGGCCCCACACCTGGGCGCTGGCTGTGATGAAGCGCTTGCCCTCCTCGGTCAGGTGGAAGGCCTCTTCGTCGATCCGCCCTTCGCCTGTCGACAGGTGCAGGCCCAAGCCCAGCAACGCCAGATCCCAGCCCACGCCTGCGGCGCCAGGGCCGAAGCTGGACCAGAAGTCCGGCGGCACCTCGGCGGCGTGCAGCAGCTCGAACAGGGTGCCACCATTGGCGGCGGACAAGCGCACCTCGACCTCGGAGAAGCTGGGGTTCTGGCCGTACAACCAACTGACCTTCAGCAGGCGGGGCGGCTCGCAGCGCAGGATCTCGCCGCCGGCGTTGCCTTCCAACTGGTAGGAGCCGCCCAGCTTGAGCTCGCCGGTGATGGGCAGGAACCAGCGGCTCAGGCGCTCGGCGTTGGTGCAGGCGTCCCACACGTCTTCGACTTCGGCGTCGTAGCGCCGTCGCAGCGTGAGGACTTTGCGCTCGCCGTCGACCAGCTCGTGATGCGTCCGGTTGATCTCGTCAACGAAGTCCATCAGGTGTCCCTTTCTCGTTGGTGATGCGACGTTCGCGTCTACCGCGGGCCAGCTCCGTTCCCAGGCCGTCCAGGCGCTGGTTCCAGAAACCCCGGAAGCGCTCCAGCCACAGGTCGACCTCCTGCAGCGGACCTGGCTCGACGGAGTAGAGCCGACGCGTGCCCTCGGCCCGCACGCCGGCGAACCCGTTATCGCGCAGCACCCGCAGATGCTGGGAGACGGCCGGCTGGGAGATCCCGAACTCGCGCTGGATGACGGCCGTCACCTCGCCGGAGCTCTGCTCGCCCCCAGCCAGCAGCTCCAGGATCCGGCGCCGGACGGGATCGCCTAGAACGTCGAACGCGTGCACGATCCCAAGCGTTTCAGTACTTACTTATATAAGTCAAACCTGGCACACGAGCTTTGAAGACACCCTCTCAGGCGTGGGCCGGATCGGCTGACACGCTCGCCGTTATGGACCACTTGACACAAGCCACCGTCACGACCGCCGCCGCCGCGGTTGCCCGCATCCACTACCTGGTCAATGCCGCGTGGTCGCTGGCGGCGGTGGCCGCCGTGGACCCCTCGGCCACGTTGGGAGCTGATCGGGGCCGCGTGCTGGCCGCATGGGGGCTGGCCACGATCAAGGACGGCGGATACGTCCTGGCCCCCGGGCTCGCCGAGCTACTCGCCGATGCCGAGCAGGCCAGATTCCTCAACCTGGTCGGCCACCTCCGGCAGACCGTCACAGCTGCGACCGGCGTCACCAGCTGGCACCACCATGACGACGACACCCTGCTGGAGCAGGGCCGTGCTTCGGTGGCCGGGATCCGGCTGGGCATGCGCCAGACGCTGAGGCTGCTGGACGGGCTGAGGGAGCGGCTGGCCGAGCCGGGCGCCGAGGTGCTGGACGTGGGGGTCGGCACCGGCGGAATGCTCGCGGCGCTGTGCGCCGACCTGCCGGAGCTCCACGGAACCGGCATCGACGTGCTGCCCCGCGCACTGGACCTCGCCAAACGGATGGTCGCGGACCACGGCGTCGCCGAACGGGTCGAACTGCGGCTCCAGGACGTGGCCACCCTGGCGGACCGCGATCGTTACGACATGGTCTGGCTGCCGACGATGTTCATCCCGCAGGCCACCGTGAACGCGTCCCTGCCGCGGTTGCTGAAGGCGCTGCGGCCAGGCGGCTGGCTGGTCCTGGCGGGCGTGTCCTATCACGGCGACAGGCTGTCCGACGCGGTGACCGCGTGGCGGGCCGGCCGCGACGGAGGCACCACCGCACCGGTGGACGAAATGGTCGAGCGGCTGGTCGCGACCGGATACGCCGAGGTGCGCCGGCTGCCCGTGCCGCCCGGCGCCCCAGCCGTCGTCGGCGCTCGCCGTAGGTGAGCTTCCCCGGATCTGCCTACAATCCGGCTATGCCGCCCTCGTGGCCGTTCACCGGTCGTACTTCCGAGCTGGACCAGATAGGCGCAACACTGGCGGGTCACGGAAGCGTGGTCGTCACCGGCGCCGCAGGCGTCGGGAAGAGCCGGCTGGCGGCGGAAGTCGCGGCGGCGTTCGACCAGGCCCATGCCGTCATGCGCGTGCACGCCACGCAAGCGCCAGGCACCTGCCGCTGGGCGCCCTGGCGCCGCTGCTCCCGGCGGACTCGCCCGGGTCCAACCTGCTGGGCTGGGCCGCCGAGCAGCTGCACCTGCGCGCCGCCGGCCGTGCCGTCCTGCTGGTGGTCGACGACGGGCACCTCCTCGACCCCGCCTCGGCGGCGCTGCTGCGTCAGCTCATCCCTGAGGCGCAGGCGCTGGTCACCGTACGCTCGGGCGAACCCTGTCCCGACGCGGTGACCGCACTGTGGAAGGAGGAACTCGCCGAGCGGATCGTCTTACAACCCTTCGGCCGCTCCGATACGGAAACGACGCTGCGGGCCGTCCTGGGAGACGCGCTCCACCCCGCGACGGCCGGTCGGCTGTACGAGCTCAGCCACGGCAACCTTCTCTACCTCAAAGAGATCATCACCGACGCCCTCGCGTCCGGGACTCTCACGCGATCGCACGGCCATTGGCGGTGGGACGGTGGCCCGCGCATGACCGAGCGGCTCGCCGAGCTCATCTCCGCGCGTCTCGGCACGCTGAGCCCTGCCGAGACCAAGGCCCTGGAACTGCTCGCCTTAGGCGAGCCGCTCGGGCTAGCCGAGCTTGTAGCGCTCACCTCCGCGGAAACCGTCGAGACGCTGGAGGAGCGTCAGCTCCTCCAGGTGAACAGCGACGCCCGCCGCACGACAGTGCGCTTCAGCCACCCTCTGTACGGCGAGGCCACCCGCGCCCGATGCCCGACCAGCCGGGCACGGCGCCGCCACCGGGAACTGGCCGAGTCCCTGGAGGCGACCGGCGCGCGGCGCAGGGAAGACCGGCTCAGGCTGGCGCTGTGGCGGCTCGAGAGCGGCACCGCCCGCGATCCGGCGATCATGCTGACCGCCTGCAAACTGGCGTGGGCGGCGCACGACTACCCGCTGGCCCAGCGCTTCGGATGGGCCGCGCACGAGTCGGGAGGCGGGATCGAGGCCGCACTCATCCTGGCAAACGTGCTCAACTACGCCGAACGGGCATCCGAGGCCGAAGGCGTCATGGCCTCAGTGTGGGAGCGGGAGTGTGACGAGCGTACCCGTACGCTGCTCACCCTCACCCGCGCGCACACCCTGTCCTGGGGCGGACTGCGCCGCCAGGATGAGGCGGACGACCTGCTGGCCACGGTCGAGCCGACACTGACCACCGCGGAGAACAAGCAGGAGATCCTGGTCCTGCGCGCTGTCATGGCGACGGCCGGAGGCGGGTTCGGGCGCGCCGAGCGGCTGATCGAGCCGGTGCTGGCCGAGCCGGCATCCCCACCGCTCTGGGCCCAGGCGATGCTCGTCAAGAGCTGGGCGCAGGTCTACACCGGGCGCTGCCACGACGCGCTGACCACCACGGCCGAAGCGCTCGTCCACAGGTCCGAGTGGCAGGAGGCGGTTCCGCCGATCGTCGGATCGTTCTATGCCGGCATGATCGACGCCTGTAGGTTCGCCGGCGACCTGGACGTCATGGACGCCGCCATCGAGGAGTCGTACGTCACCACCGCGGAAACGGGCTCCTGGGTGCGCGGCGTCTACCACGACCGGATGATCAGAGGCGTCGCGCTCCGGCTGCGTGGGCAACTCGGGCCCGCCGTACAGGCAATGCGAGAGGCGATCGAGTCCAGCGACGTCAGGGGTCACGGCACGGTCTCCCCGGCGGAGTTGGCGATCGCCGCCGCACAGACCGGAGACGCCGCGCTGGCCGCTGACGCGTTCGCCCGGCTGGAGTCCTCCCTCACGGCCAGCTCGCGGATCTTCACCTTCGTCCCCGACATGGCGCGACACTGGGTGACCGCCGCCTCCGGACGGATCAGCCACGCGATCAACGAGGCCGTGGCCGCCGCGGCCCGGCTCGGCGAGCTGGGCGCGCATGCGGCCGAGCTGATCGTGCTTCACGATGCGGTACGGCTGGGCGCCGCCTCCCGCGTCGCCGACCGGCTGGCCGAGATCGCGTCATGGTTCCAGGGACCGCTGGCCCAGGTATGCGCCGGCCACGCCCGGGCCGCGGCCGACGGCGACGGTCGCGCACTGTTGTCGACCGGCCAGAGCTTCGAACGGCTCGGCCTGCTGCTGCACGCCGCCGAGGCGTACGCACACGCCTTTCAAGCCTTCGATGCCACCGGCCACAAGTCGTCAGCGAGAGCGGCGGCGGCCAGGGCATGGAACCTCGCTACCCGTTGCCCGGGCGCCCGCACCCCAGCGCTGGCCCGGCTACAGGCGCCTGACCTGACCACACGCGAGCTGGAGATCGCCACCCTGGCCGCCGCAGGGCTGTCGAGCAAGCAGATCGCCGACCGCCTGGTCGTGTCGGTCAGAACAGTCGACAATCACCTGAGCGCCGTCTACACCAAGCTCGGCATCACCAGGAGGGCCGAACTCCAGGGCATGATCGGCCATCATTGATGGTCCCATACTCGCGTGAAGTCAGCGTTCTACCGCTTACCGCGCCAGCATCGACGGCCTTCACCAGCACGTCGACCTCGCTGACCTCGTTGAGGTCACTGCGTCATCCGTCGGCCGCGGCACGCCGTAGCGTCACCCAAACACTGTTGGGACGCGATCGAGACCCGGGTGCTGGATTGCGAACAGTGGGGCAGCCGGACCCTGTACCGGGCGCGGGCGGTCATCGGGGCGCTGAACGAGATTCGCCGCGGGCCTGGAGTTTTGCGTTGATCCGGAGCAGGACCGTCGCAGAGCATGATGCAGGCAGGTCACCCGAGGTTCCCGGTTCCCGGTTGCTCGATCGGCAGTCCGAGCGGGCTTGCGCGGAGCATGTCGTTCCACGTGGCGGCCTGCGTCAGCGCCGTGCTCATGGCCGCAATCGCTCTGCTGGTTGTGACCCTGCTCAGAAGGCGCTGACCGATCGGCGAGCCACACAGCGGTGGCTTGTGACGCGGTTGGCCGCAGCCAAGTTGGTTGCACGGGGAAGGCCCAGCCGAGTGACCCCCAGCTGAGCCCTCCTGCGAAGCCTTCAACGACGCGCTGAACTGCAGGGATCTGACGAACAGCGCGGCCCGAGCCTGCGCCACGAGCGGCGCCGTCTACGTCGCCGACGGCGCGCCGACAGCCGGTCCGCGGTGGGTGAGATGGTGGTGCACGTGCACGGCAGCACCCACAGGATCGTGTGCCGCAACGGCACCGGCTACCGTACGTGGGTCAAGTGCGGGATCGACACGATCAGCGCGTCGTACGCCGAGGTCGGCGCGGGAACGTACGGCTACGACGGCTACCACGACTTCAGGCAGCCGAGAGGCGTCTATCTGGCCTGAGCGAGCCCGAGCCGGTGCCGGTCGTCGCCGTCGGACGCGCGCCCCCGACCCAACCCGGCCGGCCCGGTGTCAGGGGCCGATGTGCACGTACGGCGCCCAGAAGATCGGGAAGCCGGGGCGGCGGGCCCGCAGGGAGCGGACGGCGGCGTGCAGGGCGGCGGCCGCGCCGTGCGGATGCGGCTCGCGCGTGCCGCCGGCGGTGAGCATGGCGTACACCTCGTCGACCAGGGCCGGGGCGTGCAGGTCGCTGATCGGCCAGAGCGTGCCGATCACGTGCGGGAACCCGGCGAGCTGGACGGCCGAGGCGATGCTCACCGCCTCCTCGGTCAGCACCGCCCCGCCGCGCGAGGTCTCGCAGCCGCTCAGGAACGCCAGCTCAGCGTGGCCGAGCCGGCGGGCGGCCAGCTCCCGTACGGTCAGCGGCCGGTCGTGCAGCACCAGCCTGGCCTGGGACGGGTCGTGCAGCTCCTGCGTCGCGTGGCAGGCGAAGTGCACCCAGGCGCTGTCGTCCAGCTCCTGGAGCACCCGCTCCCTGGTGGCGTCGCCCTCCATCAGCTCCCGCGCGCCGGGAAGCCAGCGCCGCGCCGCCCCCAGCTCGCCGGCCACGCCTTTCAACGCGGCCTGGCCGGGCACCACCGGGACGCCGACCAACAGTACCCGCCGCTCGGCTCGCGGCCCGGCCTGCCCGCGGGCGTGGATGAGGGCGCGCAGCGTGGGCGTGTAGCTGGAGACGGCCACGTCGAGCGCCGAACCGGCGGCGTGCAACGGCAGCAGGGTCAGCGGACCGGTCGGGCACCACCAGATCCGGCCCGGCCGGTCCAGCGCCTCCAGCACCGGGCCCGTGACGTGCGTCCACAGCCAGTCCAAGCCGGCGGCGACCTCGTCGACGGCCTTGTCCCGCAGGGCGTCGGCGAACCGGTCGGCCTGGCGCTGCGCCGCGGCGGCGGTGAAACCGAGCGGCAGGACGCGCACGCCCTGAACGGTCACCAGGAGCGCGTCGCAGCCGTACGCGCTCACGTTCACCAGCACGACGGGGCCGTCCTCGGCGGCTCGGAGCAGCCCCGCGGCGCGGGGGCGGCGCAGGAAGTCGGTGAAGTCCGGCAGTTTCCGGATCTCGTCCAGCACCTCACGACGGCGGCGCGCGAGGGTGTGCCGGTGGTCCAGGAGCCGTCCGCGCTCGGCGGCCGGGCCGAGGTCGTCGTGCAGGTCCATCCGCTCGGCCGCGTCCAGCTCCTCGTGCACCGCGCCGAGCCGGTCGGCCAGCTCAGGCGCGGCGGCGCGCAACCGGTCGTGGGCGGCTCGGTCGCCGATGATCTGGGCGAGCATGACGCCCCTGCCCTGCTCCAGCAGCTCCAGTGCGCGCCCGGCGTCGCCGGCCCTGATGGCCGCCGCGGCGGCGTCCCTGGCCAGGCTCTCGTACTCGCCGAGGATCCGCTCCTGGTCGGCGCGGCCGAGGCCGCGCCAGGCCGCCTCGTCGAGCGCGCCGACCGCCACCGCGAACCCCTCGACGGCCGCGCCGAGCAGGCCGGCCTCCATGGCGACCCGGCCCCACCGCTCGCCCACGCCGGCCCGCCACCTGGCCGAGGCGGTCTCCACTTCGGCGGCCTCGCGGTAGCGGGCCAGCGCCTCGTCCCTGGCGGTCTCGTCCCTGGTCAGCTCCCACTGGTCGGTCAGCGCCTCGGCGAGGTGGTACAACGCGATCGACCGGGTGGAATCGCCCGGCGGCGCCGTGGCCACCGCCGTGCGCATCGTGCGGATGGCCCGCAGGAGCGTCCTGGTCCGGCCGGTGATCGCGTACCGGGCGTGCAGGGCCAGCCCCAGCCCGTTGTAGGCGAGGGCGCCGCCCGAGGGCTTGGCCTTGATGGCCTCGCTGCAGAGCGCGATGGCCTCGTCCAGGTCGGGGGTGTCCTCGTCCCGGCGGCCGCCCGGCAGCAGGCTTCTCCACAGGTTCTTCCGCGCGGGCGTGGCCGACAGCTGCCCGAGCGCGGCCGTCAGCGCGGCCAGGGGCCGCTCCTCCGACGTGGAGCGCCGCAGCAGCGCGATGGCCAGGTTGACGGTCGCGAGGGTCTTCGTCACCGTACCGTCCCGGGCCGCCGCGCGGGCCCGCCGGAAGACGTCTATCGCCTCGTCGAGGTCGTCTTCCTCCTGCAGGAGCGCCTTGCCGAGGCTGTTGAGCAGGCTCGGCCACTGGAGGTTGTCCGGCTGCACCGTCGCCGCGGCCTGGCGCAGCAGCTCGTCGGCCTCCTCCCGCGCCGCGCTCTGCCCAGTGAAGTGGGAGCGCTCGATCAGTACCTCGGCGAGGTTGGCGAGGAAACCGGGCCGGTACGGGCTCGTCTCCGTAACGGCGGTCAGCGCCTCGCGCAGCACCTCCGCCGCCTTCTCCGAGTCCTCGCTCCGATGACTCTCGCGATAGCGATGTGCCAGGGCGCCGCCCAGGTTGGCCAGGTAGAGGCCGTAGTTCTGGTGCTCGCGCGAGGTGAGGGCGGCCGCTGTGGCGTGGCAGTCCACCGACTCGTCGAGATCGGCCGGGCGGCCGGTCACCTCGTACCGGAAGTGCAGGGCCGCGCCGAGGCTGGTGTGGGCCATGGCGCGCTCCGGATGGTCCGGCGATTCGGCCAGGGCCCGCCGGTAGCAGGCGATGGCCTCGTCGAGCACGGCAAGGCCGCCGCCGAGCTGGAACTTCAGCATCAGCCCGTTGCCGAGGTCAGAGCGGAACATGCCGGCGTGGGGGTCGCCGGCGGCGGTCTCGGCCACCCCGGTCCGCAGGGCCGTGATCATCTCGTCGAGGTCCTCGGACGTGCCCTTGAACTCCATCCGCATGCCGAGCACGGCGCCCAGCGCGACATGCAGCGCCGCCCGCTCCGGGTCGCCGGGCGGCTTCTGGGCCACCGCCTGCCGCAGCAGCTCGACGGCCTGGTCCGCCTGGTCCAGGCGGCCCGACCGGCGAACCTCCTCGATCAGTTGACCGCCCAGGCCCGCCAGGAAGCCGGCGCGGGCCTGCGGACCGACCTGAACGCGGTCGAAGACCTCCCGAGCCTGCTCCCACTGCTCCCGCGGCAGGACGGGGACCTCCTCCACATGCAGGACCGCGCCCACCAGCAGCTGGATCTCCTGCTTGAGATGGTCGGGAACCTCCTCGTACCGCCGGCGGATGACGCCGAGCGCCTCCTTCAGCTCCGCGGCGCATTCTGGGTCGTCGACGGCCGGCACCAGGACGTGCGCCAGCTTGGCCAGCCGCCACACGTAGGTGTCGGCCTGGGCGGCCGGGTCGGTGCCGCGTACGGACTCGCGGAGCGCGTCCGCGGCGGCCCGCAGACGCGCCCGGTCGCCCGTGCGCAGGAACGCCCCCTGCAGCGCCATGCCGTAGTTGGCCAGCACCAGCGGCCTGTCGTCCAGCGTGCCGCGCAGCGCTGAGGCGTACAGCTCCAGCGCCTCGGTCATGACCTGGTCGGAGAACTTCCGGTCGTTGGCGAGCACGCCGGCGAGCGCCGCCTGGGCCTCGGCCAGGGCGGGCCGCCCCGCCAGCTCCGCGACCGCCCGCCGGTGCAGGGCGACGGCCTCGGCCAGGTCGGCCTCCTGGCCGAGGGCGTCGAAGCGCATGCTCATCGCGTTGCCGAGCGCGTTCAGCAGCAGCGGGTCGGGATCCCGGGCGATCGCGCGGCGCAAGCCGGCGATGCCGGACTCCAGCTCACGGAGGTCGCGGGTCCGCAGGTACGCGGCGATGCGGTTCTCAGGGTTCATCGATTCCTCCGCCATCTGACGAGACCGAACGCGGCCAGCGTGAAAGCCGTCAGGCCCAGCACCGCCACGACGTACGGCTTGACGTGTTCCGGCACGGGCACCCGATAGCCCAGCGCCTGGATGGCCGCCAGCATCATGAGCAGCGTGCCGACGACGGCCGTCTCCAGCACGCGGAACCGCTCCCAGCGCCGCGCGGTCTCCTCCGCCCGGCGCTGGAGCCGTTCGGCGATGACCTGGTCGGCGATGGTGCCGATCTCGCGGGCGCGTTCCCGCGTCGCCTCGGCGTAGGCCAGGTCGTCGTCGAGGCGCAGCCGGAACCAGTCGGCGAGGTCCAGGTCGTCGGCCAGGTTCCGCTCGCGCATGTTGTGCCGGGCGATCTCCGCGGTCTTGCGCAGCTCGCGCAGCCGGGTCAGGGACCAGATCAGCCCGGCCTCGGCGATCTGCCGGGTGGCCAGCTCCCGCCGCGCGTCCGGCAGGCCGTCGTCGCCGAGCGACCTCAGCAGGGCCGCCACCTGCTCGTCCACCCGGTGGCGGGCCGCGCGGAAGTCCTCGCCGTGCCGGTAGACGCGCAGCTCGTAACGGAGCTTGGCGGCGTGCATGAGGTGCCGGGCCAGCGGCGGCATGCGGTCGTCGCCGCGCGTCCACGCCCAGGCGTCGAGCTTGGCCTCCAGTTCGCGCGGGGCCAGCATCGCGAACGTCCGCCGGCTCCGCTCGTCGTCCTCGACGCCGACCTCCCACATCGCGACGCCCCGGACCGTGATCATCCGGCTCCGCTCGTACGGCTCCGGCAGTGCCGCGAGCACGGCGCCGGTCCGCCGCGCCGTCGGGGTGGTGCGCGGGTAGGCGACGAACAGCCGGCACTCGCCCATGGCCCAGGCGCCGGCATCGCCCGCGCACTCCCGCCAGAGCCGGTCCAGTTCCTTCCAGTTTCCGCCGGTCAGCGCCACGCTCAGGCAGCGGACGTCGCCTTCCACGCGCAGCACCGCCTGCCGGAGCGGCTCCCCGGGGGCGGTGCGCACCTCGATCCTCCCGTTCCGGCGGACCCGCATGTCGAAGCGGTCGCCGAGCGCGCTCCAGATGTCGCGCAGCCGCCGTTCGTGCTCGCCCGCCGCGGGGCCCTTCGCGGTGGCGAACACGTGGACGATCAGTCCGGGGTCCAGACCGGGATCGGCGGGGTCAGCCGGCTCCATCGGCGTCCTCGACGTCGGGTGCGCTGAGCGTGTGGATGAGTTCGTTGACCCTTTCCCGCAGGTCCTCGGGCATCGGCGTCACCGGAGGGTCGCCGTAGCGGGTGACGATCCGCATCGGCCCGGCCAGCTCCAGATGGCCGAGGTCGCCCGGCACGTCGCCGGAGCCCTCCAGACGGCCGACCGCCGCTGCGACGTCGGGCCAGTCCGGCGCGGGCAGCTTCCAGGTCAACGCCTCCCGCAATAACTCCACCGCGTCACTGTGCACGCCCACCATGTCCCCTCCGTCGCCGTGCCGCTTCACACAGTCATCGGGCGGAGGAGCCACGCCGTTGCATCCCTGGGACGGCCCGAACGCTGGCAGGCCGTGTGTCCCCTTTGCGATCGCCGGTTCGTCATAAAGGTGAGAGCCGGATTTCCTGGCCTCGCTGTCCGAAAATCTCTCTCGATCGGAGGAGCAAGCCGTATGTCAGCAACCGCAGCACGCAACAAGGCGACCTTCCGCCGCTTTCACGACGCCATCAGCTCGGGAGACGCGGACGTCGTCTCCAGGACGATCGATGAGATCGTCGATCCGGACGTGCTGATCCGCACGCCGTTGCCGATCAAGACGACGGGCGCGGAGGCGCTGAAGGAGGTGCTCGCCACGCTCCACCGCGCCTTCCCGGACCTGCACGTCGAGGTCGAGGACATGATCGCTGAGGACGACAAGGTCGTCAGCAGGAACACCTGCACCGGGACGCACCGGGGCGAATACCTGGGGCTGCCGCCCACCGGGAGATCCGTCACGTACAAGGAGATCATCATTGCCCGGTTCGCCGACGGCCGGCTCGTGGAGACATGGGCGGTCGTGGACGTCTTCTCGCAGATGCGGCAACTCGGCATCAACCCGACCTAGCGGGCACTGCGGGTGGCCATGCGACGGCGCGGGGGAGTGCCGACGCCGAGCGGCCTCTCGACTCTCGCGCCCGGTCCGGGCCGAGCAGCGGGCGGCCGAGTTCGGATGGAGCCGTGAGCGCCCGTCGTCGCGGCTCCTCCCCGCGGACCGGCCTGCCGCCCTGGCAGCCGCCCGAATAATCGATGGCGGTGCCGGTCTTCGACGACCATTATGGCCAGGATGAATGAGCAACCCGATCGATGGACCAAGGCAACCACGTATCCAGACATGTGGGCCGACCCGGATGACGACCCCCGCACCATGGACGAACCCAGCCCGGAAGGCGAACTGGCGACGCTGCGGGACTTCCTGTCGAACTATCGACTGACGCTTCTGATGAAGTGCGATGGCCTCGACGCGGAGCAGCTGGCTCGCCGGTCTGTGCCGCCCTCGACCATGTCACTTCTCGGCCTGCTCCGCCATCTCGCCGAGGTCGAACGCGACTGGCAGAACTGGATCATCCCTGACCCCCTGCCGAAACTGTACGGGGAGCGCGACGGCGACTTCGACGGCGCCGTCGCCGACCAGGCGGTGGTTGACGCCGCGTATGCCGACCTCGCCCGCGAGCAGGCCGCGACCGACGCCTTGCTGGCCGATCACTCGGACATGGGGGAGCGTCTGGGGAAGGACAACATCCCCGTCCGCGAGCTGCTGGTGCACATGGTCGAGGAGTACGCCAGGCACTGCGGCCACGCCGACCTGCTGCGCGAGTGCGTCGACGGCCGCGTCGGCCAGTGACAGATCTCCGACCTGACCGGCCCCTCGGCTGTTATCGCTGATCGCGGGGCGGCGAGCCACGGCTTGGCCTCGACCGCGCCCGGCTCGCCGCGGTCTCGCCGAGCATCATGTCGAGGGCTTCAGGATCGACCATTCCCCAATGACATCGATTCTTGTCCGATGAAGACGTGGGCGCCCTGGACAAGACGTGGGCGCCCTGGACACGCCATGGCGACCGAGCCTGACGCGTGGGCGGTCCGGGGCGAAAACCGTTTGGGGACGTCGGGTGGACACAGGAGACTTCTGCCATGCGTCATGTGCCCTTCCCCAAGATCCCCGTTGCGTCGAGCGCCTCCGTCGCCGCCAGCGGCATCTGGATCGCGACTGAGAAGATCCACGGAGCGCAGATGGTCATCGCCTACGACGGCCGGGAGCTCCGCATCGGCAAGCGCAAGGCATGGCTGCGCGGAGAGGAGGCCTTCTTCGGCTGGCAACTGCTGCGCGGCGAACTGGAACAAGCGGCCAGGGCGGCACTGTCCTTGGGCGGCACGGTCGTGCGTATCTATGGGGAGTTGTACGGCGGGCACTATCCACACACCGACGTTGAGCCGGTGCCGGGGGTCAGCGCGGTGCAAACCGGGGTTTGGTACAGCCCGGGCCTGGGCTTCGCGCTTTTCGATGTGCTGCGGCACGACCATCCGGACGACGCCGGCGTCCTGCTGCCCTATGCCGATGTGGCAGCCGTGGCGGCGGCTGCCGGCCTCGACGTCGTCCCCCTGCTGGGCAGGGCCCCCAGACACGAACTCGACGCCCTGCCGCTGCGGTACCCCACTCGCGTGCCACGCCTGCACGGTCTGCCCGACATTCCGGGAAACGTCGCGGAAGGGATCGTGATGCGTCCGGACATCTGCGCGACTCCGGAACAGCGCCCGATCGTCAAGATGAAGATCGAGGAATTCGACGAGCAACGCTTCGACGAAAGCCGGCCCTGGAACCCGCACCTGCAGCTGGGCTTATCCGACTTACGTCGACTCGCCCGGGCCATGGTGAACAAACCACGACTGGACAGCGCGCGGTCCAAGACCGGGCCCGGATCCTTCAGCGAGTTCATGGACGAGGTCGTGCTCGACGTCATGGTCGACCTCAGCGACGCCTTCCCCACCGCCATGGCCGCCCTGGGCGCTGGCGAAGAAGACGATCTGCACACCTACCTGCGAGAGGTCGTCCAAGCGATGCCCCACGAATAAGAACAACTGGGCTGGACACCAGCAGCTAGCAACGCGTGCCCAGCAGGGTCAAAGGTGCGGCCGGCTCAAGGCAATTCGGCTGTGGGGACGGGTGATTCAGCGGGGCGTTCGACGAGTTTGCCGTCGATGAAGGCGGCTCCAGCGCGGACCAGGGCGACCGGATGGGCGTCGTGGATCGCGCGCCAGCGGGACTGGGCGGATTCGATCAGTTTGAAGGCCATGGCCAGGCCGGCGGCTCGTGAGCCGGCCCCTTGGCGTGTTCGGCATGCTGGGGTCTACGTGCCTGACATGACTCCGAACGGCTAACCCAGCACGTTCGCTTGACAGCATTCCCACACGCGGTTGGACCTGGAACCACGAGGTGTTGTTCGTCCCCGGCCAGGTCGAGCGCGCGGCCGATCCACTCGCCGGGATGGGCGAAGGGGATCTCGTGCTCGGCCTGGATGATCGCGCGTGCTCCTCGGTGACGCGGCGTGTGCACCCGTCGGGAAGACCCTGACCTGCGACGCGCCCGCGCCTGCGGCCGGAAACCGGTGAGGCATTCGCTGTAATGCTCTCGATGTTCCGGACATGAGTGGATGCTGACCACCTAACGTACGGGAGACCGGATGGAAGTCGATCCCGAAAGACGCTTCGAGGAGATCTACGGCTCTGCGTATGGCCCTCTCTTCGGGTATGCGTTACGCCGGTGTCTCGATCCGGAGGATGCAGCCGACATCGTGGCCGAGACCTTCGTGGTCGCCTGGCGCCGCATTGAAGAGGTTCCCAAGGGGGACGATGCGCGACTGTGGCTGTTCGGCGTGGCCAGGAAGGCACTGGCCAACCACCGGCGTGGTGAACGCAGGCACGAGCAGCGCACCAGGGCCCTGAGGGACGAGCTCGCCGCCTCGCCACCTGCTGTCGAGCCGGTTGATAGCGACCTCTCCCGATTGAGGAAGGTCTTCCGTGCGTTGTCCGAGGATGACCAAGAACTGCTGGCCCTGGTCGCCTGGGAACAGTTGGATATCGGCCAGATCGCGAAAACACTCGATATATCGCGTAATGCCGCACGAGTGAGGCTTTACCGCGCTCGTCAACGCCTCGCCCGAGGGCTGGCCGAGGCCGACATAGATCGTCCGCAGACCGTGGTCGTGGAAGGGAATCTGCTATGAACATCGCCGATCTTGCGGGTCTGCGAGATGAAGACCTCGCTCGCGAAGTCTGGGCGCAGCCGTCCGGAGCCGGGGCGCGGGCGCTGATGGAGTCGATCATGGCAGAGGGGCGGGTGCCCGTACGCCCCCGTTCCCAGTGGCGTCGCCGCAGCCTGGGGCTCGGGGTGGTGACGGCAGGGCTGGCCGCGGCGCTCGTCATGGGTGTGCCCTTCGGCGTCCCCATCACCGACTACGCCAACGCCGCCATCTCGGTCAAGACTGGCGCGGATTACATCAACGTCACGATTACCGACCCTGAGGCCGAAGCCGCGATGTTCGCCGAGGCGTTCCGCGCCGTCGGGCTGGATGCGGAGGTGACGAAGGTACCGGTGGCGCCCGAGGACGTCGGCGAGTTGCTCCTCCCAGCCTTGACGGGTGACCTGCCGCCCGGCCGGGAGATGACCGTCTCCCGTCAGAGCAACTGCGCTTCGGCCTGGTGCGGAACGGTCTCCATGCCCGTCGACTTCCGCGGGAAGATCCACTTTGGGATCGGCCGGCCTGCCGCGTCCGGGGAACGCTTTGCCCACCCCGTACAGATCATCCCCCCGGCTCCTGGCGGAAGCCCAGAAGGCTACGACGGTCGTCACAAGCCTGTTTCCCAAGTCCGCGGGGAGATGGAACGACGCGGGATGAAGATCACGTACGTGCTCATGTGGCAGGAGCCCGACGGTAGCGGCAACGGCTACCCTGTCGACGCCGGACGGATCGAGGACGACTGGCTGGTGGAATCCGGTCACAAGATCGCTTCCGGGGCCGTTGACATCACCGTCAGAGCCCCCGGGTCTCTCCAGCCCAGCTCCGTGCCCAGAGCTGATCGTCCCACCCCGCGTGCATGGTGGCAGGACTGATGAGCGCTGGGAGCATCGGCAAGCCGTCATCCCACACCGCACGTTCTGAGAATTCGGCGAACACGGGCGAAACTCAGAGCCTGCCTCGGGTCTTGACCTCCTCCTCATCCACGCCGTCGTGGTTGGGGAGGTCAGGGATCCGCCGAGTCGCCGCAGACTTGCGGCCGGGGTGAGGCGAACGCCTGCCAGGTCATCTGCAGCTGCCGCCTGCTGGTGGGCGCGAGCGGTGCCCGCGCCCACTGATCACCGTGTCGGCACTGTCACGGCTCACTACAGCTAGCGGTACCAGCACTGGATGTTGGCCGCGCCACTTATCGGTTGCGAGAAGGTCCACAGGCAGGTGCTGAACGAGTTGTACACCACGCCGTGGCTCAACGTGACGTATCCGCCGGTGCCTTTCGCCTGGAAGACGGTGCGGCCGCCGATGTCGCGCGTCCGGGCGATCGGCAGCAGGGCCGACCCGGTTCGCACCCTCCCACCGGTCGTGGGCCACAGGTCGGGGCTGGAGTGGAGCTGCCCGTAGGTCGCGTCGCCGTCGTAGTACAGCCGTTCCGCGGCCTGCGCGAGGCCGGGCGTGAGGCCCACGACCAGCACCACGGCGGCGAC
The DNA here is from genome assembly GCA_036276095.1 of Nonomuraea sp. Classification (GTDB taxonomy): domain Bacteria; phylum Actinomycetota; class Actinomycetes; order Streptosporangiales; family Streptosporangiaceae; genus Nonomuraea. The sequence goes on along the minus strand of DASUCK010000484.1, from coordinate 3,034 downwards.
GACCGCGCCCGCGAAGCGCGCCGGTGCCGGCAGCTTCCTCGTCATCGCGCTCACGACCCGGCTGCCGAAAGGTTCGGGATCTTCAGCTCGGAGGTGGCGCCGTTGCCGGGGGCGAGCGGGATAGGGGCGGTGGAGCCGTCGGTGGCGTCGCTGATCGCCAGGTTCGGTGAGATGACCGTCAGCTGCGGGCTGGCCTGTGCGGCCGCGGTGTAGCCGTCCGGCAGCAGATGCGCCTCCGTCGCGTCGGTCAGCCTGGCCACCTGGAGCGTGAGGCCCTTAGCGTCGAAGTCCTTGGGCGAGGCGCAGGTCATCCCGGTCACCTGCTCCGCCGGGGTGGATCCCAGCGTGGTGACCAGGCAGACGTTCCCGGCCGTGTCCCGGGCCGCCCAGTGTCGGGCGCCCTTCGCCTGTCCCAGCAGCCGCGTCGAGTTGATCACGAGGCCGTCGTCGGCGAGCTGAGCGGCGGGTACGAAGTCGGGCAGCGCGTCCTGGGCCCGTTCGGGCTGGGCGAGCAGGGCGAGGCGTCCTGCCGGAGGACTGGTCGGCGCGGCGCCGGCAGTTCCGGCGAACACACTGACCGCGACCGCTACGGCACTCCCGACGAGGGCTGCCGCGATGAGTTTCTTACGCACGTGGATTCTCCTCACAACTCGATGAATATCGATGGCAAGTGCGAACGTGTGTCGCCCTGGTCACTAAGGCGTGTAATACCAGCAGCTCATGCGAACGTAGTCGTTCGGAGGGATCCCGTACTCGTAAGTCCATTTGCAGCCACTGCGCTTTCGCGCCGAGGCGGCGTGTCGCAGCACCGCAGTCCCACCGCTGCCCTTGGAGTAAGCGTAGGTAGTCAGGTTGGGAGTCAGGGTGAATATCCAGGGCGTCCAGGCGGTCCCCTCGGTGACCGCTTTGCCGCCGGTGAGCGTCTGCTCGCCGAAGTCGTAGGTCATGCGATTGACGAGCGTGTCGACGTTGTTCTTGTAGATGCCGGTTCCGGCGTATGCCTCGCCGGGCAGCAGCGTTGCGGCGAGAAGCGTTACCGCAAATCCGGCCATCACCCTGTTGCGCCAGCATTTCAGGCCCATCTGGCCTCCCTTCCGCCGTACCACGAGAGCCGTGCGTACGTGACTGCTATTGATTAGAGCGCACCACGGCTTCATGGTTGCTTCATGTTGACTGGATCAGTCAAATGGCCAGATGGCAGGGCTGCGACATCGGGTCCATCGAAAATTTTCGGTCCCGGGCACCGGCCTATTGAAGCGGCCGCGCAAAACCACCGTGACCGCAGGACCGGCCGGATTGAAAGTCGGCCGACGCCGTGAACGGGCCCGGTTTGATCAAGAATCCGACGTGCAGCGCCGCCATGCGGACCGCCGGAAAGGTGGCCCCGCCAGCCGCCCCCTGTGGCAGCTCCCGACGTTGGAATGGTGGGCATGGCGGAGCGGGCGCGCTGCGAGGTGCACTGGGCGGGGCTTGACGGCAGGAAATGTGAGTGGTTTATTACTCACATGACGATGACGAGCTCGCGTCGGCTGTCGACGGCGGAGGAGCGACGCCACACCGTCCTGCGTACGGCGATCAAAGCTTTCGCGGCACGTGGTTACTACGGCACCACCACGACCGAGGTCGCCAAGGCCGCGGGCATCTCGCAGGCGTATCTGTACCGGCTCTTCCCCGACAAGGAGGCGCTGTTCGTCGCGGTCGTGGACTACTGCTCGGCGAGGATCCGCGAATGTCACGCGGAGGGCGCGGCGGCGGCCGCCACGGCGGAGCCGGCTGCGGTGCTGGCCGCGATGGCCGCCGCCTATGCGGACCTGATCGCCGATCGCGATCTGCTCATGGTGCTCCTGCATGCCACCTGCGCGAGCAGCGAACCGGCGATTCGGGAGGCGGTGCGGGCCTGCTATGCCAAGCAGGTCGAATACGTGCGCGCGGCCTCGGGTGCCTCCGACGAGCAGATCCGCCGGTTCTTCGGTGACGGCTTGCTGGCCAACGTTCTCGTCGGTGTCGACGCGGCGGCTCTGGACGCGCGGTGGGCGCGCACGCTGCTCGGCTGAGTCGTCGGTCCTCGTCGGGTCGCAGGGAGCGGCCCGATTTCTTTGCCCGCAAGAGTGAGTGGTCAATCACTCCTACTCGTGTCATACGGAAGGGACCTCATGCCTGAGTCCAGGAGCCCACGGGGCGGCCTGATGCTCGCGTTGCTGGCCTTCGCCCAGTTCATCAGCGCCATCGACTACAACATCGTCTATGTGGCGCTGCCCGAGATCGGCCGCCAGATCGGATTTTCCACGCAGACGCTGCAATGGGTGGTCAGCGCGTACGCCGTCGCGTTCGGCGGATTCCTGCTTCTGGGCGGGCGCGCCGCTGACCTGCTGGGACGGCGCAGGATGTTCGCAGTCGCGCTGGCGCTGTACGGCATCGCCTCCCTGGCCGGCGGGCTGGCGACCTCGCCCGGCCTGCTGATCGCGGCCAGGGCCGTGCAGGGGCTCGGCGGTGCGTTGCTGTTGCCGGCCACACTGTCCCTGATCAATACCACGTTCGCCGAGGGGCCCGCACGCAGCCGAGCCCTGGCGGTCTGGGGCGGCGCCGGAGGCGTCGGGCTTGCGCTCGGCTCTCTGCTGGGCGGTGTCCTCACCGACGCCCTCGGCTGGGAGTCTGTGTTCTTCGTCAACGTTCCGCTCGCCGCCGTCGCTGTTGTCGGGGCGTTCATCCTGTTTCCTGCCGAACCTCGTGGTGACCGGCGCCGTGGCTTCGATCTGCCCGGCGCGTTCACGGCCACGCTGGGGTCCACGCTGCTCGTATTCGGGCTGGCGCAGGGCCCCGAGGCGGGATGGGGCAGCCCGGTCATCGTGGGCGCCGTGCTCGCGTCGGTGGCGTCGCTCGGACTGTTCGTCGTGATCGAGGCCCGCTCCGCCGAGCCGCTGATGCCGCTCCGGCTGTTCACCAACCGCAGCCTCACCGCCGCCATGGCGGTCACCTTCATCTTCATGGGGACGTTCGGTACGCAGTACTACATCCTGACCGTCTATCTCCAAGA
>DASUCK010000483.1:0-10879 GCA_036276095.1 Nonomuraea sp. | reverse complement strand
AGCCGGGTGACGGACTGGTCGAGGCGTCCCTGGCTGATCCGGCCCGACTTCACCGCCCCCAGCACCGCCTGGTACGCCTTCGGCAGGTCGTTCGGCATGAGCAGCAGGTCGGCGCCGGCCAGCACGGCGCGTACGGCGATCTCGCCGTCGTTGTACCTCTGCCGCACCCCGGCCATGTTGAGCGCGTCGGTGGAGATCACGCCCTTGAAGCCGAGCTTCTCCCTGAGCAGGCCGGTCAGGATCGGCTTCGACAGCGTCGCCGGGTCGCCGGACGGGTCGAGCTTGGGGAAGACGATGTGGGCGCTCATCACGGCGTCGACCCCGGCGCCGATCGCGGCCTTGAACGGCGGCGCGTCGAGCCTCTCCCACTCGGCCTTCGTGTGCCTGATCACGGGCAGGCCGGTGTGGCTGTCGACGGCGGTGTCGCCGTGGCCGGGGAAGTGCTTGGCGGTGGCGGCCACATCGGCGTCGGCGAAGCCCTTGACCGCCGCGGCGACCATCGTGGACACCCGCTTGGGGTCCTTCCCGAACGCCCGCGGGCCGATGACCGGGTTTCTGGGGTTGACGTTGACGTCGGCGACGGGGGCGAAGTCGAGGTTGACGCCGAGCGCGCGCAGCTCCTTGCCGGTGGCCCTGGCCACGGCCCGGGCGTAGGCCGGGTCGCCGGCCGCGCCGATCTGGGCCGCGCCGGGGAAGGCGGTCATGAGGGCGGCCATGCGCGAGACGGCGCCGTTCTCCTGGTCGGTGCCGATCAGCAGCGGGACCTGCTTCGACGCCCGCTGCAGGCCGTTGGTCAGGCCGACGACCTGGCCGATGCTCTTGACGTTCTGGGGGAAGAGGATCACGCCGCCCAGGTGGTATTTGGCGATCACCTTGGCGGGGGTCCGGGCGCCGTAGCGGGCCTGGTTCTCGCCTGAGACGGTGTCGGCGGAGGTGCCGTACAGGAGGGGCATGAACAGCTGGCCGACCTTCTGCTCGACGCTCAGCTTCGACAGGACGCGCTCGACCGGGCCGGGCTGCGGCGTGGCCGGGGCCTGCCTGTTCCGCGCCGGGGGTGTGCTCTTCGCCGGGGGTGTGCCCTGGGCCGGAGGCGTGGCCTGGGCCCGCGGTGTGGCCTGGGCCGGAGGGGCGGCCTTGCCCCCGCTCGGGGTGGCGTCTGCCAAGCCGGCGCCACCGCCGCACGCCGTCAGGATGAGGACGAGGAGGGTTGCCGTGCCGATCCGTCGAAGCATGCCTCCGAGGGTATCCAGGCGACGACCGCCCCGGCCCCACCTGAAACCGAACCGCCCCACTAAGCACCATTTCGCCCGGTTCCGCGCCCGGCGAAACCCCACCCTCCGTCGTGCCGGTCTACAGGCCGAGCCGTCCCAAGCCCGGCAACTGGGCGCGGGCCGCCGCTCGGGCCTCGGCCGCCGTCGTACGGGTCCGCGCGGCGTCCGCCGCCAGCCGGCACTGGGCGAGCGTGTGGGCCGCCAGCGCGGCTCGTACGCCCGGCAAGGCCCCGGCGCCCATCGACAGCGTGGACGCCCCGAGCCCGACCAGCACGCACGACATGGCCGGGTCGGCGGCCGACTCCCCGCAGATCCCGCACGGCTTCCCGGCCCGGGACGCGGCCGCGGCGGTCATGGCGACCAGGTCGAGCAGCGCGGGCTGCCACGGGTCCTGCAACGCGTTCACGGCGCCGAGCTGCCGGTCGGCGGCGAAGGCGTACTGGGCGAGGTCGTTGGTGCCGATCGAGACGAAGTCGGCGGATGCCAGCAGGTCGGCGGCCCGCAGCGCGGCGGACGGGATCTCGACCATCACCCCGGCCCCGGCCAGCCCTTTGGCCCGGCACGCCCGCGCGAACCACCCGGCCTCCTCGGCCGTGGCCACCATGGGCGCCATCGCCAGCAGGCCGGGCGACGCGACGGCGGCGAGCGCGTCCAGCTGCGCGTCCATCACGCCGGGGAACCGACGGAACATGCGCAGGCCGCGTTCGCCGAGGGCCGGGTTCGGCTCCGCCTGGGCGGCCAGGAACGCCAGCGGTTTGTCCGCGCCCGCGTCGAGGGTCCGCACGACCACCTTCCCCTCGGGGAACGCGGCGACGGCCGCCCGGTAGGCCCGCGCCTGCTCCTCGGCCGACGGCGGCTCCGAGCGCCCGAGGAACAGGAACTCGGTGCGGTAGAGCCCGATCCCCTCGGCGCCGGCGGCGACGGCGGCGTCCAGGTCGTCCGGCCCGCCGACGTTCGCGAGCAGGGGAACGGGGTGGCCGTCGGCGGTGCGGCCTGGGCCGCGGGCCGAGGCCAGCGCGGCCTGCCGGGCGGTGGCCGCGCTGACGGCGTCGGCGACGTCGGTCTCGGCCGGCTCCACGCGCACCTCGCCCGACGTGCCGTCGGCCATGACGCGCACGCCCTGGGGGATGCCGGTCGCGCCGGGGCAGGCCACGACGGCGGGCACGCCCATGGATCTGGCCAGGATCGCGGTGTGGCTGGTCGGCCCGCCTTCCTCGGTGACGAAGGCGGCGACCTGCTCACGCGACAGCAGCGCCGTGTCCGCGGGCGCCAGATCGCGGGCGACCAGCACGTACGGCTCCTCCGGCGCGGCCGGCGCGCCCGGCATGGCCACCCCGTACAGCAGGGCGATCACCCGGTCCCTGATGTCGTCGAGATCGGCCGCCCGCTCGCCGAGGTAGCCACCCGACCCGGCCAACACATCACGATATTTGGTGAATGCCTCGAAAACCGCTCGGGGCGCCGCCAACCCCCGGTCGATCAGCGACCGGACCTTCACCACCACTCCGGGGTCCTCGGCCATCAGCGCCTGCGCCTTGAGGATCTCCTCGGCCTCGCCGCCGGCCCGGTTGCCGCGGGCCTCCAGCTCGCCGGCGACCTGCGTGAGCGCGGCCATCGCGCGCTCCTTCTCCTGATCCGCCTCGCCGGTGTACGTGGTGCCCTCGGGGGGTTCGGGCACGGAGACGGCCAGCACGTACGCGGGGCCGTGCCCGATGCCCGGGCTGACCCCCACCCCCCGGAGGTTCATGGCGTACCGGCGATCTCGGCCAGTTCGTCGAGGACCTCCTCGGAGCCCTCGCCGTCCGCGCTGATCACCACGGTGTCGCCCTGACGCACGTCGAGGGCCATGATGGCGAGAATGCTCTTGCCGTTGACCGGGTCCTTGGAGCTGTGCAGCTTCGCCACCGTGATGTCCATCGGGGCCTTCATCGCCCGCTGGACGAACGTCGCCGCCGGCCGGGCGTGCAATCCCACCTCCGCCGCCACGGTGACCTTGCGCTCACCCATCGGCTCCTCCTTCTGTGCCGGTCCAGACCAGCTGGACGCGCGTGACCTGCCGGGCCGCCGATCGGGGGGCAGGAATCGGCGACCATGCCTATTCTCCCGGCACAGCCGCAAACGAAACGCCCTATTCCCACAGGAACAGCTCGTCCCCTACGTGCACCGCGCCCTCGGCGACGCCGGTCACCGCCTCCGACAGCGCGTCGAGGGCGACCACCGGGCAGACCGGCGACCGGCCGCCGGCCTCGACGACCGCCGGGTCCCACGCCACGACCGGCTGGCCGGCGCTCACCCGGTCGCCCTCGGCCGCCAGCAGCTGGAAGCCGCGCCCCTTGAGCTGCACCGTGTCGATGCCCAGGTGCACCAGCACGCCCTTGCCGTCGTCCCCCACGATGACGTACGCGTGCGGATGCAGTTTCATGATTCTTCCCGAGATGGGGGCAACGGCCTTCCCGGGAACCCGCAACGGGTCGATCGCCGTCCCAGGACCGACCAGACCCGCCGAGAACACCGGATCCGGCACGGCGCCCAACCCCACGGCCGCCCCCTCGACCGGGGCGAGAACTGTCGTCATGGTCTCGCCCTCAGCCGATGATGTCCTCGATGTCGCTGGCGATGGTGTCCGCCTCCGGGCCGACGACGACCTGGACCACGTTCCCCGCGGTCATCACGCCATGCGCGCCCGCCGCCTTGAGCGCGGCCTGGTCGACCTTCGACGCGTCGTGCACCTCCGTACGCAGCCTGGTGATGCAGGGCTCGATCTCGATGATGTTGTCCGCGCCGCCGAGCCCGGCGATGATCGCGTTGACGTCCGCCGCCATCCGGCCTCCTCGCTCTCGTGATCAGGCTGGAATCAGTCCGTCTGGGTGACCTTGTTCAATCCGCGCGGCGCGTCGGGGTCGATGCCGAGGCGGCGGGCCAGCGCCTCGGTGAGCAGCTGCCCAGGAACGATCAGGCCCATCGGCGCCACCCACTCGGGCAGGTCGGGCCCGTTGAGCGCGGCCGTGCCCGCCCGCGCCAGCGCCTCGCCGCCCCCGACCGTGTACGCCGCCGCCCCCGCGGCCACCACCCGCTCGGCCAGCGCGACCGTGCCGGTCAGCGTCGGGCTGTTCGCGCTGGCGACCAGCAGCGCCGGGGTGTCGGCGTCGACCACGGCGATGGGGCCGTGCAGCAGGTCGGCGTACGACAGGCCCATGGCGTGGAGGTAGCACGCCTCCTTGAGCTTGAGCGCGGTCTCCAGAGCGGTGGAGAACGCCAGCCCGCGCCCCGACACCACCACCCCAGGCTTGTCGAGCAGCCCCTCGACCACGGCCTCCAGGTCGCCGGGTTCGGCGATCAGCTTCTCCACGGCCTCCGGCACCCGCTGCAGCTCGGCCTCGTCCACGTCGGCCCCGAGCCCGAGCGCGAGCACGGCCAGCGCGGCCAGCTGCGTCGTGTACGTCTTGGTCGCGGGAACCGCCTTCTCCTCGCCGGCCACCGTGCACAGCGCCACGTCGGCGGCCTGCGCGAGCGGGCTGTCGGCGCCGCCGTTCGTGATGCCGACGGTCGCGGCCCCGCACTCCTTGGCCCAGGTCAGCGTCTCGACGATCTCCTCCGTGCGCCCCGACTGGGAGATCGCCACCGCCAGCACGCCGTCCAGGTCGAGCCGCCGCCGGTACGTCGTCGCGATCGACGGCGCGGCCAGCGCCGCCAGCCGCCCGGCGTGCGCCTCGACCAGGTAGCGTCCGTACACGGCAGCGTTGTCGGAGGTGCCACGCGCGATGAACAGCAGCTGGCGGGTGCGCTCGCCGACCGCCCTCACCTCACCGATCCGGGGAAGCAGAGCGTCAAGTGTGGCCCGCAGCGCGGCCGGCTGCTCGCCGATCTCGCTGCGCATCTTCGTGGTCATCGTGGGCGGGTTTCCCTTCGGGCTTGACCATCGTTCGCGACCTATGGTGGTCTAGTCCGGACTAGACCAGTACGAACCATACACGAGGGGAGGATCCGTGGCGCAGATCGATCCGGACAGCCCGGTGCCCAAGTACTTCCAGCTTCGCGAGATTTTGCTGGACCTCATCGACAGCGACGAGCTCAGCATCGGGGCCGCCATCCCGTCCGAGCGCGAGCTGTGCCAGCGCTTCGGCCTGTCCAGGATGACCGTCCGCCAGGCGGTCGACCACCTCGTGTCCGAGGGCCGCCTGCACCGCGTGCCGGGCAAGGGCACGTTCGTGGCCCGGCCCAAGATCGAGCTGGCGCTGCAGCTGACGTCGTTCACCGACGACATGCGGGCCCGCGGCATGATCCCGGGCTCGCGCGACCTCGACCGGCGCATCGTGCGGGCGAGCGCCCACCTGGCCAAGGAGCTGGGCATCCAGCCGGGCGAGGAGGTGCACTTCATCGAGCGCCTCCGCACGGCCGACGGCGAGCCGCTGTCCATCGAACGGGCACACATCCCAGTCAAGCTCGCCCCCGAGCTGGCTGAACACGACTTGTCCGACAAATCGCTGTACGAGCTGCTGGAGAGCCGCTACGGCCTCGTCATGGACGCCGGCGAGCTCACCATCGACGGCGGCATCGCCGACCCGAGCGACGCCGACCTGCTGAAGCTGCCGCGAGGCGGCGCCGTGCTGCTCCTCCAGCGCAGGTCCTTCTCCGGCGGGGTCTGCGCGGAGCTGGGCGTGTCCACCTACCGCGCCGACCGCTACCAACTGCGTACCATTCTCGAAATGCCCGCACGGCGGGGCTGAGGGCCGCGCCCCCGCCGGCACCCAATCCCCGAAGGAACGCCCGGTGAACGAGACCGCCGCCGCCCGGCCTTCGCCGTTCGCACGCCTCATGACCGTGCTCCAGCGGCTGGGCCGCTCCCTGATGCTGCCCATCGCCGCCCTGCCCGCGGCCGCCCTGCTGACGCGCTTCGGGCAGCCCGACATGCTCGGCTCCAACGGCGCCGAGCCCGGCGGCCTCGCCGACGTGACCGGCTTCGCCTGGATGAACCACGTCGCCGAGGTACTGGCCGCGGCCGGGGAGGCGCTGTTCGCGAACCTGCCGTTGCTGTTCGCCGTGGGGGTGGCGATCGGCTTCGCCCGCAAGTCCGACGGCTCCACCGCGCTCGCCGCCGTCGTCGGCTACCTGATCTTCGACCGGGTCACCAAGGTCATGTTCTTCGGCTCGGCCATCCGCGACACCCTCCTGATCAGGGAGCTGCAGCCCGACGGCGGCATCAAGGAGATCATCGACTACGGCCTGCAGAACCCCACCCAGGTGCTCGGCGGCATCGTCATCGGCCTGGTCACCGCCCTGCTGTGGCAGCGCTTCCACCGGATCAAACTGCCGTCGTGGCTCGCCTTCTTCGGCGGCCGCAGGTTCGTACCGATCATCACCTCCATCGTGGCGCTGCTCGTCGGCGTGCTCTTCGGCTGGCTGTGGCCACTGCTCGGCGAGTGGATCAGGCACGCCGGCGAGGCCCTGACCGCGCTCGGCCCCGTCGGCACGGGCCTCTACGGCCTGATCAACCGCCTGCTCATCCCCTTCGGCCTGCACCACTTCGTCAACTCCGTCGTCTGGTACGTCGTCCCGCAGTGCGAGGTCGGCGGCCGGGTGCTCGGCGGCGACTGGAACTGCTACTTCGGCGGCGACCCCGACTCCGGCCAGTTCATGGCCGGCTTCTTCCCGATCATGATGTTCGCCCTGCCGGCCGCCGCGCTGGCCATGTGGCGGGCGGCGCCGAAGCACCGGCGGCCCACGGTGGGCGGCATCATGCTGTCGGCCGCGCTGGCGTCGTTCGTCACCGGGATCACCGAGCCGATCGAGTTCGCGTTCGTGTTCGTGGCCCCGCTGCTGCTCGCCGTGCACGCGGTGCTGACCGGCCTGGCGATGGCGCTGACCACGCTGATCGGCGGCCAGCTCGGGTTCGGCTTCTCTGCGGGCCTGCTCGACCTGCTCCTGAACGCCGGCAAGGCCAACACGGAGAACGTCCCCGGCATCCTCCTGCTCGGCGCGGTCTACGGCGTCGTCTACTACGTCGTGTTCACGTTCCTGATCCGCCGCCTCGACATCATGACCCCCGGCCGCGAAGCCGAGCCCGACCCCGACTCCAGCGAGACCTAGCGGGTTTCCGCCAGGAGGCCGTGGGAGGAACCCCACCAGTCCCCCGCGAGCGGATCACCGAGCGGGGGTGCCGGCGAGCAGGGCGCGGGCATCGTCATGACCGGGTTCTTCCCCGTCATGATGTTCGGCCTGCTCGGCGCCGCCATCGCCATGTGGCCCGCCCGGCGAGCCGTAACCCGCCCCTGGAACGTCGAAGACCCCCGCACCGGGCGGGGGTCTTCGACGTCGATCAGCCGGGCCGGCCGGTCAACAGATCAGCCGGCGTTCTTCGGGTCGCCGTGGCAGCGCTTGTACTTCTTGCCGGATCCGCACGGGCACGGCGCGTTGCGCTCCACGTTGCCGTACGCGGCCCGCTCCGCCGACGTCGTGCGGACCTTGGTGTGCTCGACCCCGCCCTGCTCGCCGGGCGCGGTGTATTCGAGCTCGGCCGGCCGCTCGGGGCCACGCAGCCCGCGGGCGATGATCGACCGGGTCTCGGCGAGGACCGCGTCCTCTTCCTCCACGATCGGGTTTTCCTGCACCTCGACCTCGAGGTTGAACAGGAAGCCCACGGAGTCTTCCTTGATGCCGTCGAGCATCGCGGCGAACATCTCGTACCCCTCGCGGGCGTACTCGATCTTCGGGTCCTTCTGCGCGTAGGCCCGCATGCCGATGCCCTCGCGCAGGTAGTCCATCTCGTAGAGGTGCTCGCGCCACTTGCGGTCGAGGACGGACAGGATGACCCGGCGCTCCAGGTCGCGCATGGTCTCCGCGCCGAACTCGGCCTCGCGCCGGTCGTACGCCTCCAGCGCGTCCTTCCTGACCCGCTCGCCGATCAGCTCGGCGGTCAGCTCCTCGCGGCCGCCGAGCTCCTCGGCCAGGTCTTCGTACCGGACCGAGCACGGGTAGAGCTCGCCGAACGCCTTCCACAGCTTGTCGAGGTCCCACTCCTCGGCGAAGCCCTCGGAGGTGGCGCCCGCGACGTAGCCGTCGATCACCTCGCCGATGAAGGCACGCACCTGCTCGTGCAGGTCGGCGCCCTCCAGCACGCGGTGGCGCTCGGCGTAGATGACCTTGCGCTGGCGGTCCATCACCTCGTCGTACTTCAGAACCTCCTTGCGGATCTCGAAGTTCTGCTGCTCGACCTGGTGCTGGGCGGAGGCGATGGCCTTGGAGACGATGCCGGATTCGATCGGCTGGTCCTCGGGGATGTTGAGCCGGTTCATGATGATCTCGACGCGGGCCGAGTTGAACAGGCGCATGAGGTCGTCGCCGAGCGACAGGTAGAAGCGCGACTCGCCGGGGTCGCCCTGACGACCGGACCGGCCGCGGAGCTGGTTGTCGATGCGGCGCGACTCGTGGCGCTCGGTGCCGAGGACGTAGAGGCCGCCGAGCTCGACGACCTCGTCGTGCTCGGCCTTGACCGCGGCCCTGGCCTTCTCCAGCGCCTCGGGGTAGGCCTTCTCGTATTCCTCCGGCGTCTCGACCGGGTCGAGGCCACGCTGTCGCAGCTCCTGGTCGGCGCGGAACTCGGAGTTTCCGCCGAGCATGATGTCGGTGCCGCGGCCGGCCATGTTGGTGGCCACGGTGACAGCGCCCTTACGGCCCGCCTCGGCGATGATCGCGGCCTCACGCGCGTGGTTCTTCGCGTTGAGCACCTCGTGCGGCACGCCGCGCCGCTTGAGCGCCTTGGACAGCCGCTCGGACTTCTCCACCGAGGTCGTGCCGACGAGCACCGGCTGGCCGCGCTCGTAGCGATCCTTGATGTCCTGGACGACCGCGTTGAACTTGGCGTCCTCGGTCTTGTAGACGACGTCGGCCTGGTCCTTGCGGATCATCGGCCGGTTGGTCGGGATGGGCACCACGCCCAGCTTGTACGTCTGGTGGAACTCGTTCGCCTCGGTGGCGGCCGTGCCGGTCATCCCGGCCAGCTTCTCGTAGAGGCGGAAGTAGTTCTGCAGGGTGACCGTGGCGAGCGTCTGGTTCTCGTCCTTGATCTTGACGCCCTCTTTGGCCTCGATGGCCTGGTGCATGCCCTCGTTGTAGCGGCGGCCGTGGAGGATGCGGCCGGTGAACTCGTCGACGATCAGGACCTCGCCGTCGGCGACGATGTAGTCCTTGTCCTTCTTGAACAGCTCCTTGGCCTTGAGCGCGTTGTTCAGGAAGCCGACGAGGTGGGTGTGCTCGGGCTTGTAAAGGTTGTCGATGCCGAGCCAGTCTTCGACCTTGGCGACGCCGGCCTCCAGGATGCCGACCGTGCGCTTCTTCTCGTCGACGATGTAGTCGCCGGTGCTCTCCTCGCCCGGATTCTTCGCCTCGACGCCCCTGCGCAGGCGGGGCACGATCTTGGCGAACTCCTGGTACCACTTCCCGGACTGCTCTCCCGGACCGGAGATGATCAGCGGTGTCCTGGCCTCGTCGATGAGGATGGAGTCGACCTCGTCGACGACGGCGTAGAAGTGGCCGCGCTGCACGCACTCCTCCAGCGACCACGCCATGTTGTCGCGGAGGTAGTCGAAGCCGAACTCGTTGTTGGTGCCGTAGGTGATGTCGGCCTGGTACTGTTTGCGGCGCTCGTCGGGCTGCTGGCCCGAGACGATGCAGCCGACCTCCAGGCCGAGGAAGCGGTGGATGCGGCCCATGGTCTCGGCGTCGCGCCTGGCCAGATAGTCGTTGACCGTGACGACGTGGACGCCCTTGCCGCTGAGCGCGTTGAGATAGGACGGCAGGGTGCAGGTCAGCGTCTTGCCCTCACCGGTCTTCATCTCGGAGATGTTGCCCATGTGCAGGTTGGCGCCGCCCATGATCTGCACGTCGTAGGGACGCTGGCCGAGCACGCGGCGAGCCGCCTCGCGCACGGTCGCGAACGCCTCGGGAAGCAGGTCGTCGAGCGATTCGCCATCGGCGTGGCGCTGCTTGAACTCGTCGGTCATCGCGCGCAACTCCGCGTCGGACATGCCCGTGAAGTCGTCCTCGATGGAGTTGACCTGGTCTGCGATCCGCTTGAGCTTGCGCAGGGTCTTGCCTTCGCCGGCACGTAGGATCTTGTCGAGAATGGCTGCCACTTTATGTAAAGCTCCTCGCAGGTCTACCCCGGCGGCGTCGCCAGGAGGAGAGGCCGAGACAAACTTCCCCGATGCCATCGTAGGCGCTCCGGCAACCAGACACAGCCACCGTGCCGACGAGGGCGCCGAACCCGTCTGGGACAATGGGCGCAAGGCAGAGGGTATGCCGGTTGACCGCCGGCCGCACCGATAGCGGGATAACCGGCAAAGGAAGGATTTGTCATGGTTGAGGGGAAGAAGTCGGAGCAAACGGAGAATCTCGGCAGTCACGGCGGCCGTGCCTCGTCGTGGCTGGCCGTGACGATCATGCTGGTCGGATTCACCGTCGCCGGCTTCGGGCTGACCGCCGCCAACTGGACTCTCGTCTGGGTCGGCGCCGGGGTGTTCGTCGTGGGCGGCATCCTCGCCCTCGTCTTCGACATCTTCACCGACGTCGTGATCGACGCCCCCCGGGTGGGCATGCGCGCCGAAGACCAC
>DASUCK010000482.1:0-3121 GCA_036276095.1 Nonomuraea sp. | reverse complement strand
GGTCGGCGACGGGGATGTGGCGGATGTCGATGCCGTCCCAGCTGATCGAGCCGCGGGTGGGCTCATACAGCCGGCACAGGAGTTTGACCAGGGTGCTCTTGCCGGCGCCGTTCACGCCGACCAGGGCCAGCAGCGAGCCGGGCGATCGCGGCCCGGCCACCCTCACCGGTGGCGAGCGCCGCCTCGGCGTAGATTGCCGTCGTGCCGGCAAAGCCTCGGACAGGGACCGCAGCGCCGTGGCCCGCCAGGTGACGCCTTGCGAGATCAGCGACCGCATCGTGCCGACATGCAGTTCCGCGCCGTCAGCACCAGCGGGGAACGACTTCGAGCCGCGGCTCCAGGTTGGCGCCGGGTCTCGTGGCGAGTGCCTTTTGCCATTCGATGTTGCGGAACTCGTACGCGGCCCGACCGGCCGCAACAACCCCGCGGAAGGCCAGCCAGAGGCGGGACATCAGGTGCGGCCCCCACTTGGTCTTCGCCCGGTTCGGATGGCTCGTCGGCGGGATCGACGTCAGGATGTGGGTCCCCGAGGTCATGCCCCACCAAGGGGCGGGGGGATAGTGACGCGGGCGAAGCGGGTGGGTCGTGTGGCGTCGTTGAGGTAGGTGTAGGTGCGGTCGCTGGCGAAGCGGACGGCGTTGCCTGCGCGGAGTTCGTGGCGGTCTTGGCCGAGTTGGAGAGTGAGGCGTCCGGTGATGACGAAGATGAGTTCCTGGGCTCCGGTGGGGTCGGCGACGGCGTCGTAGCGGTCGCCAGGGCCAAGCTGCCAGTCCCACAGTTCCACCGCGGAGGGACCTTGGCCGGTGACGGTGACGCGCCCGTGCCCGGTGTCGGATCTCCAGGGGGTGACCATCTGCTGGGGGGTGACGAGTTTGAGGTCGCCGCCCTGTTCGGCGCCGATGAGGGCGGCGAAGCTGACGCCCAGGGCGCGGGCGAGACGCTCGACGGTGGCGAGGCTGGGATTGCCCTCGCCCTTCTCCACGAGAGTGATCATTCTGCGGCTGACCCCGGAACGCTCGGCCAGCTCGGCCAGGGTCATGCCGCGGTCGGCCCTGCGGGCTCGCAGGTTGCGCGCCACGATCTCCCCGACGCCGGGTGTAGTTGCCCCATCGCTCATAACGGCAATATATTGCACCTGAAGGCGCAATCTACGCCTTTTGTGTAAATTATTGTGCACTGCACCCTAGGTTGCAGGAGAGGAAGCGATGAGCGACAGGATGGCGGCACGCCAGGTCCGGCGGCCCACGCAGGACCAGCTCGAGAAGGCGTGGGGAAAAGTCAGCGCGGTCCTGGAACCCACCCCGGTTGTGCCGACCGACCTAGCGCCGGGTGCGCTGCTGAAGCTGGAAACGTTCCAGCCGACGGGGGCGTTCAAGGTCCGGGGCGCGCTCGCCGCGCTCGCCGCGCTGCCCGACGGCGCCGAAGTGGTCACCGCGAGCTCGGGCAACCACGGCCTGGCGACCGCCTTCGCCGCGGCCAAGACCGGGATTGCGGCGACGGTCGTCGTCCCGGCGAACGCCTCGCCGGCCAAGGTGTCACGGATCAAGCGGTACCCGGTGGCCGTCGTCGAACACGGCGACGGGTTCGACGCGGCCGAGGCACACGCGATGAGCCTGCCCGGCCACTACATCTCCGCCTACAACGACCCGATGGTGATAGCAGGCCATTCCACACTGGGCCGGGAACTCAACGCGCAGACGTCCGGCCCCTTGACCGTCGTGGTCCCGGTCGGCGGTGGAGGCCTGGCCTCCGGCCTCGCCCTCTGGGCCAAGCAGCGAGGCGATGTACGGATCGTCGGAGTGGAGTCCGCACACTCCCTGGCCGTGTCCACCGCAGTGCGGACGGGGACGATCGCGGACCTCCCGATCGGGCCGACCATCGCCGACGCGATCGCGGGCAACATCGAGGCCGGCTGCCTCACCCCGCACCTGCTGACGAACGCGGAGTTCACCTCCGTCACCGACGACGAACTCCAAGCAGCGATGCGATGGCTGTTCACCGAACACGGCCTGGTCGTCGAAGGCGCCGGAGCCTGCCCCATCGCCGCCGTCCTGGCCGGACGCGTCCAGCCGACGGGCACACTCATCGCCATCCTGACCGGACGGAACATCACCCTTCCCACCTACCTGGAGGCACTGTCATGACCACCAGCCCCGCCTGTCCCGCCGTCCTGACCGAAGACCAGGTCCGGAAACTGCTGCCGCTGTCCGCAGCGCTGGAGGTCACCCGGGACGCGCTCATCGCCCAAGCCCAGGGGAAGGTCACCCAGCCCGGCCCCTGGCACCTGGACATCCCCACCTCCCGCGGCGAGGTCCACGTCAAAGGCGCCTGGCAGCACGGCGCCGGATACTTCGCCGTCAAGCTCGCCACCGGCTTCTACGGCAACGGCGACAAGGGCCTGCCGGTGGCGTCCGGGCTCAGCATCATCGCCGACGCCACCACCGGGTTCCCGGTCGCGATCGCGCTGGACAACGGATACCTGACCGAAGCCCGCACCGCCGCAGCCGGCGCCCTGGCCACCGACGCCCTCGCCCGGCCCGACGCGCGCGTCGCCGCCCTCATCGGCCCCGGCATGCAAGGCAACGCCCAGATGCAGGCCCTGCTGGAGCTGCGCGACCTCGACGAACTGCGCGTCTACGGCCCGAACACGACCAAGACCGCGCGGTTCGCCGAGCACATGCGCACCCTGCACAGCTGGAACGTCACCATCGCCGCCACGGCCGAGCAAGCCGTGCGCGGCGCCGGCATCATCACCACCGTGACGCCCACCCGCGAGCCGCACATCCACGGAGAATGGCTGGCTTCGGGCGCGCACATCACCGCCGTAGGAGCCGACCAGCCCGGCAAGCGGGAACTCACCTCCTCGGCCCTGGCCGCAGCCGATGTGCTGGCCGCCGACGACATCGACCAGGCCCGACGCAACGGCGAACTCCAGTACGCCGACCCCACGGGCGGGCAGCCGCGCCTGGTCGCGCTCGGCGACGTCCTCGCCGGAACGGTACCCGGCCGGACCTCGCCTGCCGACATCACCATCGCCGACCTGACCGGCCTCGGTGTCCAGGACGCCGCCGTCGGCACCGCTGTCGCCCTCCAGCTCAAGCAGCACATCTCGTAACCGCCA
>DASUCK010000481.1:0-8752 GCA_036276095.1 Nonomuraea sp. | reverse complement strand
TGGGCCAGCCCGACCCCCTTGTGGTAGTTCTGGCTGTTGTCGGCCAGCACGTGCTTGGCGTGGTCGGGGTGGTTGAACAGGTAGATGGTCTTGGGGCCGATGGACATCCGGACCGCGTCGCCGTACCGGGCGGCGGCGTCGGAGAGCAGCGCGAGGCGGTCGGTCACCAGCTGCCTGAACAGCGCGGGCGCGGCCCAGCGGGCGGGGCCAGGCGGCACCGCACCTTCTGGTAGGGCCGGCGCGGACCGCGCGCGCACGGCGCTCATGCCGTCACCTCGCGCAGGCCGGGCACGACCTCCCCGAACCGGCCCCGGTAGACCAGCAGCCCGTCGCTGCCGGCCCGGTGCCGCATCGAGATCACTTTCCCGAGGTAGATGGTGTGGTCGCCGCCGTCGTAGGCCCGCCACACCGCGCACTCGAAGGAGGCGGCGGCGTCGGCGATGAGCGGCACGCCGGTGCGCTCGCCGGGCACCACGTCGACGTCCGCGAACTGGGCCAGGCCCAGCGTGCGGTACCGGTCGGCGAAGTGCCGCGCCATGGCCTCCTGGTGGCCGGCCAGCACCGAGACGCCGAAGGAGTCGCTCGCGCCGATGCACTGGTGCATCACCGCGCCCTTGTCGATGCAGACCAGGACGAGCGGCGGGTCGAGCGACACCGAGGTGAAGGAGTTGGCCGTCATGGCGTGGGGCACCTCGCCGCCGGTCGTCACCACGGTGACGCCGGTGGCGAAGGCCCCGAACGCGTTCCGCAGCGCCTTGGCGTCGATGACCGCGGCGTCGGACGAGTGGACTTGCACGCTGACCTCCTGGATCGGCGCCTAGGACACGTACGGTTCGAGCGCCCTGACCAGGGCGTCGGGGACGCGTGCGGGGACGGTTCTGGTGTTGGGGCCGCGCATGCAGGCCACCCGCTGCCGGCCGCGGGCGACGAGCAGCTCGCCGCCGTCGGGGCTGACCCGCACGTAGTCGAAGCCGAACTCCAGCTGCGTCTGCGTGAGCTCCACCAGGCGCATCCTGATGGACAGCTCGTCGAAGGCGGTGATCTCGGCGAAGAACTCGCAGTCGACCTTGAGCGTGAAGAGCTTCAGGTCGTCCCGGACGTCCTCAAGCACGTCGGGCGCCCGCTCCTTGAGGAACATCTCCCGGCACCGGCCCTGCCAGCGCAGGTAGTTGACGTAGTAGACGTTCCCGACGAGGTTGGTCTCCTCGAAGCCCACCGTGTGGAGATACTCGTAGTACGTGCCCATCAGGCTACGACCGCCCTTCGGTGAGAATCGCGACGACGACGGGATCGGGCAGGTCGCGCACGGTCGTCACGAGCGTCGCGATCCGCAGGTTCGCCACGGTCAGCACCACCCACGGCTCGCGGGCGGCCGGCGCGAGGACCACCGGCTCGGCCGGGTTGCCCGCCTGCCGCAGGCAGCAGACGGCGGCGGCGACCCGCGCCACGGCGGTCTCCAGGGCCTCCCCCGCCTGCGCGGCCACCGCCACGGCCAGGTCGGCGTACGCCGGGTCGTAGTGGGCGGCGGGCACCGACTCGAACGCGCAGCGCACGGTGCCGGGTCCGGCGACGCCGAGGGTGAGCCCGAACGCGTGCGCGACCGCGGCGCCGCCGCCGACCCGGTCGACGGCCAGCCGCTCGGTGCCCTTGCCGGGCTCGACGGCGACCGTGACCCGGGCGCCGACCAGGTCTTCCAGGGTGCGTTCCAGGTAGGGGCCGAGGAGCGGCGGCGCCCAGGGCCCGCGCCCGTCGCCCTTGCGTACGGCCTGCAGGCGCAGCCCGTCCCAGCGTTCCACGACCTGGCCGTCCCGGGTGCGGACGGCGATGTCGTACACGTACGTGTCGCCGTCCCTGCTGCGTTCCCTGGCGCAGTAGCGCACGTCGGAGCCGGGTTCGAGGGCGGCCCCCGCGGGGTGCACCCGTTCGACGCCGACCGGCAGCAGCGTGGCGTCGGGGACGCACACCTGGTTGCCGTGCATGAGCGCGTCGCGCATGCCGGGGTCGGCCAGCAGCAGCTCGCCGGGGAGGAAGCCGGCGAACCAGTCCACGTCCCGCACCGCGAGGTCGGCGTCCACGTCGCGGGCGGCGGCGCGGTGGTAGCGGCGCAGCCGGTGGAAGCGGCGGCCCTGGAAGAGCACGCTGCCGTACATCTCGTTGTCGGGGTCGAGTGCCACCGGGGGCAGCCCGGCGGGTGCCTGCGCGGGCGGGCCGTCGGGCGGTGCGTCGGGCACGCCGTCTCCGGTCAGGCGGAGCACGGCGGTGAAGTGGTCGACGTCGAAGCCGGTCTCCGCGCTGCGGATGGCCACGGCGAGCGCGTCGCCGCCGGTGACCGTCGCGGCGATCCTGAGCGTGGTGCTGGCCGCCGGCGGCACGATGATCGGCCGCAGGAACTCGGCCCGCTCGATCACCGGCGCCGTCCTGGCGCCGACGGTCGCGCAGGCCACCTGCGCCATCGCCTCCATGCCGAACACGGCGGGGAACAGCAGGTTCCCGTCGAGGTGGTGGTCGGCCAGGTAGAGATCGGTGCCGGCGTTGATTTCGACCTCGCACACCAGCTCCACGCCGTGGTAGCGGACCAGGGGCTTGCCGACGAAGCGGAGCAGGGGCAGCTCGGGCAGGTCGCGGCGCACGGTGCCGATGCCCTCGGTACGCCCGCTGATCACCACGACGCCGGGCGTGCCGGGGTCGCGGACGAGGCGGCGCATGATCTCCACGCCCTGCTCGGCCCTGATCGGGGTGATGCCCTGGTCGGTGAGCCGGTCGACGACCGACAGCCGCTCGCCCATGCCGACCTCGGACCACACCGACCATTCCATGCAGAGGGTGCGGCAGCCGGGGTGCCGCGCGCCGGCCTCGCCGGTCAGGTCGGCCAGCCACTCGTTGGCGGTGGCGTAGTGGGCCTCGCCGTGCAGGCCGGCCCGGCCGATGATGCTGCCGAAGGTCACCAGCAGGCGCAGCCGGCCGGGCTCGACGGCGTCGAGCACGTTGCGCAGGCCGCCGACCTTGGGGGCGAACGTGCGGCGGAAGGCGTCCATGTCGAGCCCGGCCAAACTCTCCGGCTCGTTGCGGCCGGCGCCGTGCAGCACCGCCGTGACGGGCCCGAGCTCCCGCTCGGCCTCGGCGACCGCGGCGCGCACCTGGGCGGCGTCGGTGACGTCGGCCCGGACGTAGCGGACGGTGAGCCCGGAGTCGGCCATGCGCCGCAGGTTGGCGGCGAGCTCCCGGTCGGCGGCCGGGTCGGAGCGGCCGAGCACGGCCAGCCGGGCGCCGCCGGCGATCGCCATGGCGCACTCGGCCGTGATGCCCTTGCCGCCGCCGGTGACGAGCAGGACGTCGCCGTCGCCGAGCGGCTCCTCGGTGCGCGCGGGCTCCACGGGCATGGCCCGCAGCGTGGGCACCCGGCGCACGCCGGCCGCGTCGTAGTGCGCCTCGGCGAAGCCGGTCGTGGCGGCCACCTCGGCCGCCACCCAGCCGGCCGCCTCGGGCCGGTCCGGCACGTGCACGACGGTCGTGGGCAGGCCGGACTCCAGGTGCAGCGTCTTGGCCAGGCCGGCGGCGCCGCGACCGTGCTGCACCAGCACGAACCTGACGCCGTCCGCCAGGGCGGCCTTGGCGCCGAGCAGCGCCTGCTCCAGGTCGGGCTCGGCGCAGTCCGGCGGCAGGCACACCAGCACGCCGGAGCCGACCTCGGCGCTCTCCAGCGCCGTGCGCAGCGGGGCGGCGAGGTTCGACCCGGGCGGGGCGTACACGTCCCACCGGCCGCTCGGGCGCGGGACCGCGCGGGCGGGCACGGGCAGCTCGTCCAGGTCGACGCTGAACGCCCGCACCCAGGGCGCGGCCCCCGTGACGCCGGTCGCCCTGGCGGCGCGCGGGGCGGCGGCCAGGCGGTCCAGGGCCTCGCCCAGCTCCCGCAGGGTGGCCGTGGCCAGGTTGGCGGGCGCCTGGCCCGCGGGCACGCCGAGCCGCTGGGTGGCCTGGTCGACGATGTGCATCACGGTGACGGAGCTGAGGTGCAGCTCGTCGAGCGGCTTGCTGTCACCGGTGACCATCTCCAGGGGCAGCTCGGCGCGTTCGGCGGCCAGGTGGCGCAGCAGGTCCGTGGTGGACAGCTCGGAGCCTCCCGCGGGCTCGGCCGCGGGCTCGGCCGGCTGGTCGGGGACGGCCGGCACGTGCTTGATCGCGACGTCGGGGGCCTGCTCGACCGGGCTGGCGAAGAACGAGAACTCCGCGCCGATCTCCAGCGGCCGGATCAGCCGGCCGTGGAACAGCTCGTCGTGCGCGACGGGCACGCCGATCACGTACGCGGCGCCGGCCACGCCGAGCAGCCCGGCCAGCGACTCGCTGTCGGTGTCGAGCGCGAGCGCGGGCACGTCGGCGACCTCCGCCGCCAGCCCGCTGAGCACGCGCCCGGGACCGACCTCCACGAGCAGGTCGGCGTCCTTGGCCGCGACCTCCACCGCCTGCGCGAACAGCACCGGGTCGGTGATCTGCCGGTGCAGCAGCGCGGCCACGTCGGTGTCGGGGGCGAGCGCGGTGCCGGTGACCGTGGAGACGACCTTGCGCCCGAGGCGGCCGAACCGCTCCTCCTCCAGGAACCCGGCGAGGGCCGCGGCCGCGGGCGCCACCAGCGGCGAGTGGAAGGCGTGCGAGACGGCCAGCCGGGTGCAGGTCAGCCCGGCGCTCCTGGCCACCCGGTCGAGCTCCTCGACCGCGTCGACCGGGCCCGCCACGACGGTCTGGCGGGGCCCGTTGTACCCGGCGACGACGACGGGCAGGTCACCGATCAGCTCCAGCACGGTGTCCGCGTCGGCGCGGACGCCTGCCATGGTGCCCGACTCGCTGTGCTGCTCCATGGCCCGGCCGCGCTTGCCGGCCACGCGCAGCAGCGCCTCCTCGTCCATGGCGCCGGCCCAGTGCAGCGCGGACAGCTCGCCGAGGCTGTGCCCGACCGCGACGTCGGCCTCGACGCCGAGCAGGGACAGCGCCCGCAGGCCCGCCATGGAGCCGGTGACGATGCGCGGCTGGGCCACCGACGTGGCGACCATGTCGCCCGCGGCGGGCAGCCGCGCGGCGCGGTAGATCTCGGCGACGTCCGGGAAGCGCCGACGCAGCGCGCCGCCGCTGGTGCCGCGCCCCGACCCCTGGCCGGGGAACAGGAAGCCCACCCTGGCCCGGCCGTTGACGTGGCCGAGGAAGGCCCTGCCGTCGCGGGCCGGCAGCGTCTCCTTCCCCTCGTCCAGCGCGGTCACGAGCTGGCTGAGCCGCCGCTCGGCGTCGTCGGGCGAGGTGACGACGACCGCCGCCCGGTACGGCAGGTCGCGCAGCCGGCCGCGCAGCGTGGCGGCCAGGTCGCCGAGCTGGGCGTACGACAGCCTGGGCGCGAACGCGGCCAGTTCGGCGGCCAGGTCGCGCAGCTCGCGCCACGAGCCGCCGTCGAGGAGCAGCAGCTCGGCGTCCTGCAGCGTGGCGGCCAGTGCCTTCGCCCGCGTGGACACCCGGCGGCGCGGCGCCTCCCGCTCCAGCACGACGTGCGTGTTGATGCCTCCGAACCCCATGGCGGTGACGCCCGCCCGCAGCGGCGCGCCGTCCGGCCACGGCTCGGCCGCCCGCAGCACGCGCAGCGCCGCCGGCTCCTCGGTGAGCACGGGGTGCGGGTCGACGCAGCCGAGCGTGGGCGGCAGCAGTTGCTCGTGCACCGCCATCGCGGCCTTGATCAGGCCGGCCACGCCGGCCGCCGCCTTGGCGTGCCCGATCATGCCCTTGATGGAGCCGACGGCCGCGGGCGGCGCGTCCGGGCCGGCCTCGGCCCTGGCCCGCGACAGCGCGGTCAGCTCCGTCGCGTCGCCGATGGCGGTGCCGGTGCCGTGGCCCTCGAACAGCGGCACGGTCTCGATGCCGAACCCGGCCCGCTCGTACGCGCGCCTGAGCGCCAGCAGGTAGCCGCTCACCTCCGGCCGGGTCATCCCGCCCTTGCCGTCGGAGGAGATGCCCCAGCCGGCGATCGTGGCGTAGATCCGGTGCCCGGCGGCCAGGGCGTCCTCCTCGCGCATGAGAACCACGACGCCGCAGCCCTCGCCCGGCCAGAAGCCGTTGGAGTGGCGGTCGTACAGCCGGAAGTCGCTCTTGGCCAGCGCGCCCGTCTTGGCGAAGCCGATCACCTCGAACGGGTCGATGGACAGGTCGACGCCGCCGGCCACGGCCACGTCGAGGTCGCCGTCGGCGAGCGCCTTGCCGGCCGTGACGACCGACAGCAGGGACGAGGAGCAGGCGCCGTCCACGGTGTAGCCGCCGCCGTTGAGGTCGAAGTGGTTGCAGATGCGGCCGGCGATGGTGTTGGCCAGGCCGCCGGCGAGGGTGTCCTCGTCCACGGGCGGGAACGGGCTCTTGAACGCGCTCTCGTAGCCGGCCAGGAACGTCGCCAGCCGGTCGTCGTCCCAGCCCTCGTCCTTGAGGGCGGCGGCCAGGGTGCGCCGCACGTACGGCCAGCGCAGCCGCAGCGCGTTGGCGCGGCTGAACTCCCCGGTGAGGGTGTTGCCCACGACGACGCCCGTGCGGTCCCGGGGCAGCCCCTCGGCCCGCGGGAACCCGGCGTCGGCCAGGGCCTGCCCGGCCATGTCGAGGGCGAGCCAGTGGGTGAGGTCGGTGGAGCGGTAGGTGCTGCCGGCGATCCGGTGGGCGACCCGGTCGAACGTGTAGCCCTCGATGACCGCGGCGGTGCGCGCGTAGAACCGGTCGGGGACGGCGGGATCGGGATCCCAGTAGTCCTCCAGCCGCATGCGCGCGTCGGGCAGCCGGCGGAAGGCGCGGCGTCCGGCGACGGCGTTCTCCCACAGCGCCCGCGGCGAGTCGGCGTCCGGGTACCGGCACGCCATGCCGACGATCGCGATCCTGGTCATACCTTCGCGACCTCTTTCCCTCCAGGGGCCACGGCCTGGGCGGCGGCGGCGCTGACCTTGGCCGCGTCGAGCTCCCTGGTCCTGTTGACGATGTGCAGCGACCAGAGGAAGCCGCCGCGGACGAGGCAGACGATCGCGGTCGCGAAGAAGATCGCGTACGGGATGTTCATGCCCATGAGCGCGCCGTACACCAGGGCCACGCCGCCGCCGAAGGCGACCTGCGACAGCGGCCGCGACGGGGACGTGCCCGGGTCGGTGATCATGTAGTTGGTGAAGAGGATGAACGCGACCCCGGTCATCATGGCCAGGCCGCCGAGTGCCGAGATGTCGTCGATGATCACCCCGCGCACCACGGCCTGCAGCGCGAACACGCCCACCCAGCCGGCGATCAGCCACATCCGGTTGGTGAGCATGCCGTTGAGCATGGTGCCGCCGACGATGATGACGGCCGGGACGATCCAGTCGATCGGGTTGGTGACGTTCTCGGTGAAGTGGTACGGCGGCGCGATGCTGGCCCACGGGAAGAGGAGGAGGATCACCGCGATGCCGAGGTTCGACGGGTTCATGAAGTGCCGCAGCCGGCCGCGTACGGGCGCCCTCAGCACCCACTTGGCGCCGACGGCCACGGCGACGCCGAACATCATGACCAGCACCTGGTCGTTGACGTAGATCAGCATGTTGAGCGCCACTGACGAGATGTGCGCCGGGTAGAGGAACTCCACCAGGCCGCGGAAGCCGTTGCCGGCGAACCGGGGGGCGCGCTTCTCGGCGCGGGCGCCGATCACCTCCAGGACGATCTCCACGGTGTAGCCGGTGGCGATGGCCACGAAGGGCCACGTCCACGGCTGCTCGAACCCGAACGCCGTGTATCCGAGGATGTTGAACACCGTGATGGAGATGGCGAACCGGCGCAGCGCCGTGATCACCTTGGGATCGTGACGCGGCGGACTGGTCGGTTTGTCGGCCCGGTTGCCGGCGATCTTGTCGACCATGTCGTCACTTCTCCTTCGCGTACGTGCCGAGCTGGAGCGAGTGCCAGCCGGGGGTGAGCCGCAGGTCCTGCTGCCGGGCCGCGCCGGTCAGGTCGCGCCAGGTCAGCCGCACCCGCACCGGTCCGGTCACGCCGGAGCCGAGACCGAGGTGCACGGAGTGGGCGCGCTTGCCGGAGTGGCCGCTGCCGCCGTCCACGCGGCCGACGAAGACGCGCCCGTCGGCGGTGGTCACGGTCGCCTCCGCGCCGATCACCGCCCCGCCGGTCTCCTCGTGGGTGAGCCGCAGGCCGAGGAACGCCCCCTGCGACGTGCTGGTGTTCCGGTAGAAGACCGGCGCCTCGAACTGCCGGGCGACGGCGAAGTCGATCAGGCCGTCGCCGTCGGCGTCGCCGGTCGCGATGCCCCGCGTCGGCACCGGCACGGCCAGCCCGAGCTGCGGCGACAGGTCGGCGTAGCGGCCGTTCGCGGTCTTGGCGAAGAAGGCGAGATGCTGACCGCCGGCGATGTCGCCGCCCTCGGTGACGTTCGGCCACGACTTGGGGTTGCTGGTGACGCCGTCGTTGGACGCGGCCAGCTCCTGCAGCGGCGGCCAGCGGTTGACCTGCCCCTTGATGAAGCCGGTCGCCTGGACGATCTCGGCCTCGCCGTCGTTGTCGAAGTCCTCGATCTTCGGGTCCCAGCCCCAGCCGGACCAGGCCGTGCGCAGCTCGGCGCTGAGGTCCTTCCACGGGGCCACGCCCTGCCGCAGCTGCGCCCGCAGGTCGGCGCGGTCCTTGGCGGTGGACAGGAAGTGGAAGTTGCTCTCCTGGATGCCGTACGGCGTGGTGATGTTGCTGACGAAGAAGTCGTACAGGCCGTCGTGGT
>DASUCK010000480.1:0-5327 GCA_036276095.1 Nonomuraea sp. | reverse complement strand
CAAGGGCTGCTGGCCGCAGGCAAGCGGGTGGAATTCGAGACGAACGGCACCCTCATCCCTGACCCGGCGCTGTTGGTCGACGGTGTCCGCTTCAACGTGTCCCCCAAGCTCGCCAACTCCGGCATCGAAGAGCGCAAGAGGATCGTGCCGGCCGCGCTCCGCGCGTTCGTATCCAGCGGGCGCGCTGTGTTCAAGTTCGTCACGCGCGCTGTGCCTGAACTGGACGAGATCGGCGCCTTGACCGACCGGTACGGCCTGGCCCCGGTGTACGTGATGCCGGAGGCCACGACAGCCGAGAGTCTCATCGAGACCACCCGGGTGCTCGCGGACGCCGTAGCGGCCCGCCGCTGGTGCCTCACCACGCGTCTGCACGTCCTGGCGTTCGCGCAGGCCCGCGGACGCTGAGCGCCTTCTTGCCCAGTCCATGTTCTTCCAAGCTTTGAAAGTGAGGCGAAGCCTATGAGGAGCGCCGTCTACAGCCCGGCGTCCAACGAGGGTCAGGCTCTGCTGCCACAGACCAGCCTCCCGGCGACGGGAGGCGTCGACACCAAACGCGTTACCGATCTGATCGGCCAGCTCTTGGCTGCGCTCGGCGAGGACCCCAGCCGAGAGGGCCTAGCGGACACGCCATCCCGGGTGGCGGCCTGGTGGGCATCATTCCTGACACCGGAGCTGTCACCCACGGTCACATGCTTCACCGAGGACCGCCTGAGCGAGCAATTGGTCGTGGTCGGCGGCATGAGCGTCTGGTCCCTGTGCGAGCACCACCTGCTGCCGATGAACCTGGAGGTCGCGGCCGGATACGTGCCTGATGGCGAGGTGGTGGGCCTGTCGAAGTTCGGGCGCATCGCGCAGCGGCACGCTGGCCGCCTTCAGGTTCAAGAACGCTTCACCCGGCAGGTCGCCGACGAGATCTCCAGTGTGGTCGGCAATACGGACGTGGCCGTCGCCGTCCGCGGCGTGCACCTGTGTATGAGCATGCGAGGCGTACGGATGGAGGAGGCCCGCACCACCACGCTGCAGGCCGGCGGCCGGTTCCAGGTCGACCCAGTGCTCTCCCAGCAGTTCCTCACCCTCGCCGCCCACCAGTGGAGGGCTGTGTGATGGCCAAGAGCATCGACTTCTCCGTGATCGCTCCGCCCGACTACCTGGAAGTCTTTGTTGGTCAGGAACCAGCACGCGTACACCATGTGGCCGCCCAACGGGTCCTGGCCGACCTCGCCTATCGGGCGTTCTTCCGCCGCGAGGCCGAACGCGGTGCGGAGATCATCGTCGACAACGGCGTCTTCGACCTCGGCCACGCATTGCCTGCTGCGGACCTGATCGCGGCGGCCCACGCCGTCAACGCCCGCGAGATCGTCCTCCCAGACGTCATGCAGGACGGCCCCGCAACGATCAAGGCCAGCGATCAGGCGGCCCGTGAGATCCGCGACCTGAGCGACGGCTTCCGTCTGTGTGCTGTGGTGCACGCCGCAGACGACGCGGAGTGGCTGCACTGCTATGACCACTTCGTCTCCTGCGGATACATCGGCGCGATCGCCCTGCCCGCTTCCCGGCGGCCCGCCCCCGAGGAGCAGCTATGCCGTACGAGGTGGGCGGCCACCCGCTACCTGGAGGACCGCGGCATGGTCGAGAAAGGAATCATCTACCGGCTGCTCGGACTCGGACGGACCGGTCACCTTGAGTTGATCGAGCAGCGCGAGCATGAGTGGATCGCCTCCGTCGACGGCGCCGCGCCGGTCATCCTCGGCGCGATGGGCATCACCATGCTGCTCGGCGGGCCGTATGAGAAGCCCAAGACCCCTCGCATCGAGGACCTCGGATCGATTCCTGCGGACCGGTTCGACCTGATCCGGCAGAACATCGCTGTTGTTCGCGAGGCGGCAGGCAGCAGCGTACGGATCTCGGAGGCCCGCTGATGAGCCTCCTGCCCGACCCGTTGGCTATCGCCGACGGCGCCGTACTGACGGCCGCGCCGATCGCGGTGGACAGACACACGATGAGTGCCAGAAGCCTGCTGCGCTACCTGGAGATCAAGGTCCACCACCTGATCCAGGAACAGCTCTGGGACAGCATCCATGTCATCGGAGATTACGATCGCCTGGCCGTGATCTCTCGGCTCGAGAAGACCGGAAAGCTGTTCAATTGGGAGCGCCCCACCGCAGAAGTTCGCGGCCGCCATCTGGTGATCAAGGCATTCCCCGGAGTGGACTACGTCCACCACTACGGCCTGATCATCGCTACCTATCTGGCCATGATCGGCCGACCGGCCGACACCGTCACCTACGAGCTGCCCGACACGCTGCTGTGCCATGAAGTCGTGAAGAAGCTCGACATCGAACTCGACGGCGACCTGGTCATCGTCGGCTGGGGCCTTGAGCACCTCGCCCCCGTTCACGGCGTGTGGGTTTACGGGCCGGGCTGTGCCTGGCAGCGCGCAGTCGTGCACGGCCGCCGAGTGGTCTACCTGGGCTTCCTGCACAGTATCTGGGGTGAGGTCGCCGGGCGCGTCGTCGGCCGCCTGGCCGAGCTCGGCGCCGGCGACGTCGTCTATGTCGGCAAGGTCGGCGCGCTGGCACCCGAGATCGAGCCCAACACCATGCTCGCCACCGGCGATCAAAGCCTGGTCGAGGGCACTCTCATCGAGTGGGACGACTTCTTCGGCGGCTTCGCCGCCGCCAAGACCGGCGTGCACACCGGCATCCACGTAACCTCTCCCTCCATCCTGCTCGAGAACCGGGACTGGCTGACCCAGCACGCTGAACACGCCTTCGTGGACCCGGAGATCGGCCACATGGGCAAAGCGGCGCACGACGCGGGGATCCGCTTCGGCTACCTCCACATCATCTCCAACAATCTGGCCCGCCACTATCCCGCGGACCTGTCCAATGAGCGTCACCGCCACGTCATCTACCGACGTGCCGTCCTGATCAACCGGATCCGCGACATCATCGCGAAGCGCCTGGCCACCCATCCCGTCCGAACACCACAGGAGGAAATTGACTATGGCAATCGCAGCGGCATCTGACACCAGCCCGAGGGGTCGCATGATCACGGTCACCGGCATCGACGGGGCTGGCAAGACCACCCTTTCCGGTCGCCTGCACCAGGCCCTCACCGACGCCGGCCACAAGGCGATCCTCATCGGCAAGCACACCACCACAGTGCCCATGGACCCGGATCTGTCGGCCTACCTCGACCGTTTCAACGAGCTCGTGTACCGCCGCGATGCCCGCGTCGCCCACGCCTGCGGCGACCACTACTGGTTGCTGTCGCTGGCCGCCTGGTACACCCTCCAGGACAAGCTCGTGATCCAGCCCGCCCTGGCCGCCGGGACGCACGTGATCCTCGACAACGCGCACCACAAGATCCTTGCCCGATACGCGGTTAATCCTGGCGTCTCCACCCGCCTGGCCGAACAGGTCTTCGCCCACCTCACCGAGCCCCACCTGGTGGTCTTCCTGCGCATCGGCGCCTGCGACGCCCTACGCCGCAAGGGCGGCTTCACCTCACTGGAGACCGGTCACTCCGGCACCCACGACGAGGACTTCATCCGCTACCAGGACACCGTCCTGGCCCAGTTGCGCACGCAGGAGCAGCACGGCAGTTGGTTGTCGCTGGACGTTACCGACATGGACCGCGATGCGGTCTTCAAGGCGGCGGCCGGTGCCCTCGCTGACCGCCTCCAGCTCATCATCTGACCCGACCTGCACCCCTATACCGGGGTACGCACCGTGAAATGGAGGCGCTATTGGCGCCGCTCGACGCGCTCCGCGGCTGGGACGAGGACACCACCGCCGAGGCGTACACTGCCTTCACCCGCGCCTTCCCCATGTACCGCGAGACCAGCCGGGATCTCGCCCGTCGCGCCCACCTCGCCGACAGCCGCCTCGTGGTCGACCTGTGCGGCGGGACCGGCGCAACCGCCGAGGCCATCCTCGCACTGGCCCCGGCCCACGCCCGGGTCATCTCCTTGGACCAGGCAGCAACCATGCAGTGCGTGGGTCGCCGTACCCTGACCGACCCTCGCCTGTCCTGGGTCACCGCCCCGGCGGAAGACCTGGCCCACCATGTCCCACACCACGCCGATGCCGTGGTGTGCAACTCGGCGATCTGGAAGACCGACGTCCCAACCGTGTTCGCCGCAGTCCGCCGCATTCTGCGACCTGGTGGCCGCTTCGTGTTCAACATCGGCGGCGGCTTCGCCGGGGTCGCCCACCCGGATGAGAAGACCGCGCGCACCGGGCCCTCACTCAACACGCTGATCCATCAGATCGCCGCCCGCGACTACAGCTACACACCGCCTCTCTCCGACGCCCGTCCCAAGCTGCCGCTGGACGTTGTCGAAGCGCAGTTGGCCGCCGCCGGGATGACTGCCTTGGAGACTGAGGTCACCGCCCAGCACAGCACCATGGCGGAGAAGAAGGCATGGCTGTCCATCCCGGTGTTCGCCCGGCCCGATGGCCAGTTCACCTATGAGCAGCGGATGGAGATCTTGGACAAGGCGTACGCCCTGACCACACCCGACACCACGGTGGTGACGAGCTGGCTCGTCGTCGTCGCCCAGATCGATAGCGACGTCTGACCATGGACGAGCATGGTTCAGGTCACGCGGTCCACATGCCCGGCCGCCAGCCCACGTGCGTGCGCACGGATGCGACCGCGATCCTCGGGAAAGACGCTCTCCCACTCGTCGTGGAGATCGAACCACGTCGGGGGCTGGCCGTTTTCCCCGCCGAGCGGCACGTCGCGGCCGATGACAGCGGCGTACGACAGGCCCAGCGTCGGCGACCAGTCGGCGTGGTACGAGCGGACGGAGACGGCCGCCGGCACGGGCAGCAACTCAGCCCGCAGACCGGTCTCCTCCACGAGCTCACGGGCCGCTGCAGCTCGCGGCGTCTCGCCTGGTTCGACCTTGCCGCCGGGCGGCACCCATCCGCGCCAACGGTGCTTGACGAGCAAGACGTGGCTGAAGGTGGGGTCCGTGACCCACACCTCGGCCGCGAGCGGCTCCATCGGTTGCTGTCTCGCCCGTTCCAGCCAGGCCAGAGCGTCATCAAACTCCAGCACAGCAAGACGCGCATCGGCGAGAGCTGCGTCGAAGACCCGTCGACCAAGCCCACCGTGACTCACTCGCCACACCTTATGCCGCCGCTGCCCCGCCGCGCGCCTGCCGCCATTCGCTTCGGTGCTGGTGGCAGACCGAGGCGCAACATGCTGCGGCGGTAGCTCCAACGCACAGCGCGACGGCACGGCGGCCATCCGGCTTCAGGAAGGGGAATCAGTCGTGAGCAGTAGTACGCCGACGCCAGGAGCCTGGGTCGTCC
>DASUCK010000479.1:0-12312 GCA_036276095.1 Nonomuraea sp. | reverse complement strand
AGGCGTACGTCAGGTTCGGCGGGCTCGCCGCCCGCTGGCAGGCGGCCGGCGCGGCGAACGAGACCGGCCTGCACTTCTCCCTGGGCGAGCACGCGAGGGCGCTCAACGGACCGCTGCTGTGCCGGCCGCCCGCCGACTGCGGCCCCGTCGTGCTGCCGTGGCTGCTGTGGTGGGCCGCGATCCCCGTCCTCGTCGTGCTCGGCGGGTACGCCGCCCGCCGCCGCGCCCTGCTCCCGGCCGCCGTGGGCCTGTCGCTCGCCGTCCCGTACGTCTTCCTCGTCGGCTACGCCGCGCCCCGGTTCCTGCTGCCCGCGTACGCGCTGCTGTCCTTCCCGATCGCGTACGGGGTCGTCCGGCTGCTGGGCACGCCGAGGGTGCCGCGCCGGGTCGCCGCCGGGCTGGTCGCGGCGGGCGTCCTCGCCCAGTTCGCGCTGCAGGGGGCCACTCTGGACAAGGTCGCGAGCGCCCGGCTGGCCAGGCGCGGGGCCGACGCCGAGGTGGCGCGGGCGCTGGCCGGGCTGGAGGTGCGCCGGCCGTGCCTGGTCTACGGCGAGCACGCGGTGATGATCGCCTACCGGATGGGCTGCGCGGGCCACACCGTGCTCCGCTGGCCCGGGGAGAGCGCCGACCCGGCCGCCGTGCGCGCCGCCCTGGGCGCGGGCACGCGGGTGGTCGCCGTGGACAGGGGGCGGGTGGTGCCCGCGCCGTTCCTGCACGGCTGGGAGCGGCGGCTGCTGCCGGGGGCACGGCCGGGCACGTGGTACGCGTACCTGCCGCTGGGTCCGGGACAGGGTGGTCGGAGTGGAATGCCCCGTGCGGATCCGGGCGGCGCTTGACGTTCCGGAGCCGACCATGCGTCTTGTGCCCCGACTTGTAGCGGTGAGGGCGATCTGCCCTATGTACCCGCCGACGACCATGACACCGTCGAAGAGGACCGTGACGTACCCATCATGGAGGAGCCGTGTGCGCGTTCCACATCATCGACCTGGGCGCCATGCAGATCCTTGACTCGCGCGGGCGTCCCACCCTGTCGGTCACGCTCACGCTGGCCGGCGGCGCCACCGGCTGGGCCGGAGTGCCCTCAGGGGCCTCCACGGGCGCCCGGGAGGCGGTGGCGCTGCGCGACGGCGACACGAGCCGGTACGCCGGCGCCGGCGTGACCCGCGCGGCGGCCCACCTCACCGGCTCCATCTTCCACCGGCTCAAAGGCCGCCCCTGGCACTCCCTGGCCGACCTCGACCAGGCCCTGATCGAGCTGGACGGCACGGCCGGCAAGTCACGGCTCGGCGGCAACGCCACCGTGGGCGTCTCGATGGCCACCGCGCGGGCCGTCGCCGCCTCCCAGGGGCAGCAGCTGTGGGAGTTCCTGTCGCCGCCCGCGGTGCGACCGCGGCTGCCCGTGCCGCACTTCAACCTCGTCGGCGGCGGCCTGCACGCCTCCAACCAGCTCGACTTCCAGGAGTTCATGATCGCGCCGATCGGGGCGCCGTCCATGGCCGAGGCCGTACGGGCGGGAGCCGAGATCTACGCCGTCCTGCGCGGGAACCTGGCCGCCGCCGGCCGGCCCACCGGGCAGGGCGACGACGGCGGCTTCGCACCCGACTTCACCCACCCGCGCGAGGTGCTGACCGCGCTGGTGGAGGCCATCGACGACGCCGGCTACGTCGCCGCCCGCGACCAGGTCGCCATCGCCCTCGACCCGGCCGCCTCCCGGTTCCGCCGCCGCGACGGCGCGTACCAGGTGGCCGGCGAGCGGCTGTCCAGCCTGGAGCTGATCGAGCTGTACGCCGAGCTCGCCGCCGACTTCCCCGTCTGGAGCATCGAGGACGGCCTCGCCGAGGACGACCCCGCGGGCTGGCGGCAGCTGACCGACCGGCTCGGGGACCGCCTGCAACTGGTCGGCGACGACCTGTTCTGCACCGACCCGGCCCTCATCGAACAGGGCATCGCCGACCGGGTCGCCAATGCCGCGCTCATCAAGGTCGACCAGGTCGGCACCGTCACCGAGACGCTGCAGGCGGTGGAGGTGTGCCGCAAGCACGGGTACGCGCGGATGGTCTCCCACCGGTCCGGCGAGACCGTGGACGACTTCATCGCCGAGCTGGCGGTGGCGGTCGGCTGCGGGCAGTTCAAGTCGGGGGCGCCGGCCCGGGGCGAGCGGGTGATCAAGTACAACCGCCTGATGCACATCGCCGCCCAGCGCCCCGACCTCCCGTACGGCCTGATCCCCCGGTGACCACCCCGCGCGGGTGCGGGCAACGGGGGCCGTCCGCCATCAGCCGGTGAGGCGCGGGCCCTTCGGCCGGTGGAGGGCCGGGGCCTTCGGCCGGTGAGGCGCGGGGTGCCGGCCGGTGGGCCTCGGGGGCCGGCCGGCGGGTCAGGTGCGGGCGGCGGTTTCCAGCGCGTCCAGGTCGATCTTGCGCATGCCCATCATCGCCTGCGCGGCCCGGCGCGCCCGCTCGGGGTCGGGGTCGCTCAGCAGCTCGGGAAGCCGGCGCGGGATGATCTGCCACGACAGCCCCCACCTGTCCTTGAGCCAGCCGCACCGCGACTCCTGGCCGCCGTCCGCGGTGAGCCGGCCCCACAGGTCGTCGATCTCCTTCTGGGACTCGCACTCGACGTACAGCGAGACGGCCTCGGTGAAGGTGACGTCGGGCCTGCCGTGTGCCTTTCGTGAACTCCGTGTGCCTTCTCGTCAACGCGTCGGACGCGTCGCGGCCGGATCGACACCGCGGCGGAGAAATGCTCAGGAAGGAATCGAGGGGGCCGCGGCACTGACCGGGCGTCGGGTCATGGAAAGTGCCGCGGCCGGTCTCGGGGTCAGCTCCGCTTCACGCTCAGCAGGGCGTTGTACGCGGGTTTGGGCGCCAGGTTCTCGTCCAGCAGGCACGCCGAGCCCTCGCCGTCGAACCAGCCGGGCACCCACGAGTGCCGGTCGGTGAAGCCCCAGACGGTGAGCTCCTCGCAGGCCCGCACGCTGAGGCAGTCGGTCAGCGCCCGGCGGTAGTAGTCGGCCTGCGTGGCCAGCTTCTCCGGAGTCACCGGCAGGACCATGCGCACGTCCAGCTCGGTGACCGCGACCTCCAGGCCGAGGCCGGCGAAGCGGCGCATGACGCCGGCCCAGTCGCCGGGGTAGTCGAACTGGATGCCGAGGTGGCCCTGGAAGCCGATGCCGTGGACGGGCACCCGCTGGGCCCGCAGGTCCTTGACGATCTGGAAGGTGGTGTCGATCTTGGCGGCGTTCCACTCCAGGTTGTAGTCGTTGATGTAGAGCTTGGCGTGCGGGTCGGCCTGGTGGGCCCAGCGGAAGGCGTCGGCGATGTAGCCGGGGCCGAGGTGGGTGAGCCAGATGGTCTGGCGCGGGTTGCCCTCGTCGTCCACGACCTCGTTCACCACGTCCCAGGCTCTGATCTTGCCCTTGTAGCGGCGTACCTGGGTGGTGATGTGGTCGCGGAGGATCTTTCTGAGCTCGTCGGCGCCGATGGTGCCGTTCTCGACGCCGGTGGTGAGCCAGGCGGGGAGCTGGTTGTGCCAGACGAGGGTGTGGCCGCGGATCTGCTGGTGGTTGCGGCGGGCGTTCTCGACCAGCGCGTCGGCGTCGGCCCAGGTGAAGACGCCGCGCTCGGGCTCGACGGACTCCCACTTCATCGCGTTCTCGGCGGTGATGTGGTCGAACTCCTGGTTGAGCCGCCTGCGGTAGTCGGCCTCGCCGCGCAGGGCGGCGATGTCGACGGCGCTGCCGATCTTGATGCCGTGGAGTTGCGCGAGCTCGCGCAGGTCATCCGGCGTACGGGGGTGGGCGTGGGCGGGGAGCGGCGCGGAGAGGACGAGCGCCATGGCGATGAGCAAGGGCTTCACCGGGACCTCCGAGGAGCCATCCGAAATTTTCGGCGACGTAACGATATATTTCGCCGGTCGCCGGGAACCTAAGCGCTGCGCGGCTCCACGTCAAGAGCTTGAACCTCCCGTCACGGGAGGTCCTACGGTCGGTACGTGACCGCAGACGACGGCGACGACCGCCGATGGACCATCGGAGAGCTGGCCGAGGCCACCGGGGTGACCATCAGGACGCTCTACCACTACGACGAGATCGGCCTGGTGACCGCCGGCGAACGCACCCCGGCGGGCCACCGCCGCTACACCGCGGACGACCTGCGGCGGCTCTACCGCGTACGCGCCCTGCGCGGCCTCGGCCTGTCCCTGGAGGAGATCGCCGACGTGCTGGCCCGCCCGGCCGACGACCTGACCGCGCTGCGCGACCTGCTCGGCGCGCAGCTGGCCGCGGCCGAGCGGCGGACCGTCCGCCTGGAGCAGCTGAAGGACCGGCTCGGCGGGCTGCTCCGGCAGCTCGACCGGTCCGTGATGCCGGACGCCGAGCAGTTCATGGCCACGCTGGAGACGCTCTCGGTGTACGACGCGTACTTCGCCGGCGACCTCCGCGACCACCTGGCCAGACACCGCGCCGAGCTGGGCGCCGACCGGCTGGAGCGGGTCCGCGCCGAGTGGCTGGAGCTCGTACGGGAGATCCGCGGTCACGCGCGGGCCGG
The DNA here is from genome assembly GCA_036276095.1 of Nonomuraea sp. Lineage (GTDB taxonomy): Bacteria > Actinomycetota > Actinomycetes > Streptosporangiales > Streptosporangiaceae > Nonomuraea. Next base: position 7,765 of record DASUCK010000479.1, on the reverse strand, counting down.
AACCCCGGTCGGCGACCCGCGCGTACAAGACCTGGCGGCCCGCTGGCAGGCGATGGCCGCCGGGCTCCGGATCGGCGACGGCGAGCGGATCGGCGGGGGGATCCGCGAGGAGACCGGCGAGCGGATCGGCGAGCGGATCAGGGCCGCCGGCGAGGCGCTGTGGCGCGACCACGGCGCGCAGATCAGCCAGGAGGTCGCCCGCGACATCGACTGGCTGGAGCCGGACGACCTGCCCGCCGTCTTCGCCTACCTGCGCCGCGCCCTGGACAGCACCCCGGCCAGCACCCCGGCCAGCGCCCCCGACGGCGCCCCCGAGAAGGACGGGGAGTGACATGGACTACCCGCACGCCCCGGCCCGGCCGGAGCGGAACGAGGTCGGCGGGCTGGTCTTCGACGACCCGTACCAGTGGCTGGAGGACGACGACGGGCACGGCGTACGCGACTGGCAGCGCGCCCAGGACGAGCTGGCCGCCGCGTACGTGCGCGGCTGGCCGCACCACCCCCGCCTGGCCGCCCGCGTCGGCGCGCTGGTCGAGCAGATGGACGCGCGCAACCTGGTGGTGCCGGTGCGGTACGGGCCGCGACGGTGACCGTCACCGAGCCGCCGCGCCAGCACCGCGCAGGTCAGGCTCCGGGCCTGATGGGCAGCACGGCGCAGCGGCCGTCCCGCCGCGGCAGGGCGAACCAGGTGGCCTTGCCGACCAGGTCCGGCTGCGTGGCGTAGCGCTGCGGGTGGCAGCCGTAGAAGCCGTCGGAGAGGCGGGCGACGATCCGCAGGCCGCGCCCGTGCTCGGCCTGGACGTCAACGGGCGCCTCGGCGGGCAGGATGGGGCTGCCGTCCACGACGACACAAATGATCTCTTTCGCGTCGATGTGGAGCATCAATTCGTAGGGTCCGGTTCCGTACATAAAGGCATTTGTCACCAATTCGCTGATCATGAGTACGGCATCGTCGATCAGATCAGGGGAAAGGGTGAGAGCCGACAGTTCCTGGCGAATGATCGCGCGTGCGTGACCGACCGTCTGGGCGTCCTCGCGCAGCGGCCACACGTACTGCTTCCTGCTCCGGTGAGCTGCTCGCAGCGTGGTCGTCATGGCTTCTCTTTTCGAGGGAAAGGCTCGGGACCGTACGCGGCTGTCGAAACGTGTACGCACGGGAAGCCCGTTCGGGTCGAAAATCCGGCGAGAAATCGGCAGAAATCTCAGCCGGCCCGGCACCGCCCCCGCAGGCGTGGCCCGGCACCGCGCGGTGGCCCGCGACCCAGGCCCCGCGCGGCTGACCCGCGGCCGGCCCCGGCGAGGGGCCGCGGGCGATCAGACGTCCGACAGGAGCGACCACACGGCCGATGGGGTCAGCGGCACGTCCGTGACCCGGTCGGCGATCTCGGGGAGGGCGGCGGCGACGGCGTTCGCGACGGCGGCCGGCGGGCCGATGGTGCCGGCCTCGCCGACGCCCTTCATGCCGCCCGGCGTGATCGGTGAGGGCGTCTGGAGCATGACGACCTCGATGTCCGGAATCTCCCGCGTGGTCGGCAGCAGGTAGTCGGTGATCGGCTGGCCGTCCTCGGAGTAGACGATCTCCTCGGTCAGCGCCTCGCCGAGCCCCTGAGCCACCCCGCCGTGGATCTGGCCCTCCGCCACCGCCGGGTTGACCAGCACCCCTGCGTCGTTGACCACCCAGTAGCGCTCCACCTCGACCGCGCCCGTCTCGGGGTCGACGGCCACGGCGGCGGCATGCGCGCCGTAGGCGTAGGTGTACTGGGCCGGGTCGTAGCTGACCCGCTCCTCCAGCCCCGGCGGCATGCCCTCGGGCAGGTCCCAGCCGCGCCACGCGGACGTCGCCAGCTCGCGCAGCGGCACGGACGCCTGCGGGTCGCCCTTCACGCGTACGACGTCGCCGGCGAGCTCCAGGTCGGCCGGGGCGGCCTCCAGCCGGTGGGCGGCGAGGGCCACGAGCTTGTCCCGCAGCCGGGCGGCGGCCTCGATGAGCGCCCCGCCGCCGAGCGCCAGCGACCGGCTGGCGATCGCCCCCACCGTCGAGTACGGCGTCGCCGCCGTGTCCCCCAGCACCACCCGCACCCGCTCGATCGGCACCCCCACCCGGTCGGCGGCGAGCTGGGCGAGCGACGTCTCGATGCCCTGCCCGATCGCCGCCACCCCGGACGCCACCACCAGCGACGCGTCCTGTTCCATCCGCAGCACGGCCGTCTCGTAGCCGCCGACCCGCATGCCGGCCGCCTTGAGGTCCATCGACGGCCCCATGCCGGTGGCCTCGACGTGGCAGGAGTAGCCGATACCGCGCCGCCGCCCGTCGGCCTTGGCCACGGGTTCGACCAGGTCGCGGAGGGTGCGCAGGGCCCGCGGGTAGTCGCCGGAGTCGTAGCGCTGGTGGACGCGCGTCGTGCAGGGCAGCTCGTCGGGCGTGAACAGGTTGCGCATCCGCAGCTCGACGCGGTCGATCCCGAGCCGGCGGGCGGCCTCGTCGATCAGCCGCTCCCTGGTCAGCGCCGCCTCCGGCTGGCCGAAGCCGCGGTAGGAGCCGATCGGCGTGGTGGTGGTGAGGACGCCGCGCACGCGCACCGCGACCCGGTCGAACCGGTACGGTCCGGGCATCAGGGTGGCCGCGACGGCGGACGGCGACGAGCCGACGTTCGAGGGGTGGGCGCCGACGTCGCCGAGCACGTCCACCTGCAGCGCCACGAACCGCCCGTCGGCGTCGAGCGCCAGGCGGCCCCGGTGCACGGCCGCCCGCGCGGGCAGCGTGGCCACCACCCGGTCGCCGGGAGACTCGGTCCAGCACACCGGGCGGCCGAGGCGCGTCGCGGCCAGGCAGACGAGCGCCTCGTCGGGGTAGAGGTGCTCCTTGCCGCCGAAGCCGCCGCCTGTGTCGGCGCCGATCACGCGTACCCGGTCGTGGGTGAGCCCGAGGGCGTCCGCCAGGTTCTCGCGTACGGTGTGCGGGGCCTGGGTGGAGATGTGGACGGTGAGCTCGTCGTCGGCGTACGCGGCCACCACGCCGCGCGGCTCCATCGGGTGCGGCGAGATCCGGCCCATCCGGAACGTCATCTCCACGACGTGCGTGGCCCGGCCGACGGCCTCGGCGCAGTCGGGGTCGCCCATGGTGTAGTCGGTGAGCACGTTCGTGCCCAGGTCGGGGTAGAGCAGCGGGGCGTCCTCGGCGAGCGCCCGTTCGACGCCGACCACCGCGGGCCGCTCGTCGAGCTCCAGGTCGAGCAGGTCGGCGGCGTCCCTGGCGGCCTCGGGCGAGCGGGCGACGACGACCGCGAGCGGCTGTCCCGCGTACCTGATCTCGTCGTCCAGCGCCCGGTACGACGCGATCCGCTGGCCCGGCGCGAGGTGCACGCAGGGCAGGCGCAGGTCGGGCGCGTCCTCCGGGGTGATGACGTCGAGCACGCCCTCGACCGCCCAGGCGGCCTTGGCGTCGCAGCCGAGCAGCCGGCCGTGGGCGATGGGGCTGCGGACGATGACCGCGTGGGCCGCGCCCGGCAGGCGGACGTTGCCGACGTACCTGCCCCGGCCGGTCAGCAGCCGGGCGTCTTCCCGTCGCGGCGTCCTGGCGCCGACGTATGCGTCTCCCATGCCCCGATTGTGAGCGCGGTCCGGCGGGCGGTCTATACGATCCGCTGGGGAAGAGCGCGGGGACGAGCACGTCAGCGGGGGGACCGATGCAGACCTTCCTTCCTTATCCGGATTTCTCCGTCACAGCGGCGGTGCTCGACCCGCTGCGTCTGGGCAAGCAGCGCGTCGAGGCGCTGCAGGTCCTGCGCGCCCTCACCGTCCCAGGCTACGGCTGGCGCCACCACCCCGTGGTGAGGATGTGGACCGGCTACGAGGAGGCCCTGGTCCGCTACGGCCTGGAGGTGTGCGCCCGGTGGTGCTCCATCGGACGCGCCGACACCTGCGCCGCCACGATGACCGGCGAGCTGGCCCAGCGGCGCGGCGTCGCCGCCGCCCGCCCGCAACCCGAGCTGGCCGCCGCCGGCGAGCTCCCGCCCTGGCTCGGCGACGCGGACTTCCACCGCAGCCACCGCTCCGCGCTGCTGCGCAAGAACCCCGCCTTCTACCGGCCGCTGTTCGGCGACGAGCCGGACGACCTCGACTACGTCTGGCCGACCTCCGACCGCTCCTGACCCCTCCCGCCACCGACCGGGGTCGGCAGGTGCAGCACCTTGACGCCGGCCATGCCGAGGAACGCCGTCAACCGCGCGATGACCAAGCTGAGGGCCGCGACCGGGCGCAGCTCGTGGTGTTCGCGTAACGAGTCGAGGCTTGGTGATCCCGCGCCGAGGCCGCCCCGACTGAGTACACTCGGTCGCGATCCACGGCCGAGATCTGTACGTCGAGGCTCTTGGCCAGGGGCGGCCGCCCTTCGGCCCCGTCCCTTGGGAGTCACGTGTGCTAGTTGACGCGCCGCCTTCCGGTCCGGCCACGCCGCCGCGGCGACGGCGCCCCTGGCTGCGTTGGGCGACCGCGCTCGCGGTGGTCGTCGTCCTGCTGGTCGTGGGCGTGGCGGTCGGCGTGTGGGCCAAGCTCATGGGGAACGTCAAACATGTCGACGTGACCGCCGACGATCTCGGCGCCACCCGCCCGCCCAAGGTGGCCGGCACCGCGATGAACATCCTGGTCGTCGGCTCCGACCAGCGCGACGGCAAGAACGCCAGGTACGGCCGGGTCGCCGGCGAGCGCACCGACACGATCATGCTGGTGCACGTGTCGTCCGAGCGCGACAACGCCATGGTCATCAGCTTCCCGCGCGACTCGCTGGTGCAGCTGCCCGCCTGCCGCGCCACCGGCGGCCTGCCGGGGCAGCGTCCCCACCTCGGCATGATCAACGAGTCGTTCAACTCCGGCGGCATCGGCTGCACCTGGAAGACGATCGAGGCGCTGACCCGCATCCACATCGACCATTTCGTCAAGGTCGACTTCACCGGCTTCAAGAGCATGGTCGACGCCGTCGGCGGCGTGGAGGTCTGCCTGCCGCAGCGCGTGGACGACAAGAAGGCGCTGCTACACCTGCCCGCCGGCCGGCAGACGCTCGACGGCGAGCGGGCGCTCGGTTACGTCCGCGCCCGCTACAGCCTGGGCGACGGCTCCGACATCGGGCGCATCCAGCGGCAGCAGATGTTCATCGCCTCGCTGGCGAAGAAGGCACTGAGCGGCGACACGCTGACCGACCCGGCCAAGCTGCTGGGCGTCCTCGACGCCGCCACCAAGGCGGTCACCACCGACCGGGGCCTGACCGCGGGCGTCATGAAGGATCTCGCGCTCAGCCTGCAAGGTCTCGACATCGGCAAGATCCGCTTCATCACCACCCCCTGGCACTACTCCCTCACCCAGCCGGGCCGGGTGGAGTGGGTGCAGCCGCAGGCGGGCCGGCTGTTCCAGATCGTGGCGAGAGACCAGAGCGTCGAGGGCGTCAAGGGCGGCCAGGCCAAGGTGGGCCGTTCCAAGATCCAGTTGGAGGTGCGCAACGGCACCTGGCGTTCCGGCCTCGGCTCCGAGGTCGCGGCCTTCCTCGAGCAGCGCGGCTACCACATCATCAAGATCGGCGACACCGCCCGCAAGCCCCAGCCGAAGACCGCCGTCCTCTACGGCCCTGGCGCCGCCACCCGCGTCCCCACGCTCGCCGCCGACCTGCTCGCGTCCGCGCCGCGGGAGGTGCCGGGCGCGCGGACGAACCGGCTCGTCCTCGTCCTGGGCGACGACTGGAAGGGCCTGAAGCCGCTGCGCGCGGACGACACGGAGGCCATCAAGGGCTTCGACGCCACCCACGACTCCTGCGCCGCCGCCTGACACCCCAACCGCCTACCAGTCCCTTTCGTGCTGTACGGCAGAGCCACGGAGACCGCCGCCATCGCGGCCCTGCTCGCCTCGGCCCGCACCGGCGACGGCCAGGCCCTGCCCCTCCGCGGCGAAGCCGGCGTGCTGTCGCTGCTGGCCGAGGGTCGGCGCGCTCGGCCGGGTGACCGCGCCGACGCTGGCGATCGAGGGCACGCACCATCGCTGGGCGAGGTGGTGCGCCGCCTGGAGCTCTCGGCGCCCGGTCAGGCGCCGGAGGCCAGGCGGGTCAGGAACGTCACGCTCGCCCCGCGAGGCAGGCCGCGTCATTGCGCGCGCTCGGACTCCTGCTCGGACGCGCTCGCCGGGTAGCCCTCCTCGCGCCGCGCATCGGCACCGAGCTCCTCGCGAAGCCGGTCGTAGTCGATGTTGTGGTTGGCGTACTTCAGCTGGCGAGCGACCTTCGTCTGCTTCGCCTTGGCTCTTCCTCGGCCCATGGCTACTCCCTAGTCCCCGCTGTCATGCTATCCAACAACCTAGCGACTTGAAGAATTATGCAACTCCGCTGGATTAGTCTGGGCTATATGCACGTGGAGGTCTATCAGGCCAAGGCCGACTTCTTCCGAACGCTCGGCCACCCCGCTCGCATCAGAGTGTTGGAGCTACTCCAGGAAGGGCCACTTCCCGTCAGGGACCTACTGGCCCAGATCGACATCGAGGCATCGAGCCTCTCCCAGCAGCTCGCCGTCCTGCGCCGGGCGGGCATCGTGAGCGCGATCCGCGAGGGCAGCACCGTGGTCTACACGCTGGCCACGCCGGAGCTGGCCGACCTGCTCGGCGCCGCTCGGCGCATTCTCACCGACATGCTCGCCGACCAGGGCGAACTACTCGCGGAGCTACGCGCCGAGGTCAGCTCTTAGGGCATGGGCCGAAGCGCTAGGCTTCGGCCCATGGTCTCCGAGCTGTTCGATCCCAAGGCGTGGCAGCCGGTCGAGGGATTCGACTTCACCGACATCACCTACCACCGGGCGGTCGACCAGGGCACGGTACGCGTGGCCTTCAACCGCCCGGAGGTGCGCAACGCCTTCCGGCCGCAGACCGTCGACGAGCTCTACCGCGCGCTCGACCATGCCCGGCAGGCCACCGACGTCGGCTGCGTGCTGCTCACCGGCAACGGCCCCTCCCCCAAGGACGGCGGTTGGGCCTTCTGCTCGGGCGGCGACCAGCGCATCAGGGGCAAGGACGGCTACCAGTACGCCGACGGCTCGGCCGCGACCGGCCGCCTCCACATCCTGGAGGTGCAGCGCCTGATCCGGTTCATGCCCAAGGTGGTGATCTGCGTGGTGCCCGGCTGGGCGGCCGGCGGCGGCCACAGCCTCCACGTCGTGGCCGATCTCACCCTGGCGAGCGCCGAGCACGCCCGCTTCAAGCAGACCGACGCCGACGTGGCGAGCTTCGACGGCGGCTTCGGCTCGGCGTACCTGGCGCGGCAGGTCGGCCAGAAGTTCGCCCGCGAGATCTTCTTTCTCGGCGACACCTACACCGCGGCCGACGCCCACCGCATGGGCATGGTCAACGCCGTGGTCCCGCACGAGGAACTGGAGAAGACCGCCCTGGAGTGGGCCCGCAAGGTCAACGGCAAGTCGCCGACGGCGCAGCGCATGCTGAAGTTCGCCTTCAACCTGGTCGACGACGGGCTCGTGGGGCAGCAGGTGTTCGCGGGCGAGGCGACGCGGCTGGCGTACATGACCGACGAGGCCGCCGAGGGCCGCGACTCGTTCCTGGAGAAGCGCGCCCCCGACTGGTCGCCCTATCCCTGGCACTTCTAGTACTCCAGTGACACTTCGCGATCATCGGTCGGATCTGCGCTGGTAGTGGCAGTGCCGGGCCGTGGCTTGGTGGCGTCGGCGCCAGTATGACCAGCGCAGGATGTCGGTGATGGAGTGGTGCCGGGTCAGGACGAGTG
>DASUCK010000478.1:0-8873 GCA_036276095.1 Nonomuraea sp. | reverse complement strand
CGGGCCCGTCCCGCGGACCGGTGCCGTAGCCTGCGGGCGGACCGGTCCCGTACCCGGCGGCGGGGCCGTGCGCGGGAGCGGACTCGCGCCCGACGGCGGCCCCGGGCCGGGGAGCGGCTTCGCGCCCGGCGGCGGGGCCGCGGAACGTGTACGGGCCGCGGCCACGTGGGTCGTGTCCGGGGTCGTGTCCGGAGTCGTGTCCGGGGCTGGGATGGGGCGGTGGGGTGGGGTCGTGGCCGGGGGGCGGCCAGACGCGGTGATCACCCTCCATGACACCTCCTCGCCCGCTGTCCTATCACTCCGGGCGACGCGGATCCGGCGAACCGTGATCGCCGTGACTGGTGGGACGGATTTCAGCGGATGCGTACGGCGAGCAACGTCGCACTCAGCCCGATGCCCGCCATGACGAGACAGATCACCACGAATCCGGTCGCGATCTGCGCCGGTTGGTGCCCGATCAGGTTGACCAGCGCGCCGCCGGCCCCGATCGCGAGCGCCGAGCCCAGCATGTCCGTCACCGACAGCGCCGCCGAGTTCGCGCCCTGCTCGTTCACGGGCGACTGCTTGAGCGCGGTGATGGTGATGGTGGTCATCCCGAGGCCCATCCCGAACCCGGCCACGACCCACGCGAGCGTCGCGATCCACCCGGTCACCCCGGGCAGCACGGCCGGCAGCGACGTCAGGATGGCCACGGTGATGCCCGCCGCCGCCAGCCGCAGCCTCCGGTACGGCTCCGCGGCCCGCCGGCTCTGCAGGTACGACCCCGCCGACCACCCCAGCGCGCCGGTGGTGAGCGCGATCCCGGCCTCCCGCAGCGAGAACTCCTTGACCTCCTGCAACGCCAGCGGGATGAAGGCGTTCACCCCGAAGAAGGCGGCCGAGAAGAACCCGCGCATCAGCACGGTCGTGGGCAGCCCCCGTACGAACCGCAGCGCCCCCGGAGGCAGCAGCCGGCGCAGCCCGTAGACGAGGAGCCCCAGCCCGGCCGCCGTCTCGACGGCCCCCAGGGCGGCGGTCAGGTGCAGCCGGTCCACGCCGTGCAGCAGGACCCCGGCACCGGCCGCCGTCGAGGCCGCGGCCAGCGTCATCGCCAGAGGCCGCGACCGCGGGCCACCCGGTGGCGACTCGTCCCCGGTGGCCGGCCGCGCAGGGACGGCACGAGCATGAGCAGCGCGGGTACGACCAGTGGGGCGATCCCGTAGAAGACGTACCGCCAGCCCCAGTGCTCGGCCACGAACCCGGCGACGGCCGGCCCGACCATGGACGGCACCACCCACGCCGCCGACAGCGCCGCGAACGCCTTGGGCCGCAGCTCCACCGGGTAGACCCGGGCGATCATGACCAGCAGCGCCACGAACGACGCCCCGGCGCCCATGCCCTGCACCGCCCGCGCCACCAGGAACAGCACCGCCGACTGCGCCGCCCCCGCCAGCCCCATGCCCAGCACGAACAACGTCAGCCCGGCCACGAACGGCGTCGCGTACCCGCGCCGGTCGGCCCAGAGCCCCGCCACCACGTTCGCGAACAGGCTGGAGACCAGGAAAGCGGAGAAGCTCAGGCCGTAGAGGTCGAGCGCGTCCAGTTCGCGGGCGACGTCGGGCATGACGACCCCGACCGACATGCCCTCGAAGGCGACCAGCGTGACGACGAGGAGGATGCCGGCGGTGGCGACGCGGTAGGCGGAGCCGAAGATCCGGAGAGGTTCGCGGGCAGCGTCGAGCGCCTTCGGTGCTGTCACCCACGTATCGTAATTTGTCCCCCGAACGGGCAACCCGACGGCCGCCGCCGGGACCGCCAGGCTCCGGCTCGCCGCCGTCCCAGGTATCCGCCCGCCGCCGGGACGCGCCTACGCGTCGGCCCGGCGCCGGTACGCCGCCCACATCTCGCGCATGCGCCGGGCCTGCCCTGCGGTGAACTCCGCCATGCACCGGTCGTGGGCGTAGTCCATGAAGTTCCGCGTCGGGTCGTGGCCGGGCCGGGTGCAGGTGTCCTTGTGCTCCGGGCAGGCCACCGTGGGGCCCGCCTCGGCCGGGGTGTCGTCGATGCCGTCGCCGGGCTCCGCGCAGCCGTTCTCGAACGTGTGGAACAGGCCGAGCCAGTGGCCGATCTCGTGGACGCCGGTGAAACCCCGGTTGTAGTCGCTCATCGCGCCGCCGGGCAGGCTGCGCCAGTCGATCACCACGCCGTCGAGCCGGGGCGACTCGGCGTACCAGTAGGGGTAGCTCGCGAAGCCCAGCATCAGCTCGCTGAGCTGGGCGACGTAGAGGTTGAGCGTGGTGGCCCCGCCCCGGTGCAGCGCGGCCTTCATGGCGTGCTCGTGGACGATCGGGTCGGCGAACCAGGTGGGGGCGTCCTTGACCGCGATGCCGTCGAGCCGGAAGCGCACGCCGGTGTCGACGCCGCCGAAGGCGCCGCCGTACGCGGAGTTGAGCACCGCGATCTGGCTCCTGATCTGCTGGTCGGAGACCTTGCGGGCGCCTTGGGTGAGCACGTGGGCGCGTACGGGGACGGTGATCCTGGCCGGCGGGGTGACCCCGGCCAGGCGCCGGCCGAGCTCGGCCATGACCTGGGCGACGTCGCCCGGCTTGGGGGAACGCGGACCCGGCGTGCCGTGCCGCGCGGCCGAGACGCAGCCCGGAGCGGCGGCGGACGGGAGTGGTGGCGCGGACCCCAGTGTGAGCAGGCATGCCAACGAGACGGCGGTCGCGCGCCGGGCCATGCGGTCCCCCCATGACGGAACGAGCAGGTGTCGGGACCGACCGTAGCTCTACCCGCCGCGATTACCGCTCAGCAACACTCACAGCTTGCCACCGCCGCAGGACCGTCACCGCGCGGACTCGACGGGATGCGGGCACGGGACTCGCCGCCGGCCTTGCGCCGTGGCCGCGATCGGCTACTCGTTCTTGTCGTTGTCGCCGCCGCCCTTGGGGAGACCTGCGTAGATCTCCTTGCACTCGGGGCACACCGGGTATTTCTTCGGGTCGCGGCTCGGCACCCAGACCTTGCCGCACAGGGCCCGGATGGGCGTGCCCGTCACCATGCTCTCGGTGATCTTGTGCTTGTCGGCGTAGTGGGCGAACCGTTCGTGGTCGCCGTCGCCGTGCGACGTCTTCGGAACGGTTTGCTGCTCTGGGAGGATCTTCGTGCTCACCCATCGAGTTTATGCCCGCCCGCACAGCGGTACGGCCCCCCGCCGCGCGGCGAGAGGCCGTACCGGTGAGCGCGCTCAGGCCACGTGGGCGGGCGCGTCCTCGACCACGCGGCCCTTCCTGACGAACATCGTCAGGGCCGCGGTCAGCACCGCGATGACGGTGCTCACCAGGAAGGCGAGGTGCATGCCGTCCATGAACGAGTTGTGCACCGCGTCGGTGACCTGCTGCCCCAGCCCGGGAGGCGCCGCCCCGAACGCCGCCGCCTTCTCCAGCAGCGCCAGCTGGGCGGGCGGGATCGACTGGGCCGCCGGGCCGAGGTAGCCGGGCAGCGTGCCGGCGATCTCGCCGGCCATCACGGCGCCCAGGATCGCGGTGCCGAGCGCGCCGCCGACCTGCATGGCCGACTGCTGAACGCCGCCCGCGACGCCGCTCAGCTCGACCGGCGCGTTGCCCACGATGATCTCCGTGGCGCCCACGAACACCGGCGACAGGCCGAAGGCCAGCAGCAGGAACGGGATGCCGCTCTCGACGAACGAGGCGTCGATGCCGAGCCGCGACATGAGGTACATCGAGAACGCGGTGACCAGCAGGCCGGCCGCCATCGTGAGCTTCGGGCCGAACCTGCGGAGCGCGAGGCCCGCCACCGGCGAGGCGACGATCATGCCGGCGCTCATCGGCAGCGTACGGAGGCCGGCCTCAAGGGGCGACAGCCCGTGCACGCCCTGGAAGAAGAAGCCCAGGAAGAACATCGCGCCGAACATCGCGAACGCGACCATCATCATGAGGCCGGTGCCGATGGAGATCGACGGGTTCTTGAACAGGCCCAGCGGGACCAGCGGCTGCCTGCCGCGCTTCTCCATGCGGTTCTGCCAGACGATGAACAGGCCGATGAGCACCGCGAACGAGGCCAGGAAGCCCAGCGTCAGGCTGTCGCCCCAGCCCCACTCGGGCGCCTTGATGATCGTCCAGACCAGCGAGAACATCGCTCCGGACAGCAGCAGCACGCCGAGCCAGTCGATGCGCGCCAGCGTCTGGACGCGGTTCTCCTTGATCAGGAAGATGCCCATGACCAGCGCCAGGACGCCGACCGGCGCGTTGATGAAGAAGACCGACTCCCAGCTGACGCTCTCCACCAGGACGCCGCCCACGATGGGGCCGGCGGCGCTGGACAGACCCATGATCGCACCCCAGGCCCCCATCGCCTGGTTGAGCCGGTCGCCGGGGAACGCGCCCCGCAGCAGCGCCAGGGCGGCCGGCTGCAGCAACGCGCCGAACAGGCCCTGCAGCACCCGCATGCCGATCATCCAGCCCACCGCGGAGACGCCGGGAACGAGGCCGGCCAGCTCGGTGCTGAGGCCGATGCCCACGGAGGAGACGGCGAACCCGGCGATGCCGATCAGGAACATGCGCTTGTGCCCGAACAGGTCGCCCAGCTTGCCCGCCGTGATCAGGAACACCGCCAACGCCAGCAGGTAGCCGCTGGTCACCCACTGCAGGTCGGAAAGCGAGGCCTTCAGGTCTGCCTGGATCACCGGGTTGGCGATGCCCACGACCGTGCCGTCGAGCATCACCATGATGACGCCCAGGCTGACCGCCAGCAGCACGAGCCACGGATTCCCCCCGGTCGCCGTCTTTCCAGAGCCGGGCGATGACGGCGCGTCGACCGCCTTCGCTTGAGCCATGAAGTCCCCCTCATACGCCACGCGCCTCACATTCGGAGGCATAAATCCCATAAGCCTCAGGTAATCTATGTCAGCGCATGACACATGACAAACGACTTTTAATCGACACAGTGTGACTTGTGGCACAGTGTGTCAGAAAGGTGTCGAGGGAGTGACCACGGTGGGTCTGCGGGAACGCAAGAAGGAGAAGACGCGCCTGACGATCCTCGACACGGCGCTCGACCTTTTCCTCGAACAAGGATACGAGTCGACCACCGTCGAGCAGATCGCGGGGGCCGTCGACGTCTCCCCCCGCACCTTCTTCCGTTACTTCACCAGCAAGGATCACCTGGCGCTGTGGTTCCACGACCACGGCGAGGAGATCATGCTGGCGGCCCTTGAGTCCCGCCCGGCGGACGAGTCTCCGTTCAGCTCGCTGATGCACGCGCTGCGTGCCCTGGTGAGCGATCTGGAGGAGTCAACGCCCGAGGAGAGCGCGAGGTTCCTGAAACTGCGCCGGCTGCTGGAGGACAACCCGCGGCTGACCGGCCAGTCGGTGGCCAGGTGCGCGCGGACCGAGGAGCTCCTGGCCGCGGTGGTGGCCGCCCGCCGCGGCACCGACCCCGCCGACGACCGGCTCGCGCACCTTATCGTGGCCTTCGCCATGTCGACGCTGCGGGTGGGCTTGGAGTGCCCGCGCCGCGAGGGCTCGCTGCCGGAGGTCACCGAGCGCATGGCCGAGACCATCGCCCTGGCCGAACGCTCCCTGCGCCCGGGCTGGGACCTCGGCTGACGCGCCCACAGTGCTTCCCCGGCCGGGGCGGCCGGAACGCCCGCGGCGCGTCGCCGGGCCGTCGGATCACTGTCGGCGCGAGTTCATCGTCGGCGTGGATCGATCGTCGGCATCAGCTGATCGTCGGCATCATTGATCGTCGGCAGCTGATCGTCGGCGTGATCGATCGTCGGCGTCAGTTCATCGTCGGGTCGTCGGGGCACGTGGCCACGAAGGCCAGCTCGCCGCGCTGCCGCCGCAGGACATAGCGCCAGAGCGAGCCGGGGTCGGCGTGGAAGGTGTCGCCGGCCTCGGAGTCGACGACGTACCAGGCACCCTCGGCGATCTCGCTCTCCAGCTGCCCCGACGACCAGCCCGCGTAGCCCGCGAAGATGCGCATCTGGGCGATCTCGCCCTGCAGGATCTCGGGCGGGGCGTCGAGGTCGACCGTGCCGAGCCTGGACACGGCCGGGCTGCCGGCGTGGAGGCGGCGCCAGCCGAGCGGCTCCTCCCCGCTCGGCACCGCCGCGAGCGCCAGCGCGCTGTCGGTCTGCACGGGCCCGCCCTCGAAGAGCACCGGCGGCCCGGTGACCAGGGGATCCCACACGGGGAGCACCTGGGTCACCGAGATGTCGCTGGGCCTGTTGAGCACCACGCCGAGCGTGCCGCCGTCGTGGTCGTGTTCGAGGATCAGCACGACGCTACGCCGGAAATTGGGGTCGTCGAGAAGCGGCGTCGCCACCAATAGACCGCCGACGTAGATCGCTTCCGCCATACCTCCATGATGGACGGTCCAGAGGGGTTCGCGCTCCCCTAGGAGCCTCATGTCACGATTCGTATTCACCTGAGGAGTTCGAGGAGTTCGAGCGCTATGGAGCAACGGGACACCCGGGGGCGAACGCGCCGGCGCGGGCGGCGATCAGGGCCCGGACGGCCGAGCGTTCGGCGTCCTCGGCCGTGACGGACTCGCGCGTGACCACGAGGCGGTAGAAGAGCGGGGCCGAGACCGCGCGGACCAGCTCCACGGCGTCGGTGCCCGCGGGGAGCTCCTTCCGCTTGACGGCGAGCTCGACGGCGCCCGCCCACTCCTCCAGCCGGCGCCGGCAGAACGCCCGCAGCGCGTTGGCGGCCTGCGCGTCGCAGGTGGCCGCGGCGATCATGGCCTCGAACGTGACTCCGAGCCGCCCGTCGGTGAGCGCCGCGTGCACGGCGAGGGCGTTGGCCCGTAAGTCGCCGTCGATCGAGCCGGTGTCGGCCCGCGGCGAGGATTGGTCGGCCAGCTCGGTCATGAGATCGGTGACCAGGCCGGCCGGGCTCCCCCAGCGGCGGTAGACCGTCGTCTTGCCGACACCCGCCCGGACCGCCACCTGGTCCATGGTGAGGCCCTGGAAGCCGTGCTCGACCAGCTCGTCCTGGGTGGCCTGGAGCACGGCGGCGCGGACCCGCGCGGTGCGGCCCCCCGGCCGCACGGTTCCCGCCACGCGGGAAACTTGTTCCATTAAGTCCCCTCTCCACATCAAGGCATGCCCCACTAACGGGACATCTCTCCCGTTTACCTTTCGACACAGAGACGGCGCGGACCGTTCCAGGCCCTGCCGGTCGCGCCGCCTGTGGCGGGGTTCGGGCTCTGTGACTGGAGAGGCGTCGCCGCAGCGCAATTGTAGGGCCGTAGGGCCGGAAATATCGGGAATCAATCGTGTTCGGCAATGCCGAACACGCTGTGCTAACGTGCGGGTTCGTGGGAGAGACGATTCAGTCGGTCGAGCGGGCCGCCGCGATCCTGCGGCTGCTCGCCTCCGGCCCCCGCCGGCTCGGCGTGGCCGAGCTGGCCAGAGCGCTGGGCTTGCCGAAGGGCACGCTCCACGGCATCCTCCGCACGCTGGTCTACGTCGGCTTCGTGGAGCAGGACGAGTCCACCGGGAAATACCGGCTCGGCGCGACGCTGCTGCACCTCGGCAGCAGCTACCTCGACGTCAACGAGCTGCGCACCCGCGCGATCAACTGGGCCGACGCGCTGGCCGGCCGCAGCAGGGAGAGCGCCTGGATCGGCACCCTCCACGAGGGCCAGGTGCTGGTGATCCACCACGTCTTCCGGCCCGACGACAGCATGCAGACGCTCCAGGTGGGCATCTACCTGCCGGCGCACGCCAGCGCGCTGGGCAAGGTCCTGCTCGCCCACGACCCGTACGTCGAGGCCGCCGCGGCGCCGCTGCACCCGCACACCAAGCGGACGATCACCGACCCGGCGCACCTGGAGGCCGAGCTGGAGCTGGTCAGGACGCGGGGGTGGGCGGCGGAGATGGAGGAGCTGACCGAGGGCGAGGTGGCCATCGCCGCACCCATCAAGGACGCCCGCGGCCTCACGGTGGGCGCCATCGGCATCCGCGGCGCGGTCGAGCGCCTGGCGACGGAAGGGGGTCCGAGCATGGAGTACGTCTCGTACGTGCGGGACGCGGCCCGCGCCGTCACCCGCGACCTGGCCCGATGAGCAGAAGCCAGTTGAACGCCTCAGGGCGACCGAATAAGATTTCCCAGATCGTTCGGCATTGCCGAACCGTACCTTGCGAGGAATGCCAGTGCCCCCACCGCACTACATCGCCGCCGTCGACCAGGGCACCACGTCCAGCCGCTGCATCGTCTTCGACCAGGACGGCAACATCGTCTCGGTCGCCCAGCGCGAGCACCGCCAGATCTTCCCCAGGCCGGGCTGGGTCGAGCACGACGCGGGCGAGATCTGGCAGTCCGTGCGCGGCGTGCTCGCCGAGGCCACCGACGGGCTCGACATCGCCGCGCTCGGCATCACCAACCAGCGCGAGACCACCGTGCTGTGGGACCGCGCGACCGGCCGCCCGGTCTGCCCCGCCATCGTCTGGCAGGACACCCGCACGGCCCCGCTGACCCGCGCCCTGGCCGAGCACGAGGGGCTGTTCAAGGAGCGGGCGGGGCTGCCGCTGACGACCTACTTCTCCGGCCCGAAGATCCGCTGGCTGCTGGACGAGCACCCGGGCCTGCGGGAGCGGGCCGAGCGCGGCGAGGTGCTGTTCGGCACGATGGACAGCTGGCTGCTGTGGAACCTCACCGGCCGGCACATCACCGACGTGACCAACGCCAGCCGCACGATGCTGATGAACATCCACACGCTGGCCTGGGACGACGAGCTGCTGGCGGCGCTCGGCGTGCCGCGGGCGATGCTGCCGGAGATCCGCCCCTCGGCCGAGGTCTACGGCCGCACCCCCGGCGGCGTCCCGGTGGCCGCGGCGCTCGGCGACCAGCAGGCGGCGCTGTTCG
>DASUCK010000477.1:0-2874 GCA_036276095.1 Nonomuraea sp. | reverse complement strand
CGCTCGAGCCGTTGTCCCCGCCGCGCGCGCGATCCAGGCTGTCCCCACTCTGGACTTGCTCGTTTTGGGGGAGTGGCGATGCTCTATCTCGGCGGTGGGGTCTCCTGGTTCGGAACCACGCAGTGGCGTGCCCGTGCGGCGATCGCGGTCGCGTGCGCGGTGCTGAGCGGGTTGTGGGCGACGACGGTCAGCGCGGATGGCCCATGCGGCGCCACCGGCGCTTACGACGCGGTCAACTCGTCGTGCACGTACGCGACTCCGGGGAGCGGCATCTTCACCGTGCCGTCCGGCGTCGACCAGGTCAACGCGACGGTCAACGGCGCCCAGGGCGCGCCCGGCGGGCACGACCGGTTCGCCCGCTTCTACTCGAGCGGCGGCCTCGGCGGACGCGCGGCCGGGACGGTCGCCGTGGGTCCGGGCAGCGTGCTGACCGTCGATGTCGGCGCCGTGGGTGGCGGTGCTCCCGGCGGCGGCGCGAGTGGGGCCGACTGTTGCCCCGGCGTCGGGGGAGGACAGGGCGGTAACGCTGGCGGCGCCGGTGGTGGTGCGTCGAGCATCTCGCACGGCTCCACCGCCTACTTCGTCGGCGGCGGCGGTGGTGGCGGCGCTGGCAATGGCGCTGGCAACGAGCTCGTCAACGATACCGGTCGGCCCGGCGGCAACGGCGGCGCCGGCGGCGGGACGAGCGGGTCGGGCGGCGGCCACGGTGGGGGTGGGATCTACGGCGGCAGCAACGGCAGCGGTGGATCGCAGAGCGCCGGTGGCGCCCACGGCGGCATCTTCCCCGGCGGCGGTGCCTCGATCGGCGCCAGCGGCGGTTTCCGTGTTGGCGGCGCGGGCGGTATCGGCGGCTACGGTCACCTGGGCAACGTCTTCTGCAAGGACCCCTACGTCGGGGGCGGTGGCGGCGGTGGCGGCGGCGGCGCGGGCTGGTACGGCGGCGGCGGCGGCGCCGGCGGTGCCGGCACGAAGGTGCTGATCGGCTGTTCCGGCGGCGGAGGCGGCGGTGGGGGCGGGAGCAGCTACGTGACGCCATCGGCCCTTGTCGGCTTCCTGCTCGGCGGCGTTCAGGCCGGCCACGGCTCGGTGACGATCACCTGGGCACCACCGCCGCCCAGCATCACCGGCGCCCCGACGACCAGCCCCAACCCGAATGGTTGGTACCGCGCGGACGTGGGCGTGGCATGGAGCTGCGCCGGCAACCCGACGGTCGCATGCCCCGCCAACAGCACGATCACCGGCGAAGGGCCGGCGCAGTCGGTCTCGGCCTCGGTGAGCAACCCGGCGGGTACGACCGTTTCGGCGACCGTCACGGTCGCGATCGACCGGACGCCGCCGGCGACGACGGCGAGCCTAGCCGGGAACGCCGGCCAGAACGGGTGGTTCACCACGTCGACGGTGCTGACGCTCGGCGCCAACGACGCTCTCTCGGGCGTCTCCTCGACCACGTACCGCGTAAACGGCGGGCCGACCCAGACGTACGGCGCCCCGGTGCCTTTCGGCGAGGGCAGTTACGTCGTGAGCTACGCCTCGACCGATCGCGCCGGCAACCCCGAGCCCGCCAGGACGGTGAGCTTCGGCGTCGACGCGACCGCGCCGACGATCGCCGGCGCGCCGGATCGGGCCGCCAACGCGAGCGGCTGGTACGCCGCGCCGGTGACGGTCTCCTTCACGTGCACGGACGCGCTCGCGGGCGTCGCCTCGTGCACGCCTCCAACGACGCTCGCGACCGACAGCCCCGACGCCGCGACTGCTCACAGCGTGACCGGCGCGGCTATCGACAACGCGGGGAACAGCGCGCAGGCGAGCGTGGGGAACATCCGCATCGACCAGGTCAAGCCGACCATCAACGGCGCGCCCGATCGGGCACCGAACGCGAACGGTTGGTACAGCGGGCCGGTGACGGTGAGCTTCACCTGCGCCGACGCGCTCTCGGGGTTGGCGTCCTGCACACCCGACCAGGTGGTCCCCGGCGAGGGGACGAACCTCGGCGCGGCCGGCGCGGCCTCGGACAAGGCCGGCAACACGGCGGCGGTCAGCGTGGGCGGCCTCAACGTCGACTGGACGGCTCCGACCCTGGTGCTGAGTGCCGACCGCGCGGCGAACGCGAACGGCTGGTACAACGCGGCCGTGACGGTGTCGGCCACGACCTGCGCGGACGCACTCTCGGGTGTGGCGGCGTGTCCCGCCCCGGTCGCGATCGCGGGCGAGGGCACGGGCCAGTCGGTCACGCGCACGGTCGCGGACCGGGCCGGTAACACCGCCTCGGCGTCCGTGTCGGGGATCGACATCGACCTGACGGCGCCGGTGGTGACCTATTCCGGCAACGTCGGGACCTACACCGTCGACCAGACGGTCGCCATCGCCTGCGCGGCTACCGACGCATTGTCGGGCGTCGCGTCGACGAGCTGCCAGAACGTGGCGGCGCCGGCGTACAGCTACCCGGTCGGCGACACGACCCTCTCTGCATCCGCGACGGACAAGGCAGGGAACACCGGCGTTGGCTCCTCGTCGTTCACGGTCAAGGTGACGGTGGGCAGCCTGTGCGCGCTGACACGACAGTTCTCCACCAACAGCGGCGTCGCGAACGGGCTGTGCGCGAAGCTGGAAGCGGCCGGAGCCGCGGCCGCGCGCGGCAACACGAACGCTAAGGCGGGGCAGATCGGCGCCTACCTCAACCAGCTCGCGGGCCAATCGGGCAAGGCGTTCACGGCCCAGCAAGTGGCGATCCTGTCGCGCCTGGCCAGCGCCCTCTAGCGAGGGGCCGACGACGCGCGCCCCCGAGCCGGCAGCCGCCGGCTCGGGGGCTTCGTCTTTGGGGTAGCTCGTACCGCTGCGATACTGGCCGCCCGTGCCGAAGGTGCCCCTCTGCGG
>DASUCK010000476.1:0-2919 GCA_036276095.1 Nonomuraea sp. | reverse complement strand
GGTCCAACTGCGGCCAGTGCGGCCGCACCTGCCCCATCGGGCGGGTCTGCTCGCTGGGCGTCTGCGTCCCCGGGGCGATGCCCTAGCCTACACGGCGGTGCAGAACGAGCGACTGCGCGAGCCAGATTCGCGGGGTCCATGATCGGCGCCCCCGCCGGAATGAAACATTTTGGTGCATTCATGCCGTGGGGGATCGACAGATGCGCTGAGGTGTGATCTGTAGGGCCTATGGTCCGTCGACGGCACGCGCAGCTTGAGCTCTCGCAGGTGGTGTTGTTCGGGTTGGTGTTGCCGAATCCGGAAGCGTTGATGGACCCACCCCTGCGCGTCATCGACGAGAAGCTCGGCGATGACGAGATTGTCGAGACAGTCGTTGCGGTCATGCGCCGCCGATTCCAGCACAGCGCCCGGCGCGGGCGGCCCGGGACACCGGCCGAAGTGGTGCTGAGGATGCTGGTGCTCAAGCACTTGCGCGGTTGGAGCTATGACGATCTTGAGCGCGAGGTTCAGGGAAGCCTGGTTTACCGGCGCTTCTGCCGGATCGATGCGGGCAAGGTGCCCGACGCCAAGACCATGGTGCGCTTGGGCCAACTCGTGGATGGCCCCGCACTCCGGGAGCTGCTGCAGCGGTTGGTAGCGATTGCCCTGGAGGCCGGCGTCACCAAGGGGAATCGCATGCGGGTCGACACCACCGTCGTGGAGGCCCCGATTCACCACCCGACAGATAGCGGCCTTTGCGAAGACGCCGTCCGTGTCCTCAGTCGAATCATGCGGCGGATGGCAGAGGCCGGCGTCCGGCTCGGGTTCAAGCTTCGCAACGTGCGCCGGAGCGTGTCGCGCCGGATGCGGGAGATCGCGCAGGGGCTGCGGCGCCGAGGCGACCGGGCCAAACGAGCGATCAAGAGGCCATACCGCCGGCTGTTGCGAATCACCGGCCGTATCGTGCGGCAGGCAGAGCGGGCGGCAGAGCGAGCCGGAGAGCAACTGGGCCGCCTGCGTGGGAGGGCCCGCCGGCGGGTCGCGAAGCTCGTCCAGGAGGTCGGCCTGATTGCGCCGCGGACGCGACAGGTGCTTCGGCAGACACGGGCGCGGGTCCTGCGCGGGGAAACACGTACTCCTGGCAAAATCGTCAGTATTTTCGAGCCCTGGACGCAGGTAATCCGGAAGGGCAAGCCGGACCGGCCCACGGAGTTCGGTGTGGTCGTCAAGGTTCAGGAGGCCGAAGGCGGCATCGTCACGGACATCGCGGTGGACGACGCGCGCGCGGACGCGCCGCTGCTGGTCCCCTCAGTCGAGCAGCATAAGAAGGCTTTCGGCCGCGCACCTCGGCTGGTGGCGGCAGACCGCGGCTTCTACTCCCACCGCGGGGAACGTCGCCTCCGTGACCTCGGCGTGCATCATCCGGTCTTGCCGAAGCCTGGGCACCGGACCCGCCAGCGCATCGAGTACGAGCGGCAGCGATGGTTCCAGCGCGGGCGAGCCTGGCGCGCCGGCGGCGAGGCACGGATCTCGCGGCTGAAGAATACCTTCGGAATGAAGCGCAGCCGCTACCGGGGTCGCGGCGGCATCGACCGAACCATCGGGTGGGCGGCCATCGCTAACAACCTGGCGGCAGTCGGGCGGCACGCCGCCCGTCGACCCGCGGTCGCCCGGGCCAGGTAGAACGCTCATGAGAGGACCGACGGGGCTCGCTCCCGCCCGGAGGCGGCCCCGCTGGTGCTCATTTCTGCACCGCCGTGTAGGCTAGGCGCGCCTCGCTTGTACACAAACCTTGTGCACAAGTGCGTGAACTCCTGCGCACCTGAGTGAGGAACTCCGCCACATTCACCGTCCTCTCCGCTGGTACGGCAGCTGCTAGGTGAGGTCGCCCGAGGAGAGACAACAGATGGCCAAGCAGGACCCGACCGTCACCCCGGAGACACTCCTGGATCGCAGCATCCTGGGCGCCGTGGAGCGCGCGGTGCTGGGGCCGCCGGCGCGGCGGCGCCTGCTGGGCCTGGCCGCTGGCGGGGCGGCGGCGGCGGCGCTCAGGGCCGTGTTCCCCATCGAGCGGGCCCTGGCGGCGGCCAAGGAGGAGACCGGCAAGGGGGGGCCGCTCGAGAAGAAGGCGCTCAAGGTCGGGTTCGTGCCCATCACCTGCGCCACGCCCATCATCATGGCCAAGCCGATGGGCTTCTACGAGAAGTACGGCCTGGACGTGGAGGTGGTGAAGACGGCGGGGTGGGCCGTGGCGCGCGACAAGTCCCTCTCCCGCGAGTACGACGCCTCCCACATGCTGACGCCCATGCCGCTGGCCATCAGCCTGGGGGTGGGCTCGACGCCCGTGCCCTACACCGTGCCGGCCATCGAGAACATCAACGGGCAGGCCATCACCCTGTCCCTGGCTCACAAGGACCGCCGCGATCCCAAGCAGTGGAAGGGGCTGAAGTTCGCCGTCCCCTTCGAGTTCTCGATGCACAACTTCCTGCTGCGCTACTACGTGGCCGAGCACGGGCTGGATCCGGACAAGGACATCCAGATCCGGGTGGTCCCGCCGCCCGAGATGGTCGCGAACCTCAAGGCCGGCAACGTCGACGGCTACCTGGCGCCCGACCCCTTCAACCAGCGGGCCGTCTTCGAGAAGGTCGGCTTCATCCACCTGCTCTCCAAGGAGATCTGGGACGGCCACCCCTGCTGCGCCTTCGCCGCCAGCAAGGAGTTCGCCAGCAAGCTGCCCAACACCTTCGGCGCGCTCTTCCGGGCCATCGTCGACGCCACCCACCACGCCCACGAGGCCAAGCACCGCAAGGACATCGCCGCCGCCATCGCCCCGGCCAACTACCTGAACCAGCCGCCCACGGTGGTCGAGCAGGTGCTGACCGGACGCTTCGCCGACGGCCTGGGCAACATCCGCGAGGTCCCCGACCGCATCGACTTCAA
>DASUCK010000475.1:0-13987 GCA_036276095.1 Nonomuraea sp. | reverse complement strand
GCCGTCGCCGGCGACGGCCCCGTAGCCGTCTACCTTGCTCTCCCTCCAGCGATCTTCCCCGGCACGGTGGCAGCTTTGCGCGGCGCGGGCCTGACTCCGGGCAGCCGGATCGTGCTGGAGAAGCCGTTCGGCGAAGATCTGGACAGTGCTGTGGCGCTGAATCGGCTGCTGTCGGAGGTCGTGCTGGAGCAGGCGGTGTTCCGCGTCGACCACTTCCTGGCCATGACGACCGTCCAGAACGTGCTCGGCAGCCGGCTGGCCAACCGAGTGCTGGAGCCCATCTGGAACAGCGCGCACATCTCCGAGGTCGAGATCGTCTGGGACGAGACCCTGACTTTGGAAGGCAGGGCGGGCTACTACGACGGCGCCGGGGCGCTGAAGGACATGCTGCAGAACCACCTGCTCCAGGTGCTGTGCCTGGTGGCCATGGAACCACCGCTCAGCCTGGGCGAGCGTGACCTGCGCGATCGGAAGATCGACGTGCTGCGCTCGGTACGCCGTCTCACGGACGACGACGTCGTGCAGCGTACCCGCCGTGCCCGTTACCTGGCCGGCCGCATCGGTGACCGGGACGTTCCGCTCTACGTCGAGGAGGAGGGTGTGGATCCACGGCGAGGTACCGAGACCTTCGCCGAGGTAGAGCTGGAACTCGAAAGCTGGCGCTGGTCCGGGACGATCTTCCGGCTCCGCACCGGCAAGGCGCTCGGACACGACCGCAAAGAGGTCGCGGTACGGTTCCGTCCTGTACCTCACCTACCCTTCGGCGACAGCGAGCAAGGCACGCCCAACGTGTTGCGATTCGGGCTGGAGCCGGAGGGCATGACCCTCGCGCTGACCGGCGTCGGCCCCGACGGGCGCACCCTTGCCCCGCTCACCCTCACCGCGCAGTTGGAGGCCTCCGGCCTGCCTGCCTACGGCCGGCTGCTGCTGGACGTCCTGCAGGGCAACGCCGCCCTGTCCATCCGCGGCGACGAGGCCGAGGAGTCCTGGCGGGTTCTCGCACCTGTCATGTCGGCGTGGTCCAGAAACCTGGTCCCGCTTCTCGAATACCCGGCCGGATCGGATGGGCCGGCCCGCCCTGATGGGGCAGTGAGGAGTACCTGATGCCATCGACGAAGGCGGCCCCAGGCGGCCTGCGCAGCCAGGCATGGTGGGACAACGCCGGCAATCCAGAGATGACGGCTTTGTATCTCGAACGGTTCCTCAACTTCGGGCTGACCCCGGGGGAACTCCAGTCAGGTCGGCCGATCATCGGCATCGCCCAAACGGGTAGCGACCTCGTTCCGTGCAACCGCCACCACCTCGCCCTCACCGACCGGGTCAAAGACGGGATCCGCGACGGCGGTGGCATCCCTTTCGAGTTCCCCGTCCACCCGCTGCAGGAGACCGGTAAGCGCCCGACCGCCGCCCTGGATCGCAACCTCGCCTACCTCGGGCTGGTCGAGGTGCTCTACGGATATCCACTAGACGGGGTGGTCCTGACGACGGGCTGTGACAAGACCACGCCCGCGTGCCTGACCGCGGCGGCCACGGTGAACATCCCCGCGATAGTCCTGTCCGGAGGGCCGATGCTCAACGGCTATCGCCATGGCCGGCGAATCGGCTCGTCAGGCTCGGGACTCGTGATCTGGCAGTCGAAGCGGCTGCTCGCCAGCGGGCAGATCGACTACGACGAGTTTATGGCGCGCGTGGCCGCTTCCGCCCCCAGCATCGGTCACTGCAACACGATGGGCACCGCGCTGTCGATGAACAGCCTGGCCGAGGCCCTGGGGATGTCCCTGCCAGGCTGCGCGGCGATTCCGGCCCCCTACCGCCGGCGAGCACAGATGGCCTACGACACAGGCCGCCGGGCGGTAGCCCTCGTACAGGAGGACCTCACCCCGCGCAAGATCATGACCCGGCAGGCTTTCGAGAACGCGATCATCGTCGCCTCGGCCATCGCCGCCTCGACCAACGTGCCCATCCACATCAACGCCATCGCTCGCCACGTCGGGGTGCCGCTGTCCATCCAGGACTGGCAACGAGTCGGAGACGACATCCCGGTACTGGCGAACGTCGCCCCAGCCGGGGAGTTCCTCGGCGAGGACTTCTACCGCGCCGGCGGCGTCCCCGCCGTCATGTGGTCATTGCTGGCAGCAGGGCGCCTGCACGGCGACGCCGTGACCGTGTCCGGACGTACCGTGGCCGAGAACCTGGCCGAGGCCCCGCCCGCCGACCCGACGGTCATCCGACCGTTCGAGGAGCCCGTCGCCGCGCGCGGCGGACTTCTCGTCATGACCGGCAACCTCTTCGCCTCCGCGGTCATGAAGACCTCGGTCATCACCGACGACTTCCGCGCCCGCTACCTGCCGCATCCCGATGACCCGCAGGTGCTCGACCTCCGCGCCATCGTCTTCGACGGGCCCGAGGACTACCACGCCCGCATCGAAGACCCCGAGCTGGGCTTGGACGAGAGGTGCATCCTCGTCATCCGCTACACCGGGCCGATCGGCTACCCGGGATCGGCCGAGGTCGTCAACATGGAGGTGCCTGCCGCGCTGCTCCAGCTGGGCATCACGACGCTGCCCACGCTCGGAGACGGCCGCCAGAGCGGCACCTCAGACGCACCCTCCATTCTCAACGCCAGCCCCGAGGCAGCGGCCGGCGGCAACCTCGCCATCCTGCGCACCGGCGACCGCATCCGCATCGACATGGACAACGCGCGTGTCGACGTCTTGCTGTCCGATGAGGAGATCGCCGAGCGGTGGGCTCACTACACGCCGCCGGTATTCGAAAACCAGACACCGTGGCAGGAGATCTACCGCTCCACGGTCGGGCAACTGGACAGCGGAGGCTGCTTGGAGCTGGCTCTGTCCTACCAGGATCTCGTACACACCAAGGGGATTCCCCGTGACTCGCACTGACGCCAGAGGCACGATCCTGATCGCTGACTTCGACTTCGGCGATGTGGACATCGAACGCGCGATCGTCGAGGGCGCCGGGTTCGAGCTGCTCGCCGCGCAGTGTAAGAGCGAGGACGAGGTGATCGAGAAGGGACGGGACGTCGACGGCGTGCTGACCCAGTACGTTCGGGTCGGTGCCCGCGCCATCGACGCGTTCACCCTGTGCCGGGTGATCGCTCGCTACGGCACGGGCGTGGACATCGTCGACGTCGACGCCGCGACCCGGCGGGGCATCCAGGTCACCAACGCGCCGAACGAGTGGTGCGCCGAGGAGGTCGCCGACCACGCCGTCGCGCTCTGGCTGGCCGCTGCCCGCAAGATCTGCGTGTACGACCGGGCGACCCGGCAGGGCACATGGCAGTGGCAGAGCGGGGAGCCGATCTGGCGGCTGCAAGGCCAGGTGTTCGGACTACTGTCCTTCGGCGCCATCGCACAGCTCATCGCCGAACGCGCGAGAGCGTTCGGCGTCGAGCTCTGGGCGCACGACCCGTTCCTCGACGAGACCGAGATTCGATCGCGTCAGGTGCGGCCGGTGTCCTTCGATGAACTCGTCGAAGGCTCCGACTACCTGGTGATCCAGGCGCCGCTCACCTCCGAGACACACCACACCTTCGACCATACGACGCTCCGCAGGATGAAGCCGACCGCCATCCTCGTCAACACCGGCCGTGGCCCGATCGTGGAGGACACGGCGCTCTGCCAGGCGCTGACCGAGGGATGGATCGCGGGCGCGGCACTTGACGACCTTGAGGAGGAGCCCGCGAAACAGCGCGACTGGCGTCCGCGCAACCCCCTGTTCACACTGCCCAACGTGATCGTCACCCCCCACGCCGCCTACTACTCCGAGCAGGCCATCACCACGGTGCGGAGCATCGCCGCCGAAGAAGCCGTACGGGTCCTGACCGGACAACCGGCCCGTTACCCGGTCAACGAGGTGCCGGCCGGTTCCCGTCCCTGAGCCAGGACCATGCCAGGCGGCACCCAGCCATAGAAGCCGCAGTCACGGGGCGTGGGGAGCCAGGCAGCAGCGGGTGGCTCGGCGACTGGTCAAGGCGATGACGCGGGCGTGGGCAGCGTGCTGGGCGATCTCCTCGCCAGGGCTCCAGCCTGCGTTGAAGGAAGTAATACCAGCTAGACCATTCCGGGCTCATGCTGGCCTCCAGCACCGCTAAGGATCGGCATAGATCGTGGAGCATCGGGACATGGAGCAGCAACCGGGACGCATCGTGAGTCATGAGTCTCATAATCGGATGCCGGCCCCATTCCCCTGTCCTTCCGGACGGCACAGGAGAACCAGCGCTTCAGTAAGGAACGTTGGCCGAAACCTGCGCCGGTGTCGCCAGAGGGCGTCTGACCTGCCATCTCATGCCCTCATGAGTCCTCATTGCGCTCGGCTCGCGCAGAACCGTGTTCTCCGACCTGCGATTCGATCCCCTGCGGAAACGTGGCGATCACTCGGCTGAGCAGCGACTAAGCTTGCGGGCGTCGCTGTTGGCTGATGAGGTTGCCGCACTCTGCTGCTGCACTGACCAGCGCTATCGTGCGTTGCCTTTGGGGTTTGCCTGCATCTAAAAATTTCCATTAGACGCATAACGGCCGAATCGCAGCAATGACGTTAAGATGTGCACTTAAAGGACGGTTGGCGATGGCGCAATAAGCACCGACTTCGATGGATAGCTCGATTTTCACACGACTGTTATCTTCGTCGACAAGTTGATCAGGGCCATGTTGCTAGGATGCCGGGCGTGATTGGGTGGCTGAAGAGCCTGGAAGCCTGGGGCCTGCTAATTGGTGTCACCGGCATAGGTTTGTCTGTTTTTCTATATGCGCGAAGCTTCAAGAAGCCAGCACCAAAGTACCACATCGAAGAGATTCGCTTGATCAGCAGCGAGGATCAAATTCTTCCACGTGATGTTGTCATACATTACGGCGACAACAAGTTGGATTCCCTAACGAAGACAATAGTTACTTTCTGGAATGACGGGCGTCAAACGCTGGGCAAGGAAATGATCGCATCAAGCGATCCAATAGTTCTATCCCTAAAAGGTGGGGAGGGATCCATCCTGCGGATCCGAACCCTTAGGGAGTCCCGCTCAGTGAATCAGGCCCTTATGGATCCAGTCGACAATCGCTCCGCTCGCCTGGAGTTCGAATTTTTCGATCCAGGAGATGGGGTGGTAGTGAAAGTTCTTCATACTGGCGCTTCGAGTAGCGCCACTCTTTTCGGGCACAATCAAGGGTCTTTCGGGAGGCCTTACCGCGGTAAGCAGAGGAAGCTTCCCTCTGTCGTTTCTGACTGAAACCTCAAAGCGCAATGCGCGAAGCCCACGCATTCTCCGACTATCCTTTGGATTTTCGATAGTCATCCTTGGGCTAGTTATGGCAGCCCTAGGATTTGTGGAGCTTCCTCAATCAAAAGGAGAGCTATCCTTTTGGCCCTTAATTGCGGGAGGCGCCCTCTATAGTCTTATGGGCGTGTGGGTTCTTTGGGTGTATAGAAGAAGGATCCCTAAGGGACTAGTACTAAGCGACTCTGATCACGCAGAATGAGGCGGCTTATCCCGTACGAAACGGTATTCGATAGCAAGTCAATAGCTTGGATCGCCACTGCTGGTAGTCTCTTGCTTGGCGGCTAATAAAGCAATTTTCGGTTGACGATAGCCATCTGCTCGCCGTGCAGGCATAGCTAAACCGGGCCGGATGTGCCATGGCAAGTACATGTGTCCCGGTGAGCTTCCTCGTGCGCTGGTTGTCCTGCCGGCAGGGCGCCGCCATCTGGCCAAACTCGGCGGCCTGTTCCTCAAAGACCTCCGCCACCACCTGACGCTGTCCTTCGCCAAGGTCGCCGAGTATCAGCGACGCGGCGTCGTCCACTCCGTCATCCGCCTCGACGGGCCCGGCGCCCCGAAGCGCCGCCACCATCCTGGGCCACCGCCGATGTCCTGACCCATGCCGTGCAGCACACAGCGACCGCCCTGAACGACTACGTCACCCGACTCTGCGAGGAGGTTTCCTGATGCCCACCAGACCGCGCTCGCCTCCCCAGAGGAACCAGAGCGCCCCCGCAAAGGCCGTAGAACCCGCGCTAACAACGAGGGCTCGATCTTCCCGTACAAGAACGGCTGGGCAGGCTCCGTCTGGGTCACCACGCCAGAAGGCAAGAAGACTCGCAAATGGGCCTACGGCAAGATCCGCGAGGAGACCCACGAGAAGTGGCTCAAGCTCCACGAGCAAGCCCGCAAAGGGCCGGTGGCCACCAAGCACGAGACCGTGGCCGCCTTTCTGAACCGCTGGCTCGCCGAAGTCGTAGAGCCGAACCGCGAGCCCACGACATACGTCGCGTACGAACCGCTCGTCCGTCTATACATCGCCCCCTGGCCTGGGTAATGGGCGCCTCGACAAGATGACCGTCCGTGACGTGCAATTCTGGCTCAACACCTTGCCCACGCTCTGCACCTGCTGCGCTCAGCGCAAGGATCACTGGCGACCTGAGCGCAACCGGCGGTGCTGCTCGCTCGGTAAGTGCTGCAGGGGGTACCTCTCCCGCAGCAGCATCGCCGGCATCCGCCGAGTGCTGCGGTCAGCGCTCGGCTATGCCCTGTGGGAAGAACTGATCACGAAAATGTCGCCTCACTGACCACACTTCCGAGCGCCGTCCTGATCTGCCATGCGCCCGAGAATCACAAGGCCGTCCAGGACGGCGCCCTCCTCCCCTTGGCGGAGGAGGCTGTTGGATACCAGCAGGGAGCGGCTTGAGCAGGGTCTTCCCCGTGGATTGGGTGCGCCGCCTACGAGACGGCCTCGACGGCGCCTGAGTAGAGCGGCCAGCGTCCCGTCGGCATGAGCTGTCCGCCGAGGATCGACTGTGTCGGGCTGCGTTGCTGTACGACGCTGCTGTACGGCCACGAAAAGGCCCTCCAGGATCATCCCGGAGGGCCTTTCACCTGCTGCGCGGCCGAGAGGACTCGAACCCCTAACCTTCTGATCCGTAGTCTCGGGCAGTCGGTTTCCAGTGGTTCACCATGGCCCACTTCACCAGGTCAAGCACCACAGCGAACCATGGTGAACCTTGATGAACTCACGCCGGTTGCTACAGCTACTGCTACAGCGCTGCTACAGCCGCAGCACCTCACGCACAGCCGAGGACCTCCCTGATGCCTTCGGGGACACGCACCAACCCACAACGAAGGCGGCCCTCGCCACAGGTGATAGCGACACCGGACGAGGGCCTTGATCAGGAATCGAGCTCCTAACCATGAACGATCGTAAGGGCGTCAGCGCCGACGCCACCACCCAGGTCCGTGCCGACGCCGAGACGGCACGGACCACCATCGAAACCCACAGGGACGTCACCTACACCGTCACGCTGCTCGACGACGGGCTCGTCTCCTACAAGCCCACCGAGATCCCGCCCACCGTCGAGGCCCGCGCGCACGACGCCGGCGTCGCCGCCGTCGCGGAGTACAAGTCCAGGTGGGTCGCCGAGATGAAGGCCCACGAGAACGACCGCCAGGCACACGCCAACGGCACCGCCGAACCCGCCGCATGGCTCAAGGACGACCCGTGCGACCCGTGGTGCGTCTCCGACCTCGACCACGACAACTCCACCGACCCGGACGACCGGATCCACATCGGACGCTCCTGCACGGTCGAGCTCGTGACGATGCCGCCCGTCGTGGTCGCCTACCCCGAGCGGTTCGCCCCGCCCGAGATCATGTTCGGTCTGGAGCGCAAGTACCGCGAGCGCGAGCCCCGCATCTACCTCAGCGACGGCGGCGCGCGGGCGTCCTTCCTGATGACGCTCACCGAGGCCGAGGCGGTCGCCACCGAGATGCTCACCATGGTCGCCGAGGCGCGCGGCCAGGCCAGCTCCACATAGCAAGAGCGGCCCCCAGCCGGTGTTCCAGCACCGTCCGGGGGCCTGGATCCCGTCACCTGAAAGCCCAGGGAGAGATCGTGGACCAGAACCTACCGTCGCCCACGTGCACCGTCTACGACTGGTGCTCCTACACCACCCACCAGCGCGGTCACCACATGGCCAACCTCGACCTCATCGAGATGCTCGACGAGCCCGACAAGGTGATCGAGGTCAACCTGTACGCCGACGACACCACGCCGCCCGTCGTCCGCGTCATGTTCCCCGGCGACGGCGTCACCGCCTACATCGACCTGCCCGCCGACCACGCCGGCTCCATCGCGTCGATCATCCGCATGTTCGAGGGGCCCGGCCTGTTCGACCGGCGCGGCCTGCGTGAACTCGCCGAGCTGCTCACCGAGGCTGCCCACGAGTTGGGCACGGTGACTGCGTCGTGAACTGCCGCATCCCCTGGTGTGTCGCCACCCACGCCGTCCCGGGCACCGAGCACCTGCATGGCGGTAACGCGGTGCCGATCGGCTCCACCGTGACCGTCCGCCAGCTGCTGATCGAGTCGCCCGGCGACGCGCCCGACGAGCCCTGGGTGCAGCTTACCTACCCGGTGAACGGCCGGGCGCAGCACCTCTACGTGTACCCGCAGGCCGCCGCCGACTGGTCGGAGCTGCTGTCGGTCCTGGACGTGCGCGACCTGGCGACGTTCTCGCAGGTGCTCTACCGGGCGGGCGTCGCCCTGGGCGCCGCCCCCTCGACCCTGTAAGCCGGTCCCCGGCCTGGCGACCCTACCGCCGGCCGGGGACCTCGAACCCCATCCCCTGCACAACCAGGAGAAGGATCTGATGCCCAACCCTACGGACCCGTCACCGCTGAGGCGAGACTGGGTTCTCATCGTCGCCGTGGTGCTCGTGGCCGCGTCCACGGTCATCGCCTCGTTCACCGCTCAGGCCGGGCTCGGCGAGCGCGCCGGATGGCTGGCGTACGTGACGCTGTTCGACGCGGTCGAGCTACGCCTGTCGTGGCTGCTGCCGTTGACGGTGGACGCCTACGGCGTGGCCGCTACCCGGATCGCCACCAACAAGCGGGCGTACAGCGCAGAGGTCCGCGGGCAGGCGTTCGGGCATGCGCTCGCCGCGGTGGCCGTGTCCGTGGTGGCCAACGCGGTGTTCCACCTTCTCGAAGCTCACGTGATCGTGCTGGGGAACACGGCATGGGTGCTCGTGGTCGCGGTGAGCATCGTGCCTCCGGTTGCGCTCGGCGGCTTGGCGCACGTCCTGAGCGTGGCCGCCCGGGATGAGGTCGAGACCGTCACCTCTGCAACTGCGGAGGCTGTACCTGGGACCGTGGCCGAGCCCGCCACGGTGGAGACCGAGAGGGTCACCGAGACCCCCGCGATCAATTCCCCAATTGGAGAAAACGATCTGCCTGCCATGGCAGACGTCCCCGCTGTACCTGACCCGTTCGAGGGTGTACCTCCGCAGGTCGGCCAGGTTACCCACATGGGTAACCTGGCTGAGCCGAGCGTCGACGCCGAGCCCGCGTTCAGCGACCAGGTACAGCCGGAGCCCTCCGCCGATCTGGACGCTCCCTACCGCCCCGTAGCCCTGGCGCAGTTCCTCGCGGAGGTCGCTTCCGGTGAGCCTCCGTCCGTCCGGACGATCAAGGACCGGATGGGCGTAGGTACAGACAGGGCCCGCAGGCTCCAGGCGTACTTGGGGGGGCTCGTGGAGGTGTCGCGGTGAGCGACGCCCCCGAAGAGCCACCCCGCGACACCCACTACGAAGTGACGCTCGACACCGAGCCGGAGCCGGACGCGGGCAAGCCCGTCTACGCCGACGTGGTCACCCACGACCACGAGGTACGGCCGATCGTCCCCGCGTCGCTACGGCGCGGTAACCGCAAGCCCGCGGCGCGGCGGTTCCTCGGGCGGATGCTTCACCGGCTCGGCTACCACGGGCTGCGCAGCCCGTGGTACGCGGCGCTGGCACTGTGGTGGGCGCCGGCCGGCCTGTGGAAGGTGCTGGGGTCGGCGTCCCGGTGGGCGTTCGACTCCGACACCATGGCGCGGGCCAGGGTGACGCCGGACGCGGACGCGGCGCTGAAGTTCATCGAGGTGGCCGACAAGCACCGCCGCCACCGCCTGCCCTGGTACGGCGCCGGCGTGACCGCGGTGGTGGGCGGCGTGGCCGCGCTGGTCACCCTCACCCCATGGTGGGTGCAGGTGGTGGCCGTGGCGGTGGCGCTGCCCGTGCTGGCCAAGATCGGGCACCCGCCGGACAAGCGGATCGTGCACGCCGCGGTGGTGACGCCCCGGTTTCGCAAGCTGACCCCGGACATCGTGCTGCGCGCCTACTACTCGGCCGGGCTCGGCCACCCCGAGAAGAAGGGGCAGCAGGTCACGTTCGGGTCGGTGATGCGGCGCGAGGGCGAGGGCAGCGGCGTGCTGATCGACCTGCCGTACGGGAAGGGCTTCGGCGAGGTGGTCAAGGCCAAGGAGTCCCTCGCCTCCGGGTTGGACGTGGCGATCTCGCAGGTGTTTCTCACCCGCGACCCGTCCTCCAACCGGCGGCACAAGCTGTGGGTGGCCGACCGGGACCCGCTGTCCATCCCGGCCGGGCGGACCCCGCTGCTGAAGTTGCAGCCCACCGACATCTGGCAGCCGGCGCCGCTCGGCCTCGACGAGCGCGGCCAGGCCGTGACGCTGCTGATGATGTGGGTGTCCATCCTGGTCGGTGCGCAGCCGCGGCAGGGCAAGAGCTTCACCGCCCGCCTGCTGGCCTTGTACGCGGCGCTGGATCCGTACGTGAAGCTGTGCGTGTTCGACGGGAAGGGGTCGCCGGACTGGCGCAAGTTCAAGCTCGTGGCCGACCGATGCTCGTTCGGGTTCGCCATGTCCCGCGACGGCGACCCGCTGGAAATCTTCGTCAACACGCTGCGGGAGCTGAAGGCGGAGGTGCAGTGGCGCTACCAGCGGCTTTCTGAGCTGCCCGTGGACGTGTGCCCGGAGGGGAAACTGACCCGCGAGATAGCCCGCAACCCCAAGTACGGCATGCCCGTCCGGCTGGTGGTCATCGATGAGTGTCAGGAGTACTTCGACACCGGGGACAAGGAGCTGGACAAGGAGATCTCGGGGCTGCTGGTGTTCCTGGTCAAGGTCGCCCCCGCGGCCGGGGTGATCGTGCTGGACGCGACGCAGAAGCCGGGCGGTGTCGGCTCCGGCGAGATCGCCACGAGGTTCACGGCGTTCCGGGATCAGCACCAGGTGCGGATCGGGTTGCGGACCGGCTCCTACCAGGTGTCGGACATGGTGCTCGGGTCCGGGTCCAGCACCGAGGGCTACGACACCTCCACGCTGCTGCCCACCTACAAGGGCGTGGGGATGCTGCGCGGGGCGTCGGACGAGACGCCCACGGTGCGCTTCCACCTGGCCGACGCCGAGGACGCCGAGAAGATCCTCATCGTGGCCCGCAAGCTCCGGGAGCAGGCCGGCACGCTGTCCGGGATGGCCGCCGGCGAGGACGCCACCCGGGACGTGCGGGACGTGCTGTACGACGTGCAGCAGGTGTTCTACGGCGGCGAGGACAAGCTGACGTGGCGGCTGCTGGCCGAGCGGCTGCGCGAGCAGCTCCCGGACGGCTACGCCAACGAGACGCAGGAGTCGATCAGCGCCAAGCTGCGCGAGCTGGGTGTGCCGAGCGAGAACGTGCGCGACCCGGCCACCGGCGACCCGCTCAAGGGCTGCAAGTTGAGCGCGATCAAGCAGGCGGCCGAGCGGCGCGCGATCGGTAGCGGTAGCGGCGTGGCGGCGGCCAGGTAGCGCCCATTCGGCGGGTTCGGCGGCCGGAAGGGGTTCGGCCGCTACCCGCTACAAGCTCATGTTTTCGCAGGTAACCGTGTGGCGGCTGGTGTAGCGGCGCCGCTACGAGTAGCGGGAGCGCCGCTACAGGAGGAGGAATCCGCATGGACCCGTTCAACGCTCTGCTGGCCGCGGCCTTACTCGTGGCCGTCCTCTACATCGCCAGTCGGCGCAACCCGCTCACGAAGTGCTGGCGGTGCGGCGGCACCGGCATGATCCGCTCGTGGGTGCTGCCGTGGCGGTTCCGGACGTGCTCGTCTTGCGGACGGTCCGGAGAGATCCGGGGACGCTTCGGAGGCCGGTAGCGAGGCGGGGGCGGTCTGAGCGGCCCCGCCCCGGAACCCGGGACAACCACCCCCCGGGCAACGACATCGGCACGGGGCGGGGCCGGCTCCCTGGGTGTGTTACGCGAGGCTCCCGGCAGTGCCTCTCCCAGGGCTTAAGCGCCCTGCCCCTGCGCACGCCTGCCCAGTGGGATGCGCAGGGGCAGGGCGGTCTAGGTGCGACGCGGACGGCCCGTCCTCAACCGGATCAGCAGTTGGTACGCCTGTAGGTTCAGCCGAGTGCGGATCTGCGCCTCGGTCATGCCCGCCTCCTTGGCCGCGTCGAGGTAGTCGCCCTTGATCGGTACGGGGCCGCCGTCGTTGAGCTGGAACAGCAGCGCGACGACAACCAGGACGTCGGCCTCGTCGCGGGGCCGCCACCGCTGGCGCTGCATGCGCCGGCCGTCGTGGGTGAGCCACCAGCCGTTGCTGTCCACCTCGACCGTCCACCGCCACCCGTTCCTGTCCGCGGTGAGCGAGGTCAACGCCCGCTGCAGGCCCGCAGTCTTCGTCACCGCAGGTCGCCCGTCCGGAACGACGCCTCGTAGGAGGCTGCCCAGGCCCAGCGGGGGCGCTTGAGAGCGGCGGCACGGCCCACTGCTGCCAGGCCCGGGCCGCGCCGCCGCTGCCGCGCGGATGCGTCGCGCGGCTGAGGCACAACGGCGGACGCCCGGGAGCGTTCACCACCGCCGTGCCCGTCTGAGGACGTCATCGCACACCCGCCACGTGCGCGATCGCGAACAGTTCAGCGCCGAGGTGCCGGGCGTCGTCCGCAGTCAGGCAGGCGACGTGCGTGCCGTCCAGGCGCAGCACGATCGCCGGACGGTCATCATCGTGTTCGTGCTCCAACTGCAGGACGAGTTCCGGCACGTAGGTCAGGCCGGCGCCTTCGAGGCCCAGGGAGACGCTGCGCGCCTTGGAGCGGTGCGGTGTGCCCGGGATGTGCTGGCCGGCGCACCACGGCGGGCACGCGCTCATGACGCGCCCCTCAGGGCGTGCGCGAGCCGTACCATCGGCGCCTGGACGCGCTCCAGGCGCTCGAACGTCTCCGCGGTGATGGTCTCGCCGGTGGCGTTGTGGACCGCAGTCCATGTGCCGTCCGGCTGCTCCTCGACGTCGCGGAACTCGGGGATGCGCCCGGCCTGCCGGCGCAGCGTCACGTCAGCGCCGGCAGACCTGCTCATGGCATCCGTGCGGGCGGGGGAAAGCGCGTGGGGTTCGGACCCGTGACTGTCCATGCCCAGGACGCTACGAACCGTACGGCGCTGTACTCAACGAAGTTGCTTCAGATTTCTTCTTGATCGCTAACAGCGCGCTCGACCAAGCCGCGGGCCGTCTCGCCGTGCACAGCTAAGGCCAGGAGGCGATCGAACGCCTTCTCGTAGATCGTGATCTCATGGCGCTGCCGTAGCGTCAGCTCGGCCGTATACGTGGCCACTGTCACCATGCGGCTGTCGTAGATGGTGAAGGCGTTGTTTCGGGGCACCGTGTACGGGGCCGCGAGCGGCACGATCCCGAGGCTGATTCGCGGAGCGCGGGCGGCCTGTAGGAGCCGGCGTAGCTGTTCGACCATCGTGGCGACGTCCCCTACGGCGGTATGTAGCGCCGCCTCGCCGAGGAGGAACAGGAAACGGCGCTGGGGGCGGTCGAACACCCGCTGTGCCTCCATTCGGGCCTGTACGCCCTCCTCCACGTCGTCTGGGATGCCGTGGAAGTCGACCACCGTCGACAGGATCCCGCGGGCGTAGGCGGCCGTCTGGAGCAACCCTGGGATGACCGTAGGTTCCCAGGCCCGGATAAGCGTGGTCTTCTCGTAGGCGTCGATGTTGGCGCGCTGGCGGCGCCGGGTGCCAGTCTTGAGCGAGCGCCGCCAATCCGTGTACTGGGCGTCGATCGACCGGACGGCCACGATCAGGTCTGCGATCTCACTGGGGAAGCGACAGGCCAGGCACCATTCCCGAACGTCGTCCTCAGTCGGCACTTGCTTGCCGAGCTC
>DASUCK010000474.1:0-4097 GCA_036276095.1 Nonomuraea sp. | reverse complement strand
GACAGGAGGGGCTCGGGAGAAAGCCCCTGGGTCATCCGACCTACTTGGAGGTGAAAACCGAAGAGGAACATAGCATGTCGGAAAAGCGGAGGGCGAACCGAAGGCGTTTAGGGCGCCGCTCCGCAAGACCCGCGTGATACGGCAAAAGCTGAATTGCTTGAACCCCAGTTTCCTGCGATGCAAGAAGACATCCCCCGCTCACAACGCCTATACCGCGGGGCCACCAGATGACCGGCCACTGTAACCGCAACCGGGAACTCTCGACTGGTGGGCAGTGGGAAGTGATCCCACTCAAGGCAACGAACGGGGCGCCTACCTCACGCTAGCACGTCACTCACCTAGGAACGTCGGATCGCCTACGGGGCGCGAGCCCTATGGCGACGGAGCCTCCATAGTAGTCCGCGGTGGGGAAAGCCCACCACATGGCGAAGGGAGGCAGGTGTCTTTGAAACCCAGAAAGGAAGGTGCGCCAGATGCGCAACGCCGCAACCGTCCTGGGAATCATCCGCGAACGTGGCAGAAAGGGTCTGCCCGTTGACGACCTCTACAAACAGCTTTGGAACCCGGACCTGTACCTCATGGCCTACGGACGCATCGCCCGCAACCATGGGGCGCTCACCCCAGGTGCCACACCGGAAACCGCAGACGGAATGACGCTGGAGAAGATCGGTTGCATCATCGAGGCCCTGCGCTTCGAGCGCTACCGGTGGACCCCGGTCCGGCGGACGTACATCCCGAAAGCCAACGGGAAGCGACGGCCGCTCGGCATTCCCACGTGGTCGGACAAGCTGCTGCAAGAAGTAATGCGCTCTCTATTAGAGGCGTACTACGAGCCGCAGCTCAGCCCCCGGTCACACGGCTTCCGGCCCAACCGCGGGTGCCACACGGCGCTCACGGAGATCAAGCGCACCTGGACCGGCACCACCTGGTTCATCGAGGGTGACATCTCGGCCTGCTTCGACAGCATCGACCACTCGGTCCTACTGGCGATCCTCGCCGAGAAAATCCACGACAACCGTTTCCTGCGGCTCGTCGCCCAGCTCCTCAAGGCCGGCTACCTGGAGGACTGGACGTACAACGCCACCCACAGTGGCACGCCACAGGGCGGGATCGTGAGCCCCATCCTCGCCAACATCTACATGGACCGGTTGGACAGGTTCGTCGAGACCGTGCTCCTGCCCGCCCACACCC
This sequence comes from Nonomuraea sp., assembly GCA_036276095.1. Lineage (GTDB taxonomy): Bacteria > Actinomycetota > Actinomycetes > Streptosporangiales > Streptosporangiaceae > Nonomuraea. The sequence continues at coordinate 2,906 of DASUCK010000474.1, read as the reverse complement.
GAGGCAAGGAACGCCGGCTCAACCCGGAGTACAACAAGATCGCCTGCAAGATCTCGTATCTGCGCAGGACGGGACGTTCGGCAGAGGCGGCGGCTTTCCGTCCCCTCTTGCGGTCGTTGCCCCACAACGACACGCACGACCCGAACTACCGGCGCTTGCGGTACATCCGGTACGCCGACGATTTCCTGCTCGGGTACACGGGGCCAAAGGCAGAGGCCGAGGCGATCAAGTGTCAGATCGGAGAGTTCTTGCGCGACATGCTCAAGCTCGAACTCTCCGAGACGAAGACGCTCGTGACCCACGGCCGCACCGAGGCGGCACGGTTCCTCGGCTACGAGGTCGTCGTCCAAGGGAGCGCCGACAAGCTGGATGCCCGAGGCCGCAGGTCGGCCAACGGCATCATCGGCTTGCGAGTTCCCGCGGACGTGATCCGCACCAAACGTCTCCCCTACATGCGCAACGGCAAACCGAAACAACGCGGGGAACGGCGCCACGACTCTGTCTACAGCATCGTGAGCCAGTACCAGGCGGAGTTCCGGGGCATCGCCAACTACTACCAGCTGGCCTTCAACCGCGGCGCCCTCCAGAACCTGCGCTGGGTCATGGAGATGTCACTCGCCCACACACTCGCCGGGAAGCTGAAGATCAGCGTCCCGCAGGTGTTCCGGCGGTTCAAGACAGTCATCCAGACCGAGCACGGACCCCAAAAGGTCTTGCAGGTGAAGGTGGAGCGTCCGGGCGAAGACCCGCTGGTTGCGCACTGGGGCGGCATTTCATTGGCGCGGAACGCAACGGCAACAACCACCCTCAACGACGAGCTACCCCCGATCCTCAATGGTCGAACCGAACTGGTGCAGCGCCTGCTGGCCGAGAAGTGCGAGCTGTGTGGCTCCACGGACGACGTGCAGGTGCATCACATCAGAGCGATGAAAGACCTACACCGGAAAGGGCGGGCACCAAAGCCCGCCTGGGTAGAAACGATGGCGGCACGTCGCCGCAAGACTCTCGTCGCCTGCCACAACTGCCACTCGGGCATCCATGCCGGACGCCCGAGCGAGCAGCCCACGCGGACTTAAGACACTGGAGAGCCGGATGACGCGAAAGTGTCACGTCCGGTTCGGAGGGGGGTCGACGGAAAAGTGTCGTTCAACCCCAGGAGAGCAGTCGGAACCGCGTGGCTCCGACTCTGGTATATGAGTAAGAAGGAGACGTTGATGCGCAATCTTCGGCTCATCGGCGCGCTCGCTGCCGTGTGTGTCGCGTGCGCGGGACCTACCGCCCAGCAACAGTCCGCTACCGCGGGCTGCCCAGCTACTCCTCTGGCCCAGGCAACGCCGCCGGACAGCAACACTGCCCGGCTGACGACCACCTGGTACACAGACGGAACGCTGTGGGCCGGTCCCGTGCCGCCATACCACGGCCAGTGGTTTGCCGGTCCCGAAGGCATGAAGGTCGGGTGGTGGCGCGCGACCAGGGGCAAGCTGACGATCGATGGCCGACGCCTCGATGCGCCCGCTCCGCCCCTCAAAGCGTCTGTACTCGACGGGTACGGCGACACGGGCTTCCAGTCAACTGGCATCACCTTCCCCACGGAAGGCTGCTGGGAGATCACCGCCCACGTTGGCACGACCCACACCTTCCGCATCATCGCCCAGGTGCAGCCCGCGAGTTCCCACCCGCTGGCTACACCATCCTCTGCCCCATCATCCAGATAACCGCGCACCCAATCTAGGTGCGCGCTCTCCTGGCCCCTGAGCGATAACTCGCCGGCGGCCTACCCTACACAGCTCCACGCTGTTCCACCTGTTACGCCGGTTCTCACCCGAAGTGCGGCAGGAGTTCGGCCACCGGGACGAGCCGCGGTGGGTCTCGCGCTACGGAATTCTGGAGCGCATTACTAAGAAGGGGGGCGAGGCCGGCGAGGACGGGCGTCGTTCGAAGCGGCGCAGCTTCCAGACGCGCACCGTGGAGAAGCCGGGTGTGTCCCCGGCCATCCTGCTCCATCTCATCCCGAACACCGTCTTCCTGCGGCTGGCCGACGTGGCGTGGGATCTCCCGCCGTACACCGAGTACGTCGCGCTAATCGGGCTCGACCGCAGGGCGCTGATGGACACCGACCCCCAATCCCAGGAAGCGGCCTATCGGCGGTTGGCGTCCGAGCTGCGCCAGGCGGTGAGCGCTGCGCTGCAGCAGGGCTCGAAGCGCCTGCTCGGCGCCTATCTCCAGTCGCTGCTCTCGTACCCCGACGCGTGCACGCGCGAGGAGACGGTCGTCGACCCGGCCACCGGCCGCGTGCTGGGTCACGCGCCGGGGCTGCCCGAGGACGTGCTCTACCCCAAGGAGCGGGCGCTGCTCGAGCTCGTGCGCGAGCGCCGCGCCCGCGGACGGCGCGTGCTGATCTACGTCACCCACACACAGAAGCGCGACATCACACCGCGTCTGAGCGCGCTGCTCACCCGCGAGGGCTTCCGCGTCGCCGTGCTCAAAGCCGACACGGTGGGGCCGGACCGGCGCGAGGACTGGGTGGCGGCGCGGGTGCGCGAGGGCATCGACGCGCTGGTCGTCCACCCGCGGCTCGTGCAGACCGGGCTGGACCTGATCGACTTTCCCTCGATCTGCTGGTACGAGGTCGAATACAGCGTCTACGTCATGCGCCAGGCCAGCCGGCGGTCGTGGCGCATCGGGCAGCGTGAGCCAGTGGACGTGACCTTCTTCGCCTACGCCGGCACGCTCCAGGCGGAAGCTCTCGGCCTGGTCGCCGCGAAGATGCGATCGGCGCTGATGGTCGAGGGCGAGCTGCCGGAGGACGGCCTGGCCGCCCTCCAGGGCGACGCCGCCGACGTCCTGCTGAGCCTCGCCCGGCGTCTGGTGGCGCCCGACGCGGAGGCCGCAGGCGATGCGCCGCC
>DASUCK010000473.1:0-3687 GCA_036276095.1 Nonomuraea sp. | reverse complement strand
GCGATGGACGGCGGCAGCCCGCGCCTGCTCCCCGTGGCGGTGCGGACGATCCTGCTCTGCCTGGTCGTGCCCGCGCTGATCTTCGACCGCGACCACCGCGGCGTGCACGACCGGGTGTCCAACACCGTGGTCGTCCGCATGTGAGCGGCCGGGACAAACCCGTACCGGGTGCCAAAAGTACCCGCTACGACCCCGCGCCGAGATCCGGCCTCCGGACCGCGGCCGCACGGCCTCGGCGACGCGTGCCAGGTAGGCGTTTGACGCGGGCATGACCTGCATGAGCGACGTCCATCCGGCCACGCGCCGACGACATCGGCTCGTACGGCGTGATCAGGATGCTCGACGACACCCGCGGGGAGCCCACGAGATCTTCCACGCCATGGCTGCTAGGTACGCGCGCAGCTGAAGATCGCCGTGCCCGGGAGGTGGCGGCCGCGCAGCGGGCTCCAGCCGCCCCACACCCGCTCGTGCCCGTCGGGCCACTCCGGCTCTAGCAGCCCGGTGATCGACAGCCCGGCGGCCACCAGCAGGTGGACCCAGTCGCCCAGGGTGCGGTGGTGCTCGACGTACGTGGGCGTGCCGTCGTCGTCGCGCTCGACGTACGGGGTGCGGTCGAAGTAGGACCGGTCGGACGTCAGCCCGCGCGGCCCCGGGTCGTCGGGGAACGCCCACCGGATCGGATGGCTGACCGAGAACACGAACCGGCCGCCCGGCCGCAGCACCCGGCCCACCTCGCGGAACACGGCCAGCGGGTCGGCCACGAACGGCAGCGCCCCGAACGCCGAGCAGGCCAGGTCGAACGACCCGCCCGCGAACGGCAACGCCTCGGCGTCGGCCTGCACCACCGGCACGCGCAGCCCGGTGTCGAGGTCGATGCGCCGCGCGTGACGCAGCTGCCGGTGTGACAGGTCGAACGCGGCCACCTCGGCCCCCTGTGTCACCAGCCACCGCGCGCACTGCGCCGCCCCGCAGCCGACCTCCAGCACGCGCCGCCCGCGCACGTCGCCGAGCAGGCGCGCGCCGGCCTCGTCGAGGCCCTCGGGGCACCACACGAACCCGGTGTCGCGCAGGAAGCCGCCGTGCTCGACCTGGTAGTCGTCGGCGTTGCCGTCCCACCAGCCGCGGTTGGCCCGCGACGACGCCGACGGCACTAGCGCATCTTGGGGCCGCGCGGCATGCGCGCCCCCTTGGGCATCGGGCCCTTGGGCAGCGGCATGTTGCGCGGCAGCGACCGCAGCCGGTCCTTCACCTCGTTGACGGCCGGCTTCTTCAGGTTGCGCGGCAGCTTCATGATGTGGCGCTGTAGCTTGCCGAGCGGCACCTGGCCCTCCCCGTCACCGCACTGGAGGTCGTAGATCTCGATGCCCAGCACCACCCGCGCGATCCGCTTCTTCTCGGCCGCCAGCATCTTGGCCACCCGGTTGCCCGGGCCCTCCGACACCAGCACGACGCCCGGATAGCCGACCACGAGATGCACGAGGTCCTGGTCGCGGTTGACCGCGATGGCGGGGGTGACCTGCCAGTTTCCGCGCATGCCCTGGAGCACCGCGGCCGCCGCGCCGGTCTGGCCGTGCAGGATCGAATATTGCGCCCGCTGGGCCAGCTGCCCGAACACCACCAGGCCGACCGTGACCGCGGCCAGCACCCCGATGAAGATCGAATACCACAGATAGTCCGTGACCAGGCCGATCACGACGACCACCGCCAGCGTGCCCACCGCGGAGAGGAAGACGATCGGCATCCCCTTGGGGTTGGCCTGCTTGATGATCTGCGCGATCATGCGGAGCTGCTTGATGCGCCCCGGCTTCTCTGGGTCCTCGGACTTTGCCATGCTCTGAAGGATACAAACCAACCGGTGGCCTAGGGAAAACGGCGCCGGCGATTTCGCCGCGGGCCGGACCGTCACCGTGACCGTCAGTCTCGGGTCGGCCGCGTGGCGCGGGATCTCGGCCGCGCGCCCGCCCGCGACCGTGCGCCAGCCGTCCTCCCACACCGGGAAGGCCCGCCCGGTGTTCCGCAGGCGACGATCACCGGGTAGCCGCGCCGCTCACGGTCACGAAGAACTCCAGCAGCTCGGGCACCAGCACCTCGACCGCCACGTCGTGCGTCTGGTCCTCCAGCACCCGGTGCACCGCCCCGGGCACAGAAGCCACCACCGCCGCGCCCGCGTTCCGCATCCAGGCGGGGCTGTCCTCCCCGTCCAGCACCAGCGTCGGCGGCTGGACGGCGGCGAGCCGCCCGGCCGGCAGCGCGTTGCCCGGCCCCATCACGAACGCGTCGTAGGCCAGCGTGTGCGCGAGCGCCTCGGCCACGGCCCAGCCGGGCTCGGCCCGCATCGCGGCCACGGCCGCGGCCGGCAGCTCGGCCGCCTCCACCATGAACCGCTCCACGGCCTCCCCCCGCCGGCCCGCCTCGACCAGCGCCAGCAGCTGCCCGGCGAAGTCGTCAGGCAGCGGGGGCGCGCTGTCGTCCACGTGGTACGGCGGCTCCCACAGGGCCAGCCCGTCGACGCCGGGCAGCCGCACGGACGCCTCCAGCGCCAGGGCGGCCCCCGACGAGCCGCCGAACACCATGACCGGCTCCCCGGCCACCGCCATGACCGCCGCCAGGTCCTCGACCTCCCGCTCCACCGCGTACGGCGGCGTGTCGCCGCTCTCGCCGCGGCCGCGGCGGTCGTAGGAGTAGACCGTGAACCACGGCGCCAGGGCGCCCGCCACGCCGGCCAGCGTGGGGTGCGCCCGGTCCATCATCGCCCCGGCGACGAGGATCACCGGCGGGCCGGAGCCGTACCTGTCGTAGGCGATCGAGGTGCCGTCCGCCGAGCTCGTCTTTCCGCTCAGGAAGCGGGCTGCGCCAGGCACAGCGCCTCCCAGTGGTGCCCGTCGAGGTCGGCGAAGCCGCGCTGGTACCGGACGCCGTCGTCGGGCTGCTTGACGCCCGCGGGGGTGGCGCCGGCCGCCAGGGCCTGGTTGACCAGGTCGTCGACCTGCTGCTGGTTCTCCATGCCGACCACGAGGATGGCCTCGGTGGTGCGCTCGGTGTCGGCGATGCCCTTGGTGGTGTACGCGCCGAACACCGGCTCGGTGAGCAGCATCACCTGGGTCTCCTGGTTGATGACGACCGAGGCCATGCCCTCGGCCATGCCGTAGAACGTGAAGCCGAGCGCGGTGAAGAACTCCTGGGCACGCTCGAGGTCCTTGACCGGCAGGTTGACGAAGAGCTGCATGTCCCTGATCCCTTCCGTTTGATCGGGGTGAACACCCATGAGTCTGCCGCTCACCGGCCCGCCGGTCTTGGATCTGGGTGCCGGGCGAGTTGACGTTCAGCGCACGCAGGCGCGGCGGTATTCGGCCGGCGGCATGCCGTACGCGCGGCGGAACAACCTGCTGAAATGCGCCGAGTCGGGCAGCCCCCACCGTGACGCGATCGCGTGCACCGGCTCGTCGCCGCCCTTGGCCAGCTCGGCTCGGCAGCGCTCCAGGCGACGCTGCCTGATCCGGGCGGCCACGGTGGTGTTCTCGGCCTCGAACAGGCGGTGCAGGTAGCGCACGGAGATGTGGTGGGCCGCCGCGACGGCGGCCGGGTCGAGGTCGATGTCGCTCAGGTGCTGCTCGATGAAGGCGTGGACGCGCAGCAGCAGCGCGCGGTGGCGGGAGTCGTCGGGCAGCGACCTGGTCAGCTCAAGCC
>DASUCK010000472.1:0-5046 GCA_036276095.1 Nonomuraea sp. | reverse complement strand
GCCCGGCGCCGGAGACCGGCGTCCTCGACCGGCTGTGCGTGGCGCTGGCGGCCGAGCAGCTCGGCGTGATGCGGGCGGCGCTGGAGGCCATCGTCGCCTACGCCAAGATCCGGGTCGCCTTCGGCCGGTACGTCGGGTCGTACCAGGGGGTCAAGCACAAGCTGGCCGACATGCACGGCAAGCTCGAACAGGCCGAGTCGATCGTCAGGTACGCGGCCTGGGCCGCCGACGAGGCGCCCGCCGAGCTGCCCGGCGCCGCCGCGCTCGCCCAGGCCTTCGTCGGCCGCGCCTGCTTCGAGGTGGCCCGCGACCACCTGTTGCTGCACGGCGGGATCGGCTACACCTGGGAGCACGACGCGCACCTGTTCTACAAGCGGGCCAAGGCGGACGAGGTGCTGCTGGGCCCGCCCCGCATCCACCGCGCCCGCTTGGCCGAGCTTCTGGAGCTGTGATGGATCCGCAGCGCAGCCAGGACATCCATCTCAGCCTTCCGCGCGAAGCCCGGCAACTGGAGACTGCCATGGACATCAGCGACAAGCCCGGCTTCTATGCCATCGCCGCCGCCGATCCCGACCGGCTGGCCGTCATCGACAGCGACGGCACCCGCACCACGTACGGGCAGCTGCTCGCCAGGGTCAACCAGGTCTCCCACGGGCTCCGCGCCCGCGGGCTCGGCGTCGGCGACGTCGCGGCCGGCGTGCTGCCCAACGGGATCGACGCGGTCGTCATGCTGATGGCGACCGGCCAGATCGGCGTCTACTACGTGCCGATCAACTGGCATCTGACCGCGTCGGAGGTGTCGTACATCCTCAAGGACTGCGACGCCAAGGTGGTCGTCACCGGCCCCGACCACGCCGTGCCCGGCGGGGACGTCGGCACCGCCGCGCTGGCCGAGGGGCAGCCGGCGGACGCCCCCTCCGACCGCACGTCCGGGGCGGTCATGTGGTACACCTCGGGCACCACCGGCTTTCCCAAGGGGGTGCAGCGGCCGCTGCCGGGGGCCGAGCCGGAGGCGATCGTGCCGCTGTACACGTGGTTCCTCGGCGAGGTGGTCGACCTCAGGCCGGGCGACGGCGTGCACCTGGTGACCTCGCCGATGTACCACTCGGCGCCGTGCGCGCACACCCAGTTCGCGCTGCACTTCGGCCACACGGTGGTGATCACGCCGAAGTTCGACCCGGTGAAGATCCTGGAGTACGTCCAGGAGTACCGGGTCACCAACGCGATGATGGTGCCCACCATGTTCCACCGCATGCTGCAGCTGCCGGAGGAGGTCAGGAGCTCCTACGACGTCTCCAGCCTGCGCCAGGTGATCCACACCGCCGCCGCCTGCCCGGTCGCGGTCAAGAAGGGCATCATGAACTGGTGGGGTCCGGTGCTGTACGAGTACTACGGCTCCACGGAGTCCACCATCGCGTTCTCGGTCAAGCCGCACGACTGGCTGGCCAGGCCGGGCACGGTGGGGAAGCCCGCGCCCACGTTCGAGGCGAAGATCCTCGACGAGGACGGCGACGAGCTCCCCCCGGGCGAGCCCGGCCTGATCTACGTCAAGTCCAGCCTGGGCACCTTCGAGTACCGCAAGGACCCGGGCAAGACGGCCGCCAGCATGCGCGGCGAGTGGTACACCCCCGGAGACATCGGCTACGTCGACGAGGACGGCTGGCTGTTCCTGTGCGACCGGCGGACCGACCTGATCATCTCCGGCGGGGTCAACATCTACCCGGCCGAGATCGAGGCCGCCCTGCTCGAACACCCCGCGGTGGCCGACGTGGCCGTCATCGGGGTGCCCGACGCGGAGTGGGGCCACAACGTGGTCGCGCTCGTGCAGCCCGCCGCGGGCGTCGAGGCCGGGCCGGCGCTCACCGCCGAGCTGCTGGAGCACTGCGCGCCGCGCATCGCCAAGTTCAAGCACCCGAAGGTGGTCGAATACCGGGCCGAGCTGCCGCGCACGCCCACGGGCAAGCTGTCGCGCTCCAAGGTCCGCGCCGACTACCTCGCCGCGAACACAGCGGTGGGCCCGGGGCAGTGAGAGGAGCTTGAGCAGGCGGGCGGAGGTCTCCGGCGTGGCGGCCAGCGTGCCGGGCAACGCGGCGACAACGCGTCCGCGTCGCCCGGCTCACCTGACGGGTCACTCGCCGCCGAACAGGCGCTGGGCCTCCTGGATGACGGTGAGCACGGTCAGCGTGCCGAAGAACGCCACCGACCAGATCAGCGCGCCCAGCCGGTACGAGCGCACCTTGATCGCCTCGGGCAGCGCCCGGCGGTTGAGAATGATCAGCAGGATGGAGTACACGAACATCATCACGGCCGCGAAGCTCGCCGAGAACACCAGGAGCAGCAGCGGCTGGTCGAAGCCGAGCAGCAGGATCAGGATCCCGACCAGCGCCAGCGCCCAGACGGTGAGGAAGTAGACCCGGTTCACCGACACCGGTTTGTCCCGCAGGTAGACCGTCTTGATCGTGTCGGAGGCCAGCCGCGAGGTGTAGTCGACGATCCCCATGGCCGAGGCGAACAGCGCCAGCGCCCCGATCAGCCAGAACAGGACCCCGAACCAGGTGCCGACCGTGCTCTGCAGCGCCTGCCCCTCGGTCTGCAGGAAGGCGATGCCGTTCTCCAGCCCCGGCGAGCCGAAGACCGTGGAGTAGGCCAGCATCGACATGAGCGCGATCGTCACGAACGACACGACCGCGAACGTCCACGCCTGCTCGACGTTGGCGAAGCGCCACCACTCACGCCACCGCGCCAGGTTCTCCTTGGTGGGCGCGAACTGGAAGCCGGTCGCCGGCGCCGCCTCCTCGTGGCCGGTCACCGGGCTGACCAGGCGGGGCACGTACAGGCCCATGCCGAAGCCCTTGTCGCGGATCCAGTTGCTCTGGCACAGGTTCTGGCCGCCGCCCGCGCCGGCGTAGGCGATGGCGCCCATCAGCAGGGCGAAGCCCAGCTCCGTGACGGGGAAGCGGGCTCCGACGGTGAGCCCCCTGCCCAGCTCGGCCCAGCTGTCGGCGTTGATCGCGACCACGAGCGCCACCACGGCCAGCGTGGCGACCAGCGCGATCTTCACGAAGATCACTCGTTCCAGCGCCGTGTAGATGACCGGCGCGAGCGTCAGCGCGAGCGCGATCAGGAGCAGCATGCCGATGGCGATCCACCGGACGCTGCCCTCGCCCGTCCCGGTCAGGTACGTCACCATGGTCGCCGAACTGGTCACCCAGCCCGGCCACAGGTTGGAGGCCAGTGTCATCAGCACGAACACGATGCCCCAGTGCCGCCACATCCGGCTGAACCCGGTCAGCGCGGTCTCACCCGTGGCGAGGGTGTAGCGCTCGATCTCCATGTTGAGGAACCACTGGGTGATGATCCCGATGGCGGCCCCCCAGACGAAGACGAGCCCGACTTGAGAGGCGATGTACGGCCAGAGGACGAACTCGCCCGACGCCAGCCCCACGCCGGCGCCGACCAGGCCGGGGCCGATGATGCGCCAGGTCTGCCGTGGTGGCTCGGGCAGGTCGCGGACGGTGACGGGAGGCAGGACGCGCGCAGGAACGGTCGGGATGAACTCCGCCATGCGGATCTCCTTCGTCGGCTTACCTATCCGCTACATTACAGAGACCGGAAAGGTTGGTGGAATAGCTAGTTAACCTCCACTGCGTACTCTCCTCGCTCGGTAAAGCCCGTCACCCGCCCGCCCGCGTCCATCAGGCCTCCGAGCACGGTACGCATCGCCGTCCGCCACTCCTTCGCCGCGTCCGGATCCCGCCGCCGCAGCTCCTCGATGTCCCGCGGCGTCCCCACCAGCACGACCTCGCCCAGCGCGCCTCTCACCACCGGGCGATCCCCTTCGGCCGCCAGCAGCGCCGGCGCCGTCTCGCCGGTCTTGCCCGCCGCGCCGGTCGGGGCCACCGGCCACACCGCCAGCAGCCGGTCGGAGGCGTCCCCCGCGTTGATCGCGTCCGCCATCGCCCCGTAGAAGTCCACCAGGTACGCCTCCGGCCGAGCCCCCAGCTTGGCCAGGTTGAACCGGGCGTTCCTGCGGACCAGCGGATCGAACGTCCACGTGATCCTTTCCAGCTCGCGCTCCCGGCACCAGTCCCGCTGGTGGAGCTTCAGCGCGTACCCGATCCCGCGGCCCGTGACGGCGCCGGTCACGTGCGAGTGCAGCGTACGGCCGGCGGCGAGGAACCCGACGGACGCGCCGACGAGCGCGCTTCCGTCGAAGGCGCCGGCCACGTAGTTGCCCGTGTGCGCGAACCCGATCATCAGCTCCACGGTGACGGGCGGGTTGCCCGGATCCGGGTGCCAGATCCGGTCGAAGAGCCGGTGGACCTCCCACAGGTCGCCGATCTCCCGCAACTCCCTGATCTCCACGCCGGCCTTGGCCGCCGCCTCTGCGCTCTCGCTGCTGCTCATGTCCCCATTTATCCACGTCCGCATCACGCGGGCGACGACCCCCTCTCGACCCGGTTCCGCTTGCTGTCCGTGTTCCTTTGTCAACAATCAGCTATCCCTGCGGTAAGTAGTCATGATGCGATCACTGACTGTAGTCATGTGGGGGCGTCGTCCCGGCTCCGGGACCCACTGACCAGGAAGGTTGCCTCATGACACGCACACTGACCGCTGCCCGCAGGATGGCAGCACTCGGCCTCTCCGCCGTCGCCGTCGTGGCCGCGCCCGGCGCGGCGCCTCCCGCCGCCGCGGCCACCCCGGCCGCGGACCTGTTCATCACCGTCACCCCGAAGGACGGCGGCGCGTACGCGATGCGGCTCCGATGCGACCCGGACGGCGGCACCCACCCGCGGCCGGGGAAGGCCTGCGACGCGTTGCGCACGGTCGACGGCTGGGTCGATGACCTCGACGTCGACCCCGGCCCCTGCCCGATGATCTACCTGCCGGTCGACGTCGAGGTCACCGGCAACTGGTACAGGCGCGCGGTCTCCTACCGGCACGAGTTCCCCAACGAATGCGTCATGCGCCGGACTCTCGGCCCGGTCGTCTGACCGCGCCCTGACCGGCTCTCCCGGACGACCGGCTCCTCCGGGAGAGCCGCCG
>DASUCK010000471.1:0-49526 GCA_036276095.1 Nonomuraea sp. | reverse complement strand
GCCAGCTTGCGCTGCGCGAGGTCCACGGTCGGGTTGGTGCCCCGCCAGTAGACGTACCGCTCGTCCTCGTTCCTGACCGCCTCGCCCAGCTCCTCCGCGCTCGCGAACGTGAACAGCGAGTTCTCGAACACCGGCGGGTTGACCGCGCCCATCATCCACGGCTCGTCCTCGCCCAGCCGGCCGCAGATCCAGTCGTCATCCATGGGGCAGATTATGACGCCCTGACCTGCCCGTGATCGCGCCCTGACGGGGTCCTGACGGGGTCCTGACCGTGCCCGATCGCGCCCTGATCGCGCCCTGCGAGCGCCCCGGCGTCAGGAGGAGCGGGGGCGCCAGTCGCCGCGGTCGAGGTCGAGGTCCTCGGGAGCGTGGAGGCGGACCATCGTGCGGGCGACGCCGGGGGGCACGCGGTTGGGGGTCAGGAACGACACGGCGATCATCACGGTGAACGCGATCGGCACCGTCCAGGCGGCCGGCTGGGCCAGCAGGGCGGCCGTGAAACCGCCGTACGAGGCGCCCGTGATCGTGGCGAGCACGGCGCCGCAGGCCAGCCCCCCGCCCACGAACAGCCCGGCCAGCGCCCCCGCCGTCGACAGGCGCCGCCACCAGATGCCGAGCACGAGCAGGGGGCAGAACGACGAGGCCGCCACCGCGAACGCCAGCCCCACCACGTCCGCGACCGGCAAAGCCCGCGCCCACAACGCCAGCCCCAGCGGCACCGCCACGGCCATCAGCGTGGCGATGCGGAACGAGCGCACGCTTCCCTTGAGGAGATCCTGGGCCAGCACGCCGGCCACCGACACCGTCAGCCCCGACGAGGTCGACAGGAACGCGGCGAACGCCCCGGCCGTGACCAGGGCCGTCAGCAGGTCGCCGACCGGGCCGACGATCATGCGCGCGGGCAGCGCCAGCACGACCGCGTCGGTGCGCACCAGGTCGGGGGCGTAGAGGCGGCCGAGCCAGCCGTACCCGGCGGGCAGCAGGTAGAAGGCGCCGAGCAGGGACAGGACGACCAGCGTCGTACGGCGGGCGGCCCGCCCGTCCGGGTTGGTGTAGAAGCGCACGAGCACGTGCGGCAACCCCATGGTGCCCAGGAACGTGGCCAGGATCAGCGAGTACGTCGAGTACAGCCCGTACTCCCTGCCGCCGGCCAGCGGCACCTGCCAGGTGGCCGCGTCCTGCGCGCTCACCCCGGGAGCACCGTCGGCCCGCCAGGCCATGAGCAGGAAGACCAGCGGCACGGCCAGCGCCGTCAGCTTCAGCCAGTACTGGAACGCCTGCACGAACGTGATCGACCGCATCCCGCCCGACAGCACGTTCACCGCCACAACCACCGCCACCAGCAGCCCGCCCACCCACACGGGCGCGCCGGTGATCTCCCGCAGCACCAGCCCGGCGCTCTGGAACTGCGGCATGAGGTAGAGCCAGCCGATGAGCACGACGAGCACGCTGGCGGTCCTGCGCACGGTCATGGACTCGAGCCTGGCCTCGGCGAAGTCCGGCAGCGTGTACGCCCCCGACCGCCGCAGCGGCGCCGACACCAGCACCAGCAGCACGAGGTAGCCGCCGGTCCAGCCGACCGGCAGCCACAGCATGTCCACGCCGAAGGACAGGATGAGCCCCGCGATGCCCAGGAACGACGCCGCCGACAGGTACTCGCCGCCGATGGCCGAGGCGTTCCAGAGCGGGCTGACGGTGCGGGAGGCGACGTAGAAGTCGGAGGTGGTGCGGGAGACGCGGATGCCGAACGCGCCGATGAGCACCGCCGCCACGACCACGACCAGGACGGCTGTGAGGCTCATCGGCGCTCGACCAGCTCGGCGAAGTGGCGCTCGTTGCGCTCGGCCTGGCGCACGTAGAACCAGGCCCCCAGGACGAAGCCGGGGTAGATGAGGCCGGCCAGCACCGCCCACGGGAGCGGGACGCCGAGCAGGTGCGCCTGGCGCAGCTCGGGGATCAGCAGGAACAGCAGCGGCAGCCCGCCGACCACGCAGGCCAGCACCGTGCAGACGAACAACGCCAGCCGGAACTGGGTGCGCAGCAGGGAGCGCATGTAGACCTCGCCCAGCCGGGTCTGCTCGTCGATCTCGCGGGTGGCCGGGTAGCGGGGGCGGCGGGCGGCGGCGGTGCGCGGGCTGGTCACCGCCACCCGGCGCGGGAAGTCCCGCGTCGTGCGCCGGGGCGGGCGGGCGTCGGGGCTCATGCGGGCCGTCCCTTCGCCGAGGCGTCCGTCGGCTGAGCGCTCATTCCGGGCGCCCCCTGCGGGCGCGGCGCACCAGCAGGTCCCGCAGCTCGCGGGTGTGCCGGCGGCTGACCGGGATCTCGCTGTCACCGACCCGCACGCTGCACCTGCCCGAGTCGATGTGCAACTCCTCGATGTGCTTGACGGCCACCAGGTGGCTGCGGTGCACCCGGACGAACCCGGCCGAGGCCCAGCGTTCCTCCAGCGTGGCCAGCGGGATGCGGACCAGGTGGCTGCCGCTCGCGGTGTGCAGGCGCGCGTAGTCGCCGTGCGCCTCGACGTACATCACGTCGGCGCTGGACACGAACCGGGTCACCCCGCCCAGCTCGACCGGGATCGTGTCGCTCTCGCCGCCCTCCACCGGCACGTCGGCCGACACCGCGACCCGCCGGATGGCCTCCGCCAGCCGCTCCGGGCGCACCGGCTTCAGCAGGTAGTCCTCGGCCTTGATCTCGAAGGCGTCCACGGCGTGCTCCTCGTACGCCGTCACGAACACCACGCGCGGCGGGTTGGCGAACTGCGACAGGAGCCGCCCGAGCACCACCCCGTCGAGCCCGCGCATCCTGATGTCCAGGAACACCGCGTCGATGGGCCGGCCGTCGGCGATCGCCCGGTCGAGCAGCCGCAGCGCCGCGGCGCCGTCCCGCGCGGTGGCCACCTCCCCGATACGGGGATCGGCGCGCAGCAGGTACGACAGGTCTTCGAGGGCGGGCAGCTCGTCATCGACCGCGAGGACCCGTAGTTGTGCCATAGACAGTGATAAAACCGACAACAAAGATCGAGGTCAACGGGCGGAGACGCCTGGGTGATATTTCGGCAACCTGACGTTGACCTTGGTGCCCGCGCCCTTGCCGGTCTCGACGACGAGGCCGTACTCGTCGCCGTACACCTGGCGCAGCCGCTCGTCCACGTTGGCCAGCCCGACGCCGCCGCCGGAGGCGATGTCACCCGCGAGGACGCGGCGCAGCCGGTCGGGGTCCATGCCGAGGCCGTCGTCCTCGACGCTGATGCGGCACTCGGCGCCGGCGTCCTCGGCCACGATCGTGATGCGGCCGACGCCGTTGCGGCTCTCCAGGCCGTGGCGCACGGCGTTCTCGACCAGCGGCTGCAGGCACAGGAACGGCACCGCGACCGGCAGCACCTCCGGCGCGATGCGGAGCGTGACCTGCAGCTGGTCGCCGAACCTGGCCCGCTCCAGGATGAGGTAGCGGTCGATCGAGCGCAGCTCCTCGGCGAGCGTGGTGAACTCGCCGTGCCGGCGGAAGGAGTAGCGGGTGAAGTCGGCGAACTCCAGCAGCAGCTCCCTGGCCCGCTCGGGATCGGTGCGGACGAACGAGGCGATCGTGGTCAGGGAGTTGTAGATGAAGTGGGGCGAGATCTGCGCCCGCAGCGCCCGCATCTCGGCCTCCATGAGGAGGGTGCGCGAGCGGTCCAGCTCGGCCAGCTCCAGCTGCGAGTCGACCCACCCGGCCACCTCCTGGGCCGCCCGCACCAGCCCCGCCGAGGCGTTGGGGCCGTAGGCGATGAGCGCGCCCACGACCCGGTCGTCGGTGGTGAGCGGCACGACCACGGCCTGCCTGATCTGGCATTCGAGCAGGTCGCAGTCGATGGTGAGGACCTGGGTGCGGCCGTCCTTGAGGGTGGCGGCGGCGTCCTCGAACGCGTGGTCGGCGTGGTGGTCGTCGCCCTCGCCGTCGTAGACGAGCAGCCGCTCGCCGTCGGCGATCGCCAGGGCGGCCGAGCCGAGCAGCTTCCGCAGGTGCCGTGAGGCGCGCTCGGCCCCGTCTGCGGTCAGCCCGGCCCGCAGCGGCGGCCCGGCCAGGGAGGCGGTGTGCAGGGTCTCGAACGTGGCCCGCTCGGCCGGGCTCGTGCCCAGCTCGCGCCGGCCCCGCATGACCCGCCACAACACGATCGCGGGCACGCCCACGAGCACCGCGACCACGGCGACCCCGATGAGGTACTCCACGCGGCCAGAGCCTAGTACGTGGCGCCCCCTCAGAGGGCCGAGGCGATGCGGGCGGCGTACGCGGCGGCCTCGTCGTCGGAGTCGTATTTCGTACGAGGCCAGAAGAACCCACGCAGACCGTCTTTCCTGTGGCGCGGGACGACGTGCACGTGGAGGTGGGCCACGCTCTGGCTGACCCGGTTGTTCATGGCCACGAACGTGCCCCCGGCCTCAAGGCCCGCCTCGACCGCCCGCGCCAGGGCCTTGACCCGCTCGAAGAAGGGGCCGACGTCGGCGAGATCGGCGAGCGTCTCGACGTGGAGCCTGGGCACGACCAGCACGTGCCCCTTGAAGACCGGCCGGGAGTCGAGGAACGAGACCGCCACGTCGTCGGATCCCACCACGTGGGCGGGCCGGTCACCGGAGACGATCTCGCAGAACAGGTCGGTGCTCACCGTCCGACCCTATGTCACCGGCATACCGGGCATCCCGCTCGGCCGCCGGCGTGCGACGTCACCTGCGGCGCCGGCCGCGGCTCAGCAGCCGGCGGACGACGAAGGCGACCACCGCGCCCAGCACGGCGATGAACAGCACCGGCCGCTTCCTCGCCTCCTGGGCGGCGTCCTTGACCCGGTCGGGGGTGTGCTCGCCGACCTTGCCCGCCACCTCGGACGTCTTGCCCTTCATCGCCTCCGCCGCGTCGGCGGCCTTGCCCTTGGCGGTCTCGACCGCGCTGCTCGCCCTGCCCTTCACATCGGCCTTCCTGGCGAGCGCGCTGACGGTCTCGCCGAGCTGTTCGCGGGTCTCCTGGATGTCCTTGCGCACGTCCGCCTCTTCCTTGTCATGGCCTGCGCGCCTGCCGTGGCCGCCGACTGTCGTCACGTGGCCCGCGCCGGCCGCTTCGTGGCCTTCGCCGGCTTCCGCCCGGCCCCTGCCTGTCTCCGCGCGGTCGCCGCCGCGCTCGTCGCCGGTTTCCTTCGACGACCGTTCGCCCCGCAACGACTGTTCCTCGGCACGCAGGCTCTCCTGCGCCTCCGACCGTTCGTCCGGGATGGGGGTCTCGGGGATGAACGTCTCGTGCTCCTCGCGGGCGGCCGCCGCCTCCCGCGCGTTCTCGGCCGCGCCCGGCCTGGTGGGAGGCACGTTGATGGACTCCCGCTCCGTCGGCGTGCCGACGGTCGCCCGGTGGGCGCCGACGTCGCCGGCGTACTGGTCGCTGTGTCCCGGATCTGTCTCGCTCATCGCCGCGCCGCCTTCTCCTTGACCATGTCCACGTCGGCCTTGACGCTCGCGATGGTCTCCGCCGGGATCGGGGGCGCGGCCTGCTTGACCTGCTTCCTGCCGACCAGGCCGAGTACGGCGGCGATGGCGAACAACACCACCGCCACGATCAACGCGGCCACCCATCCGGGCATGACCAGGGCGAGGAGCAGGACGACCGCGGCCACCAGCGTGGCGCCGCCGAGGAACGCGATCGTGCCGGCCGCGCCGAACAGGCCCGCGCCAAGGCCCGCGCGCTTGCCCTTTTCCGTGAGTTCCATCCTGGCCAGGCGGAGCTCGTCCTTCACGAGCCGGGAGACCTGGTCGGAGAGATCGTTCACCAGCCTGTGGGTATCGTTCACGACGTTCGCCTCCTCCGCTGAGGATGGCGTCTACCCAGCCGGATGGCCTTCTATCACGCGGCTACTTGCGCTTGCCGGCCTTGAGCAGGAAGTCGAGCACGGACAGCACGGGGTCCTTCTGCGTCTCGCACCAGGTGTCCCGCGGCTTCTGCCTACTCCACGGGGACGGGAGCTCACACGAGGGAGCCTGCGGCTTGGGCCGCTCACACCACGATCCGGGAGGATTCATACGTTCAGTCTACTCCCGCGCCTCCACGTGACGGGGACTCCGAAGCGGATCGATCGTCCCCTGTCGGAGGTAACCTGCCCTGGTGCTGGTACACGGTGTTTGGACGACGGACGGCCTCGCGTTCTGGGCCGAGACCACGGAATCCATGCCGGCCACGGAGGCCGTACCGGCCGCGGGGGCCCTCCAGTCCGTGGAGCCCGCGCACGCCTCACGGTCGGGCCGCGCGCCGCGGCGGGGTGGCTCGCCGGGGCCGCATCCGTTCGCGGCGGCGGCCGCCGAGGTCGCGGCCCGGCTGGGGCTCGACGACCCGCCCGCGCGGATGCTGGAGCTGCTGCTTCCCGGCTCGGTCAAGGAGCCGCTGCCCTCACCGGAGACCGGGCGGCTGCCGGCGGTGACCCGGCCGCGGTTGCGCCTGTGGCAGGTCCCGGCCGTCGTTCCTGGCACGGTGGCGGCGCTGCACGTGCTCGCCGCGCACGCCGGCACCGCGACCGTGCGCCACTGGGCCATCGTCGCCGACTTCGCCCGCGACCTCGTACGCCGCGGCCGCGTCATCCCCCGGCTCCTCCCCGCCCCCGCCGACAGAGCCCCCACCGACAGAGCCCCTGCCGACAGAGCCCCCACCCACACCGCGCCGGCCGGCAGTGCGGCCGCCGGTCACGAGTGGGGGCGGTGGGTGGTTCCCGCGGCGGAGGCGTGGGCCGTGTGGCGGCCGGTCATCACCGGGGTGGATGCCGGATATTTCCGGGAGTTGGCGTTGGCCATGCCGCCGGCCTGCCGCACCTCCCGCACCGAGCGTCCGTCCGCCGACGTCCTCATGGAGGCCATGGAGGCGTTCACCGACGCGCTGGTCCGGCAGCACCTCGGCGAGCCGCTGGTCGCGCGGGCCCGGACGCCGCAGGAGCGGTGGCTGGCCGCGCTGACGGGGAGCGATCCGTCCTGCCCTGACCTCCCGGATCTGCGGCGCGAGCTGGAGGCGTGGCACCGGGCCGCGACGGCGGCCGAGGGGGCGGTCCGGGTGTGCTTCCGCCTGCTGGAGCCGCAGGACACCGACGACTGGCGGGTCGAGCTGGCCCTGCAGGCGGCCGACGACCCCAGCCTGTACGTGCCCGCGTCCGACGTCTGGGCCGGCGAGCAGATGCCGGGCCTGCCCGCGCGCCCGGAGCGGGAGCTGCTGGCCGGGCTGGGCCGGGCGGTCCGGCTGTACCCGGAGCTGGACCGGGCCCTGCGGGTGCCGCGGCCGAGCGAGCTGGCGCTGGACACGGCGGGGGCGTTCGGGTTCCTGCGGCAGGCGGCGCCGCTGCTGCAGGCGGCCGGGTTCGGGGTGCAGCTGCCGCGCTGGGCCGGCCGTACGCGGCTCGGGCTCAAGCTGACCACCAGGACCAAGGCGCAGACGGCGGCCGTCAGCCAGGGGTTCGGCCTGCGGGAGCTGGTCGACTTCCGGGTGGACCTGGCGGTCGGCGACGAGACGATCAGCGAGGAGGAGCTGGCCGAGCTGGCCCGGCTGAAGGTGCCGCTGGTACGGGTGCGCGGCCAGTGGGTGGAGCTGGACGACCGCCAGCTGAAGGCCGCGCTGCGGGCTGTCGAGGGCGAGCGGGCGGGCGAGGCCACGGCGGCCGACCTCCTCAAGCACGTCATCCAGGGCGACGACGAGCTGCCGATCCTGGAGGTGGACGCCGACGGCGTGCTCGGCGACCTGCTGTCCGGCCAGGCCGAGCGCAGGCTCCAGCCGCTGGCGACCCCGCCCGGCCTCGACGCCACCCTCCGCCCCTACCAGGAGCGCGGCCTGGCCTGGCTGAGCTTCCTGTCGCAGCTGGGCCTCGGCGGGGTGCTGGCCGACGACATGGGCCTCGGCAAGACGATCACGACGCTCGCGCTGCTCGTCCACGAGCAGGCCGACACGCCGACGCTCCTGGTGTGCCCGATGTCGCTGATCGGCAACTGGCAGCGCGAGGCCGCCCGGTTCGCGCCGGGGCTGCGCGTGTACGTCCACCACGGCAGCGGCCGCGACGACGCCCGCGTCCCCGACGCGGACCTGGTCATCACCACGTACGGCACCGCCTACCGCGACCTGGAGACCCTCAAGCGGCACGCGTGGCGCAGGGTGGTCTGCGACGAGGCCCAGGCGATCAAGAACAGCGGCACGCTGCAGGCCCGGGCCGTCCGGTCGATACCGACCCCCACCAGGCTGGCCCTGACCGGCACCCCGGTGGAGAACCACCTGGCCGAGCTCTGGTCGATCATGGAGTTCGCCAACCCGGGCCTGCTGGGCTCGCGTTCCCGGTTCCGTACGCGGTTCCAGGAGCCGATCGAGGCCCGCCAGGACGACAACGCCGCGCGGGCGCTCAAGCGGGCGACCGGCCCGTTCATCCTCCGCCGCGTCAAGACCGACACGTCCATCATCTCCGACCTGCCGGAGAAGCTGGAGGTCAAGGAGTGGTGCCCGCTCACCCCCGAGCAGGCCACGCTCTACCAGGCCGTCGTGGACGACATGCTGGCCAAGATCGACAACAGTGAGGGCATCGAGCGGCGCGGCCTGGTGCTGGCCGCCATGGCCAAGCTCAAGCAGGTCTGCAACCACCCGGCCCACCTGCTCAAGGACGGCTCCCGCCTGGCCGGCCGGTCCGGCAAGCTGACCCGCCTTGAGCAGCTGGCCGAGGAGATCATTGCCGAGGGCGAGAAGGCGCTGCTGTTCACCCAGTACGCCGAGTTCGGCACGATGCTCCAGCCGTACCTGGCCCGGCGCCTCGACCGGCCGGTGCTGTGGCTCCACGGCGGGCTGCCGAAGAAGACCCGCGACCGCCTGGTCGACAGGTTCCAGAACGACCCGGAGCCGATGCTGTTCGTGCTGTCGCTGAAGGCGGCCGGCGTCGGGCTCAACCTGACGGCCGCCAACCACGTCGTCCACGTCGACCGCTGGTGGAACCCGGCCGTCGAGGACCAGGCCACCGACCGCGCCTTCCGCATCGGGCAGCGCAAGAACGTCCAGGTCCGCAAGCTCATCTGCGCCGGCACCCTGGAGGAACGCGTGGACGAGATGATCGAGCGCAAGAAGGCCCTGGCCGAGCGGGTGGTCGGCACGGGCGAGGAGTGGCTGACCGACCTGTCGACCGACGAGCTGCGCGCGGTGTTCCGCCTGACCGCCGAGGCGGTGAGCTGACATGCCACGAGACGGGCGGCGGGACGGCGGCGCCTGGGACGGCGGCCAGTGGCCCGGCGGGCCGATCCGGGTCGAGGGGGGCATCAGGGCGCGCACGCGGCGCGGCTCGATCGGCTCGACCTGGTGGTCGCGGCGGTTCATCGACATCCTGGAGCGCATCTGCGACAAGGGCCGCCTCGCGCGCGGCCGGGCCTACGCCCGCCAGGGCCAGGTCCGGTCGATCGACCTGTCCCCTGGCGAGGTCACGGCGTCGGTGCAGGGGTCGCGGCCGGCCCCGTACGAGGTCGTGATCAGGATCGCGGCGTACGGCGAGAGCCGGTGGGCCGAGCTGGAGGAAGCCATCGCCGAGCAGGCGGTCTACCGGGCCAAGCTGCTGGCCGGGGAGATGCCGGCGGAGATCGAGGAGCTGTTCGCGGCGATGGGTGTCGACCTGTTCCCGCGCGATCTCGACATGGAGTGCTCGTGCCCCGACTGGGGGTTCCCGTGCAAGCACCTGTCAGCGGTGCTCTACCTGCTGGCCGAGTCGTTCGACGACGACCCGTTCCTGGTGCTGGCCTGGCGGGGACGCACGCGGGAGCAGCTGCTGGGGTCGCTGGCCGAGACCGGGGAGGAGCTGCCGCGGGTGGAGGACGTGCCGTTCGCGGACCGGCTGGCCGACTTCTACGCGCCCGGCGCGACCGCGCACCGGCCCGAGCGCCGTCCGGCGGCCGCGGCACCCGACCTGCTGCTGCGGGTCTTCCCGCCGCCCGGTGACCTGGCCCGCGTGCTGGCCCCGGCCTACCGCGCGCTCGGCGGCGGCGGGACGCCGGAGTCGTAGCTCAGCGGTCCTCGAACGCCGCCGGCACCATGACGCGGACGCCGTTCGGCACCACGCGGAGCCGGATCGGGGTGCGGAGCCGCACCTCGCCGTCCACGTCGGCGGCCATCGGCGGGTCGGTCTCCAGCAGCATCTCCTGGCCGCTCACGAACGGACCGCCGGCCAGGCTGCGCCAGCGGCCCGTGGTGGCCCTGATCAGGGTCTCGCCGAGGAGCCGCAGCTTCTTGCCGGACCCGAGCTGGTAGGCCACCAGCAGGCCGTTGTCGATGCTGATGTCCTTGGCCACCTGCCAGCCGCCGTGGAAGCGGCCGTTGGCGATGTTGAGCTGGTGGGTGAGCAGCTCGTGGCGCTGCCCCTCGACGGTGATGTACGCCCGGAACGGCCGGTGGCCGGGCAGGATGGTGAGCGCGGTCAGCGGGTAGGCGGGCCGGCCGACCACGCGTTTGAGCCACGGCTTGACCTTGCCGGCCACCTCGACCGACACCCCGAAGCTGGCCAGGTTGGCGAACGGCCGGTCGCCGGCCATGCCGAGGTCGATGTCGGCCACCTTGCCGGTGGCGAACACCCGGATGGCCCCGGCCAGGTCGAGCGGCAGGCCGAGGCTGCGGGCGAAGTTGTTGGTGGTGCCGAGCGGCAGCACGCCGAGCGCCACGTCGCGGTGGGCGACGTGGCGCACGGCCGAGGAGAGGGTGCCGTCGCCGCCGCCCACGATGAGCAGGTCGGGCCCGGTGGCGAGCGCGGTGTCGAGCAGGTCGCGCAGCCGCTTGGGGTTGTAGACCGACAGCTCGGCCAGCGGCTCGAACCCGAGAGCGTGGATCTGCTCGATGACCTCGAAGTAGTGGCGGCGGCCTCGCCGGGAGCGAGTGTTCACCACCACCGCCACCCGGCGATCCCGCCGGATCGCCTCGGTGTGCTCGGCTTTGGTGCGCAGTTCGCTCATGGTCATCAATGGTAGGGGCAGAGGCTTCCAGCCACGGTCGGCCGCAGGACGCCGCCGACCGCGGGGGCCGCCGGGGTCCCCGGCGGCCCTTGCGAGCTAGTTCTTCGGCGGCACCACCTGGACGATCGCCCCCAGGTTTCCTGGCAGCGGGCTCACCAGCTTGAGCTGCACGCCCAGCGCCTTGCCCTCGTCACCGGGGTTGCCGGTGCCGAGCACGGAGCCGGCGACCGTCCGGCCGTACAGCTCGGTGGCCGGGGTGCCGTCCTGGTGCACCACGCGGGTGGAGTACGCCTGGTCGCCCTTCGACGGCACGACCGCCGAGGCGTCGAAGTCCCGGAAGAAGAGCCCGGTGCCGATCGCCTCGACGCCGGGGTACCAGGTCTTGGCGTCGGTGAAGGTCTTGACGCCGTTCTGGGCGGGGAGGTCCGTGCAGTACGCGCTGAACGGCTCGTCCTCCGCCTCGATGCACTCCTTGAACGGGTACGTCTTGCCGAACCCGAACGCCGCGTTCGACGACTGGGGCCGTCCCTGGAGGTTCTTCTGCAGCGACGGGTCCTTCTCGGCCGCGGCGCCGGTGCGGCGCAGCGGCTCGAAGTGGGAGTCCACGACCAGCAGGCTGCCCTTCGGGCCGAGGCTCGGCGGCGCCTGCAGGGTGCCGGCGACGTTGTTGTTGACGTACGTCGAGTCGCGGTACCAGACCAGCAGGCCGGGCGCGTTGTACTTCACCTTCTGCACCTTCCACGCGCCGTCACGCTGGTAGTCGGTGTCGTAGGTGTACTGCAGGCCCTTGTCGAAGCCGTCGAAGTTGCGCCACTCGGCGAGGTAGAAGCGGGAGATCTCGCGCTCGCCGTTGTTGCGGGTCCAGCCCTGGCCGCTGGTGTTGGTGAACGTGCCGCCGACGGGCTTCCAGCCGTTGTCGCCGGACTCGACGTCGTCGCTCCACACGGCCGTGCCGCCGTTGGTGAGCTCGAAGTCGTCGACGTGCCAGCCGCGTTCCTGGAAGGCGGCGTCGGTGTTGAACACCAGCCGCAGCTTGATCGTCTGCCCGGCGAACGGCGTCAGGTTGACGTAGTCGTGCCGCCAGCCGCCGCTGTCGCCGGTGAGGCCGTACTTCTTGTTGCCGAACGCCTTGAGGTTCTTGTTCGGGTCCGGGTAGTCGTCGGGCGTGGAGACCTCGTTGCCGGCCTCGTCGAAGACCTTCTGCTGGGCCCATGTCTCGCCGCCGTCGGTGGAGACCTCGACGAAGCCGAAGTCCCAGTCCTGCTCGATCACGTAGTTGTTCCACATCCACAGCCGCACGTCGGTCCCGGCGGGGACGGGCACGTCGCGGGTGAGGCTGAGGTTGGCCCAGTCCTGGTCGAGGCCGGTCCACCAGGCGTTGGCGCCGCTGTGGACGTCGATCATCTTCTGCGGCGTGGAGCTCAGGTTGACCCGGAGGCCGTCGGCGGTGAGCTTGGGCGTGCGCGAGGACTGGCCGACCGTGACGAGCCTGGAGGCGTCGCCGGGGTCGAACGTCCTCGGGTTGGCCCAGCCGAGCACCCACTTGTCCCACAGGCCCATGTGCGTGGGCATCGACTGGAAGATCGGCCCGGAGTGGGAGCCGCTGGACATCAGGTCCCAGAAGTCGACGGCCGAGCTGGCCTGGCCAGACGTGTCGTACAGGTCGGGCAGGCCGAGGTCGTGGCCGTACTCGTGGGCGAAGACGCCGACGCCGGAGTCTTCGGGCTGCACGATGTAGTTGGAGATCCTCTTGTCGGTGCCGGGCACCTTGTAGCCGCCGGCGACCGCGCTGGAGTGGGCCCAGATGGCGTACGTGCCCTGGGCGCCGCCGTCGGAGGACTTGTCCTTGCCGGCGTGCACCAGCACGAGGTGGTCGATGACGCCGTCGGGCTCCTGGTGGTTGCCGTCGCCGTCGGCGTCGGAGATGTCCTCCAGGTCGTAGTCGGCCCACGGGAAGTCCGGCTGGGCCTGGGCGAGGGCGTCGACCGAGTCGATGGCGAGCTGCTGGGCGCCGAGCGGGTTGTCCGGGTGGCCGGACATGTCCTGCGGGGCGCCGCCGCAGGCCGCGGCGCCGTACCACGCCTCGGAGTGCGGGACCTTGATCCAGCCGACCGCCTCGCCGGTGACGGAGTAGGCGCCCTTCGACATCTCCTCGTACATCTTCTTCAGGGTGTGTCCGGAGATGTCGATGCCGGGCTTGCCGTCGCGCGGGTCGCGCAGGTCGGGACGGACGCGCTCGGTGATGCCCCGGTCGGTGTAGAGCATCTTGTTGAAGTGCTCGGGGCTGAAGTCCTTGACCCAGAAGGAGTTGTTGTCCTGGTTCGGCAGGCTCGCCGGGTCGGGGATCTGGTTGTGCAGCGGGCCGTTCTGGACCGTGCCCGGCGGCTCGACCACGCAGTCGTCCGGCGCGCTGTGGACGGTGCGCAGGCGGTTGTAGCCGGAGAAGTCGTCGTTGGCCTGCTCGTTGAACTCGACGAGGATCGTCAGGAGCTTGGCCGTGCGGGTCTGCTTGGAGTTCTTGAAGATCCATTCAGCCGGGTTCCGGCCGGTCTTGATCGCTTCCCGCTCGCGGGCGGCGAGGATGCGGCCGGCGGCCGGGTTGCCGCTGGAGAACTTGCGGTCGAACTTCTGCGCGGGGGTGAGGGATCGGGACCGCTGGTCGACAGGGCGCGGGTTCTCCGAGTCCTTCTCGGCCTGGGGCGGCGCGTAGTTGATGTAGAAGTCCGCGGCCGAGGGCTCGTAGACGGCGACGGAGGCCGCCTGAGCGCCGGGTACGGACAGTGCGGCGCCGAGGAGGGCGACCGCCGGGAGCGTCACTAATAAGCGCTTCGTGCTGGGCACCTGAAACCCTCTCTGCCCGGGGATGGCCGGGCGCAATGGCCATAGGGTGTGCGATGCCGCACGCTAGAGCGTCAATCGACCATTCGTAAAGTACGTTGTCGAAACGTGATCAAACCACGACATTCGGCCCCATTTAAACCAGCACAAACCCGGTCACGACCACGCCCGCAACGGCGGCGCCGTAACAGAGCACCGCGATGAGCGCGTCGAACCGGGCGATGCCGAGCAGCTCTTCGCTGGTGAACCTGATCCGGTGGGCGGCGTGGAACAGGCACAACCCGACCACGACCAGGAACGCGGCCTTCACCACCACGTTGTCCACCAGCGTGCGCAGGTGCTCGGCGGTGGGCCAGTCGACCACGCCGAGCGGCATGAGCACCCCGAACAGCAGCACCAGCACCGGCAGCAGCAGCGCCGCCACCACTCCCCCACCACTGAACAGCAGCCACAGATACGGCTCAGGCGTGCGCTTCATGGCGACCTCAGGACGACGTAGGCGATCACCGCGGAGACCAGCACCCAGAGCGAGTGGTTGCCGCCCTGGATCATCCAGGCGGGCACCCGCCAGCCGTCCAGGCGGACGACGGTGGCCTTGGGGGCGAGGTTGAGGAAGGTGACGGCGTGGAAGACGGTCGCGGCCAGCGCCACCACGTTGATCGCGATCATCCACGGCCGCCCCGCCAGCGCCGCGAACTCCGGCAGGCCGCCGTTCAGCACCGCGTCGACCAGCATGACCAGGAAGACGGTCGTCCAGGCCACGAGGACGCTGGTCAGCTCGCGCAGCACGAAACGCGCGTAGCCGGGGCTGCGGGCGAACCACAGGTTGTCGCGCGGCGGACGGTAGCCGGCGGGCGCGCTCATCGCCGGGTCCAGGGCAGGACCGAACGCACGGCGGCGGTCACCTTGTAGCGCTGGATCGCCTCGGCCGGGTCCACGTGCTTGGGGCAGACCCGCGTGCACTCGCCGACGAACGTGCACCCCCATACGGCGTCGTCCAGGTTGAGCACGTCGAACCGGTCGTCCATGTCCCGCGAGTCCAGGTTGTACCGCTGGGCGAGCGCGATCGCGGCCGGGCCGAGGAAGTCGGGGTCGAGCACGTACACCGGGCAGGCCGAGTAGCACAGCAGGCAGTTGATGCACATGCTGTACTGCTTGTACGCCTCCAGCTGGGCGGGCGTCTGGGCGTACTCGGTGGTCAGCGGCAGTTCCTCGCCCTCCCTGACCAGCCACGGGCGCACCGACGACAGCTTGCCGAGGAAGTCGTCGATGTCCACGACCAGGTCCCTGATGACCGGGAAGCCCTTCAGCGGCTCGATCCTGATCGGGCCCTCGCCGTACTCGGTGAGGAAGGTGCCGCAGGTCAGCCGGGCCTCGCCGTTGACCGTCATGCCGCACGAGCCGCACACGCCCATGCGGCACGACCAGCGGTAGGACAGGCTGCCGTCCAGCTGGTCCTTGATGTAGTTGAGCCCGTCCAGCACCGCCCAGTCGGCCATGAGCGGCACGTCGTAGCCCTGGAAGACGGGCTCGGCGTCCTGGCCCGGCCGGTACCGCGCGACCTCCATTCGGATCGTGCGCGTCCCGGCGGCCCGCTCGACGCGCTCCTTGGTGTCAGTCACGGCCATAGACCCTTTCTCCCGGAGGCCAGCGGGTGATCGTCACGGGCAGCAACGTCACCGACGGCGTGCCGTCGGGGGCGCGGTGCACCAGCGAGTGCGCCAGGAAGCCGGCGTCGTCCCTGGCCTCGAAGTCGGTGCGCTGGTGCGCGCCGCGCGACTCCTCCCTGTTGAGCGCGCAGGCCACGATCGTCTGGGCCACCTCCAACATGGCGTGCAGCTCCTGCAGGCTGGTCAGCTCGGTGTTGAAGGCGCCGCTGGTGTCCTCGACGCGCGCCTCGTCGGCGCGTTCGCGCAGGTCGGCGAGGGTGTCGACGGCCTTGGCCAGCACGTCGCCCGCGCGGTAGATGCCGGCCGCCCCCTCCAGGGTGTGCTGCATCTCCTCGCGCAGGTCGGCGATCCGCTCTCCGTTCCCGCTTCCCTCGCGCACGCGTTCCAACCGCCGCCGCTCGTCGTCGCCCTGGCTGCGGACGGCGGCCGCCTCGCCGTCCCGGTGCCTCCTGGCGAACTCGGCGGCGGCGATCCCGGCCCGGCGGCCGAAGACCAGGCATTCGGGCAGCGAGTTGGAGCCGAGCCGGTTGGCGCCGTTGATGCTCACGCAGGCGACCTCGCCGGCGGCGTACAGGCCGGCGATGGGGGTGGCGCCGTCGATGTCGGTGTGGACGCCGCCCATCATGTAGTGCACGACCGGGCGGACCGGGATGAGGTCGGTGGCCGGGTCGAGGTTCTGGTAGCTGCGGCACAACTCGCGGACGAACGGGATGCGGGTGTCGATCTTGTCCTCGCCCAGGTGGCGCAGGTCCAGGTAGACGACGGGCCCGTATGGCGTGTCGACGGTGCGGCCTCTGCGCTGCTCGTGCACGAACGCCTGCGACAGCCGGTCCCGCGGCCCCAGCTCCATGCTGCGCAGCTTCGGCGCCGGGGTGGGCTTGCCGAGGTCGTAGTCCTGGAGGTAGCGGTAGCCGTCCTTGTTGATCAGCCAGCCGCCCTCCGCCCTGGCCGCCTCGGTGATGAGGATGCCGGTGAACGGCAGGCCGGTCGGGTGGTACTGGACGAACTCCATGTCCTTCAGCGGCGCGCCGGCGCGGTAGGCCAGGGCCATGCCGTCGCCGGTCTTGATGGCGGCGTTGGTGGTGAAGGGGAAGACCTTGCCGCAGCCGCCGGTGGCCAGGATGACCGTTCTGGCGGGGATGGTCTCGATGCGACCGGTCCTGATCTCCAGGGCCACGACGCCGTGGACGCGGCCGTCGTCGACGACGAGCTTGGTGACGAACCACTCGTCGTACCTGATGATGTCCTGATATTTCAGGCTTGTCTGGAAAAGCGTGTGCAGAAGGTGGAAGCCTGTCTTGTCGGCGGCGTACCAGGTGCGCATCTTCTTCATGCCGCCGAACGGGCGCACGGCAACCCGCCCGTCCGGCTCCCTGCTCCACGGGCAGCCCCAGTGCTCCAGCTGCATGAGCTCGCGGGGGGCCTCGCTCACGAACGCCTCGACCGCGTCCTGATCGGGCAGCCAGTCGCCGCCGGAGACGGTGTCGTAGCAGTGCTCGTCGAGCGTGTCGTCGAGGCCGATCACCCCGGCCGCGCCGCCCTCGGCCGAGACCGTGTGGCTGCGCATGGGGTAGACCTTGGAGACGACCGCCACCTTCAGTGACGGGTCCGTCTCCGCGACCGCGACGGCCGCGCGCAGACCCGCCCCTCCTCCCCCGACGATCAGCACGTCGATCATTGGCACTCAGCTCCCGTGGTCGGGTTCTACCTGGTCCTTTACCCGCTTGCCGTCGTGGCGGACGGCGGACAGGTGGATGCTGCCGTCGTGGTACTCGTGCCGGATCCGGCGGCAGCCGCACGCGAAGAGCTGGTCGCGGATCAGCAGGCCGTACCCGTCGTCGTCGTGGAAGTGCTCACCGCCGACCTTCTTGCCGCAGGGCGCCGGCTCCGGGGGGAACGGAGTACGAGTTCCTGTCATGGCGGTCTCCGTTGAAAGGGACCAACGTCATTTTTTACACAAGCACCAACAAGCCGCTCTTGGAAGACCGTGAATCAGCCGCCGCCGGTGGGTCAGGCGCGGTCGTTCTCCTCGGAGCCGATCTCGGGCGTCTCGTCCCGGCCCGTCACCGGTTCCTGCTCGGTCAGCTCGCGGGGGTAGTGGAGGTCGAAGGCGGGCCGCTCGGAGCGGATCGAGGGCATGCTGGTGAAGTTGTGGCGCGGTGGCGGGCAGGAGGTCGCCCACTCCAGCGAGTTGCAGTAACCCCACGGGTCGTCGACCGTGACCTTGGGCGCGCGCCTGGTCGTCCTGACCACGTTGTAGAGGAACGGCAGCGTGGAGGCGCCCAGCAGGAACGCGCCGACGGAGGAGACCTGGTTGAGCCAGGTGAAGCCGTCGGCCGCGCTGTAGTCGGCGTAGCGGCGCGGCATGCCGAGCTGCCCCAGCCAGTGCTGCACCAGGAACGTGGTGTGGAAGCCGACGAAGAGCGTCCAGAAATGCACCTTGCCGAGCCGGTCGTCCAGCATCCGGCCGGTCATCTTCGGCCACCAGAAGTAGAACCCGGCGAACATCGCGAACACCACCGTGCCGAAGACGACGTAGTGGAAGTGCGCGACCACGAAGTAGGTGTCGCTGATGTGGAAGTCGAGCGGCGGCGAGGCCAGGATCACCCCCGTCAGCCCGCCGAGCAGGAACGTCACCAGGAACCCCACGGCGAACAACATGGGCGACTCGAACGACAGGTGCCCCCGCCACATCGTGCCGATCCAGTTGAAGAACTTCACGCCCGTCGGCACCGCGATGAGGAAGGTCATGAACGAGAAGAACGGCAGCAGCACCTGCCCGGTCGGGAACATGTGATGCGCCCACACGGTCATCGACAGCCCCGCGATGGCGATCGTGGCCCCGACCAGCCCCATGTAACCGAAGATCGGCTTGCGGCTGAAGACGGGGATCACCTCGGTGATGATCCCGAAGAACGGCAGCGCGATGATGTACACCTCGGGATGGCCGAAGAACCAGAACAGGTGCTGCCAGATCAGCGCCCCGCCGTTCTCGGGGTGGAAGACCTGCGTGCCCAGCTTCCGGTCCGCCTCCAGCACCAGCAGCGCGGCCGCCAGCACCGGGAACGCCATCAGCACGAGCACGCTGGTCAGCAGCACGTTCCAGGTGAACAGCGGCATCCGGAACATCGTCATGCCCGGCGCCCGCATGCCGACGATCGTGGTGATGAAGTTGACGGCGCCGAGGATCGTGCCCAGCCCCGACATCGCCAGCCCCATGATCCACAGGTCGCCGCCGGGCTGCGGCGAGTAGATCGACGTCGACAACGGCGTGTACGCGAACCACCCGAAGTCGGCCGCCCCGCCCGGCATGAGGAACCCGGCCAGCAGCATCAGCCCGCCGAACAGGAACAACCAGTACGCCACCGCGTTCAGCCGGGGGAAGGCCACGTCCGGCGCGCCGATCTGCAGCGGCATCACCACGTTGGCGAACCCGGCGAACAGCGGCGTGGCGAACAGCAGCAGCATGATCGTGCCGTGCATGGTGAACAGCTGGTTGTACGTCTGCTGGCCGACGAGGTCCATGCCCGGCTGCGCGAGCTCGGCCCTGATGATCATCGCCATGACCCCGGCCACGAGGAAGAACCCGAACGAGGTGATCAGGTAGAGGTACCCGATGACCTTGTGGTCGGTCGTCGAGAGCCAGGAGGCGATGACGGTGCCGGTGCGGCGGCGCCGGACCTGCTCGATCGAGGGCTCGCGAACGGTCGTCACGGCTGCTCCCTCCATGGCGGAGACTGGCCTGCCCCGATCTACCCATTCCACGCCAACGTGCGTCGCTCGGGAAGTCGTTCTTTGACATTCGCGGCGGGAGGTTTTGCCCGCGTCCCACATGCCGGATCATGACCGGCCCAGCTGGCGGCTTCTTCTATCCTTGGCGGTCTCGGACCGATTCGGAGGAGAGATCTCAAGTGACCGCTCAGCGTGACTACGACGCCCTCGTCCAGCGTGGGCTCTCGCTCGACCTCACCAGGGGCAAGCCGTCGCCGCGCCAGCTCGACCTCTCCGACGACCTGCTCAGACTGCCGTCCTCCTACCGGGCGGCCGACGGCGCCGACGGCCGCAACTACGGCAACCTGCAGGGCCTGCCGGAGCTGCGCGAGCTGTTCGCGCCGCTGCTGCAGGTGCCGGCCGGGCAGCTCGTCGTGGGCGGCAACGCCAGCCTGGCGCTCATGCACGACACGGTGGTCCACGCGCTGCTCACCCCGGTGCCGGGCGCGGCACGCCGCTGGGTGGAGGAACCGGAGATCACGTTCCTGTGTCCTGTTCCCGGCTACGACCGGCATTTCACGATCTGCGAGCGGTTCGGAATCAGGATGGTCTCCGTTCCGATGACCGCCGACGGCCCCGACATGGACGTCGTCGAGCGCCTCGTCGCCGCCGACGCGAGCGTCAAGGGCATGTGGTGCGTGCCGAAGTACAGCAACCCGTCCGGCATCGTCTACAGCGACGAGACCGTCCGCCGGCTGGCCGCCATGCCGACCGCGGCCCCCGATTTCCGGATCTTCTGGGACAACGCGTACGCGGTGCACCACCTCACCGACACCCCCGCCGAGCTGGCCGACCTGCTCGCGCTCGCCGCCGCCCACGGCCACCCCGACCGGGTGTTCGTCTACGCCTCCACGTCCAAGGTGACACTGGCCGGCGCGGGCGTGTCGTTCTTCGGCTCCTCGCCGGCGAACGTCGAGTGGTTCCTCCACAACACCGCCAAGCAGTCCATCGGCCCCGACAAGATCAACCAGCTGCGGCACGTCGAGTTCCTGCGCGACGGCGCGGGCGTGGCCGCCCACATGCGCCGGCACGCCGAGCTGATCGGGCCGAAGTTCGAGCTGGTCGACAAGGTGCTGACCGAGCGGCTCGGCGACCTCGCCAGCTGGACCAGCCCCAAGGGCGGCTACTTCATCAGCCTGGAGGTGCCCCACGCGGCCGAGGTGGTGGCCAGGGCCAAGGCCGCCGGCATCGCCCTCACCCCGGCCGGCGCCACCCACCCCTACGGCACCGACCCCGACGACCGCGTGATCAGGATCGCGCCGACCTACCCCGAGCCGGGCGAGCTGGAGCAGGCCATCGAGGGACTATCGGTCTGCGTGCGCCTGGTCGCCGAGCAGCACGTCTAGCGGCTGCCGCGGAAGCCGAAGATGTACTCGCGCGTCTCGCTCGGATGGAACGAGACGCCGACCTCCGGCTCGAACACCACGTTGTCGCGGGCGCAGTAGGAGAGGCGCTCCCACACGGCCAGGGCCTTCTCCCTGGCCGGGGCCTCGCGCAGGTCCCGTTTGCGGGCGCCGTGCGAGCCGATCACGTTGAGCAGGCCGAGCGCCCAGAACAGCCCCGTCAGGCAGAACGGGGCGAGCAGCACCTCGCCCCACCGCGGCTCCTGGCCCATCGCGATCACCAGTGACATCACCAGGTGCACCAGCGCCGCCACCAGCAGCAGCACGTAGCCCTGGTTCCTGGTCCAGGGCGTGTAGTGGCGGCTGGGGAACGACATCCAGACCGCGAGCTGCGTGCGGCTCATGACGTGTTTCGACGCGCCCAGCGCGGCCGCCGTCGGGAGGTCGGCGATCTCCCGCGTGCCGGGCAGCCGCACCCGCCCGATCCGGTACGTCGTGCCCGCGGCGACCGCCCCCGGAACCGCGACGACCTGGTCCGTTTCCGAGCACACCGGGCACCTGACGTTCACCTGGGCAGTTTGGCCTCAAGGGCCGTTCTGTGCAAACCGTACGACGGCTCACGTCCGGCGGACTCCGCAGGTGGCGGGCGCCTGCGCCTAGGCTTCATACCGTGAGACCGATTGAGGCCCTGGCGAACGCTCTGCCCGACGCGCGGGTGCTGACCGACCCGGACGTGATCGACTCCTACGCCCGCGACCGGACCTTCCTGGAGCCGGGCAAGCCGCTCGGCGTGGTCCTCGCGGCCTCCCGTGCCGACGTGGCGACCACGCTGAGGTGGGCGAGCGAGCACCGGGTGCCGGTGGTGCCGCGCGGCGGCGGTACCGGGCTGGCGGGCGCCGCCGTGGCCGGTGACGGCGCGATCGTCCTGTCGCTGGCCCGGATGACGGCGATCAGGGAGCTCTCCCCCGCCGACGAGATCGCCGTCGTCGAGGCCGGCGTCATCACCGCCGACCTCGACCGCGCCGCCCGCGCCCACGGCCTCATGTACGCCCCCGACCCGTCGTCGTACGAGATCTCCACCATCGGCGGCAACCTGGCCACCAACGCCGGCGGGCTGCGCTGCGTCAAGTACGGCGTGACCAGGGACTCCACGCTCGGCCTCGAGGTCGTGCTGGCCGACGGCCGGATCCTCGACACCGGCCGGCGCACCATGAAGGGCGTCACCGGCTACGACCTGACCGGCTTGTTCGTCGGCTCCGAAGGCACGCTCGGCGTGATCACCGCGGCCACCGTGCGGCTGCGCCGCGCCCCGGCCGGGCCGCCGGCGACGTTCGCGGCCGAGTTCGGCTCCCTCCAGGACGCCGGCGCGGCCGTGACGGCGATCATGGCGGCCGGCTGCCAGCCGTCGCTCATGGAGCTGCTCGACCGCGCCACGCTGAAGGCCATCGACGACTGGCGCGGCATCGGCCTGGAGGCCGGCACGCAGGCCATGCTGATCGGCCAGTCCGACGCGGCCGACGGCGCGCGGGTGGCCGCCCGGATGGAGCGGATCTGCGTGGAGAACGGCGCCTCGTTCGTCGCCGTGTCCTCCAGCCCGCAGGAGACCGAGGAGCTGATCGGGCTGCGCCGGCTGGCGTACGACGCCAAGGAGCGCCTGGGGGCGTGCCTGGTCGAGGACGTGTGCGTGCCGCGGTCCGTCCTGCCCGACATGATCGGCGCGATCGAGGCGGCGGCGGCCCGCCACGGCGTCACGATCTGCACGGTCGCCCACGCCGGCGACGGCAACCTGCACCCCGTCTTCATCTTCGACCGCGGCCTGCCCGAGCCGCCGCCGCGGGTGTGGGCCGCGGCCGACGAGGTGTTCACGCGCGCCCTCGAACTCGGCGGCACGCTCACCGGCGAGCACGGCGTGGGGCTGCTCAAGCAGCGCTGGCTGGCACTGGAGACCGGGCCGGTGGCGGCCGAGGTGCAGCGGGGCATCAAGGCCGTGTTCGACCCCCTCGGCATCCTCAATCCGGGCAAGGCGATCTGAAGCCTTTCAGGAGTGTTCACCAAGCCGTGACCTTGGGCGTCGGGACGCGTACCACCTGGGAGAAAACGCCGACATGCGTCGTCTAAGTCAGGAACTACTGACAAGTACAGAAGACGTCCCAAGTGTCACGCTGGTAGCGTTTTGCCTCATCTATTAGGTGGTCATGGGGGTCCGACGTGAATCAGTTCCAGCCGTTGGCGGCGGACGACCCGCGGCGGCTGGGGGCGTACGACATCGTCGCCCGGCTCGGCGAGGGCGGCCAGGGCGTTGTCTACCTGGGGAAGAGCGAATCCGGGGAACAGG
Organism: Nonomuraea sp.; assembly: GCA_036276095.1. Classification (GTDB taxonomy): domain Bacteria; phylum Actinomycetota; class Actinomycetes; order Streptosporangiales; family Streptosporangiaceae; genus Nonomuraea. The sequence continues at coordinate 26,617 of DASUCK010000471.1, read as the reverse complement.
TCGCGGTCAAGCTGCTGCACCACGCCCTCGTGGCCGACTCCGACGCCAGGACCCGGTTCCTGCGCGAAGTCGCGGTGGCGCAGCGCGTGGCCAGGTTCTGCACCGCTCCCGTGCTCCACGCCGACCTGGACGGGAGCCGGCCGTACATCGTCAGCGAGTACGTCCCCGGCCCCTCCCTGCGTGAACTGGTCATCAACGAAGGACCGCGCCGGGGCGCGGCACTCGAACGCCTCGCGATCAGCACGGCCACGGCGCTCGCCGCCATCCACCGGGCCGGGATCCTGCACCGCGACTTCAAGCCGGCGAACGTGCTCATGGGGCCCGAGGGCCCCGTCGTGATCGACTTCGGCATCGCCCGCGCCCTCGACTCCCCCGGCGCCACGGCCACCGGGATGGCCATGGGGACGCCGTCGTACCTGGCGCCCGAGCAGCTCAGCGGCGCCGCGGTGTCCGAGGCGGCGGACGTGTTCGCCTGGGGCGTCACGATGGTGTACGCCGCCACCGGCAAGCCCGCCTTCGGCGCCGACTCCATCCCCGTGGTGATGAACCGCATCCTGAACCAGGAGCCGGAACTCGGCGGGATGGACGGCGTGTTGGGCGAGCTCGTGGCCGCCTGCCTCTCCAAGGACCCCGCCCACCGCCCGGCCGCCGACGACCTGATCACCCGCCTCACCGGCCAGCCCGCCCCCAAGCCCGCCGCCGAACCGGTGACAGGCCAGCACCTCACAGGAGCTGCGAGCGCCACACCGGCGGCCAGCGGCCCGGCCGCGGACGGCCCGGCCGCCCAGGACACCTACCCCGGCCCCTGGACCCAGTCCACCGGCCCGAGAACGCTCCCGCCACCGCACCCGGGCGCTTACGGCCACCCCACCGTCGCCGCACAGACCGGCCCCGCCGCCACTCCGCCGGGAAGCGCCCCCGCGAACCTCGGCAACCCCGGCAACCCCGGCAACGGCGTCCCGCCCACCGCAGCCCAGGTCGGCATGCCGCACGGCGGCAGGGGCCAGTCGGGCGACGACAACGGGCCCGCCAAGCAGCGCCGTACCATGACGCTGGCCCTGTCCGGGGCCGCGGCGGCGGCGTTGCTGGTGGTCGCCGGTGCGGTCGTCGTACAGGCGAACAGCAAGCCGGTCCCGGTCGTGGCCGTGGGCGACGCGTCGCGCCCCACGCCGGGCGACGGCTCGGGCGCCGGCCAGCCGGTCGCCCCGCCCACCACCACGCAGCAGACCGACCCGGTCGTCCCCTCGATGGACATCGAGCCGCCCGAGCAGACCAAGAAGCCGAAGAAGCGGACGGAGCAGCCGGTCGGCCAGATCCCGAACCCGCTCGACACGGGCCAGCCGCAGCCTCAGCCCACGTCACAGCGGCCCGAGCCGTCCCCGACCAAGAGCAAGAAGAAGCGGAACGTGGTGGATCCGGGCGATCAGCCGACGGACACGCCGTCCGTCCCGACGGCAACCGCCACCGCGCCGCCGACCAAGAAGCCCACCCAGAAACCGGCCGCTTCACCGAAACCGAACACGCACAACCCGGCCACGGTGTGCGGCGCGGGTTACAAGGTCATCGACTCGCGCCAGTTGGGTGAGGGGACGGCTACCGTCTACCTGCTGTGGAACGGGAGCGCCGGCAAGAAGTGCGTCGTCACGAAGCCGACCCTGATCTACTCGGGCAAGATTGCGATGAGCGCGTTCCTTCAGATCAAGGGCGGGAGCACCGCCAGCAGCAAGGGTCTGTTCACCGCCTACGCCGGCCCGGTGCGCCTGCCGGCCGCCAAGAAGTGCGTGATCTGGGGCGGTTCGATAAGCAACGCAAGCTGGAAGTCCGGCTGGAGCCACTGCACGTAACCGGCTCTTCCACCCGCGCGACCTGGCGATTACGGTGGTCGAGTGATCGCCAGGTATGACGCATGATCAAGAGCAGGCTCGATCCCGGTGGGGGTGAGTACCGGGGCAGGCGGGTGGCGATGCTGGCCAGGGTGGCCGAGTTGGCGGCCGAGCAGGCCAAGGCGGTGGCCGGGGGCGGGGCCACGTACGTGGAGCGGCATCGGGCTCGGGGGAAGCTGCTGGCCAGGGAGCGGGTCGAGTTGCTGGTCGATCCCGATGCGCCGTTTCTTGAGCTGTCGCCGCTCGCGGGCTGGGGCAGCGAGTTCCAGGTCGGCGCCGCCATGGTGGCGGGGATCGGCGTGATCGAGGGCGTGGAGTGCGTGATCACGGCGAACGATCCCACCGTGCGCGGCGGCGCGTCCAACCCGTGGACGCTGAAGAAGACGCTGCGGGCGGCCGACATCGCGCTGCGGAACCGGCTCCCGTACGTGAACCTGGTCGAGAGCGGCGGCGCGGACCTGCCGACGCAGAAGGAGATCTTCATCCCGGGCGGCCAGATCTTCCGGGACCTGACCAGGTTGTCGGCGGCGGGCATCCCCACCGTCGCCCTCGTGTTCGGCAACTCCACGGCCGGCGGCGCGTACGTGCCCGGCATGAGCGACTACGTCGTGATGGTCCGCAAGCGTGCCAAGGTGTTCCTGGGCGGCCCGCCGCTGGTCAAGATGGCCACCGGCGAGGAGTCCGACGACGAGTCGCTGGGCGGGGCCGAGATGCACGCCAGGGTCAGCGGCCTGGCCGACTACCTGGCCCAGGACGAGCACGACGCGCTCAGGATCGGACGCCGCATCATCAGGTCCCTCAACTGGTGCAAGCTGGGCATCACCCCTTATCCATCCCAAGAGCCGAAATATCCGGCGGACGAGCTTCTCGGCATCGTCCCCGAAGACCTCAAGGTCCCCTTCGACCCCCGCGAGGTCATCGCCAGGATCGCGGACGCGAGCGAGTTCGAGGAGTTCAAGCCGCAGTACGGCACCTCCCTGGTGACCGGCTGGGCCCGCGTCCACGGCTATCCGGTCGGCGTGCTGGCGAACGCGCGCGGCGTGCTGTTCAGCGCGGAGTCGCAGAAGGCCGCCCAGTTCATCCAGCTCGCGAACCAGTCCCGCACCCCGCTGATCTTCCTCCAGAACACCACCGGCTACATGGTCGGCAAGGACTACGAGCAGGGCGGCATCATCAAGCACGGCGCCATGATGATCAACGCGGTGTCCAACTCGACCGTCCCGCACCTGACGATCGTCATGGGCGCCTCGTACGGAGCCGGCAACTACGGCATGTGCGGGCGCGCCTACGACCCGCGCTTCCTGTTCAGCTGGCCGAGCGCGAAGTCGGCGGTGATGGGCCCGGCGCAGCTGGCCGGCGTGCTGTCCCTGGTCGGGCGGGCTTCGGCGCTGGCCAAGGGGCAGCCGTACGACGAGGAGGCCGGCGCCGCGATGCGGGCGGCGGTGGAGGCGCAGATCGAGGCCGAGTCGCTGCCGTTCTTCCTCTCGGGGCGGCTCTACGACGACGGGGTGATCGACCCGCGCGACACGCGAACCGTGCTGGGCATGTGCCTGTCGGCGATCAACAGCGCGCCGGTGCCCGAGCCGGCCGGTTACGGGGTGTTCCGGCCGTGACGCCGATCATCCCTGTGACGCCCCCGATGCCGGTGGTCAGCCGTCTGCTCGTCGCGAACCGGGGCGAGATCGCCCGCCGCGTCTTCCGCACCTGCCGCACGCTCGGCATCTCCACCGTCGCCGTCTTCACCGACCCCGACGCCGACGCCCCGCACGTGGCCGAGGCCGACGTCGCCGTACGCCTGCCCGGCACCGCCGGCTACCTCGACATCGAGCGCGTCGTAGCCGCCTGCCGGGCGACCGGGGCGGACGCCGTCCACCCCGGCTACGGGTTCCTGTCCGAGAGCGCCGCGTTCGCGCGGGCGGTGCTGGCGGCCGGGCTGACCTGGGTGGGGCCGCCGCCGGCGGCCATCGAGGCGATGGGATCGAAGATCGCGGCGAAGCGGCTGATGGCCGCGGCCGGGGTGCCGGTCCTGCCCACGCTCGACCTGACCGCGCCCGGGGAGTTCCCGCTGCTGGTGAAGGCGTCGGCGGGGGGCGGCGGGCGGGGCATGCGCGTCGTACGGGAGCCCGGCGAGCTCGACCGCGAGATCGCCTCGGCCCGGCGCGAGGCGGAGGCCGCCTTCGGCGACCCGGCCGTGTTCGCCGAGCCGCTGCTGGAACGGGCCCGGCACGTCGAGGTGCAGGTGCTGGCCGACACGCACGGCACGGTGTGGACCCTGGGCGAGCGCGAATGCAGCATCCAGCGCCGGCACCAGAAGGTCGTCGAGGAGTGCCCCTCCCCGGGGGTCTCGCCGGAACTGCGGGAGCGGCTGTGCGAGGCCGCCGTACGGGCCGCGCGGGCGATCGGCTACACCGGGGCCGGGACGGTCGAGTTCCTGGTCCGGGGCGATCGGGTGGCTTTCCTGGAGATGAACACCCGGCTCCAGGTCGAGCACCCGGTCACCGAGCTGGTGTACGGCGTCGATCTCGTCCGCATGCAGCTGGAGGTGGCCGAGGGAGCCGCGTTGCCACCGGTTCCTCCGGAGCCGTCCGGGCACGCGGTGGAGGTGCGGCTCTATGCGGAGGACTCCGATTTTCTGCCGCAGTCGGGGGTTTTGCGGCGGTTCGAGGTCGCAGGGGACGTGCGGGTGGATTCTGGGGTGGAGTCGGGCTCGGCCGTCTCGCCGTACTACGATCCGATGCTCGCCAAGGTCATCGCCCACGGCTCGTCCCGCGCGGCAGCCGTACGGAAGCTGGTCGCGGCGCTGCGGCGGGCGAAACTCCACGGGCTTGCGAACAATCGGGATCTGCTGCTGCGAATCCTGACCCATCCGGCGTTCGCCGCCGGCGACACCCACACCGACTTCCTGCCCGAGCTCAGCACCCCGGCCGACGACGACACCACAGGCGACGACACGGCGGGCGACCCGGCGGGCGACCCGGCGGGTGACGCGGCGGGCGACGCGGCGGGCGGGTTGCCGGCACTGGCCGCCGCGCTCTCGCTGGCCGCCGCCAACCGCCGCCGGGCGGCCGTCCTGGCGAGCCTGCCGAGCGGCTGGCGCAACGTGCGTTCGCAGGCGCGCGCCGTGCGCTTCGCCGAACTGGCGGCCGAGACCGTCTACGACCCGCTGCCCGAGGGCGTCATCGCGGTCACGGCGACCCCGGACCGGGTGGTCCTGGAACGCGACGGCGTCCGCCACGCCTTCGACGTCGCCCGCTACGACGAGGCCGGCCCGATCTACGTCGACCACGCCGCCGGAGACACCCTCAGGGGCGGCCCCGGCCACACCGCCCGGCACCAAACCACCGAACCCGAATCCACCCGACACCAAGCCACCCGACACCAAGCCACCCGACACCAAGCCACCGGGCACCACGCCGTCCTGACGCCGCTCCCCCGCCTGCCCGAACCGGTCGAGGAGATCGCCCCGGGCTCGCTGCTGGCGCCGATGCCGGGCGGCGTGCTGCGGGTCGAGGTGACGGCCGGTGAGCGGGTCGTGCGCGGGCAGGTGGTGCTGGTACTGGAGGCGATGAAAATGGAGCATCGGATCGTCGCCCCGGCCGACGGCGTGGTCTCCGGCGTACGCGTCGACAAGGGACAGCAGGTCGAGGCGGGCGCCGTACTGGCGATCATTGAGGAGGGGGACCGATGACCGACCTCGTGCACAGCGGCCTGGCGGACGGCGTGGCGACCGTCACGCTCGACTCGCCGCCCAACCGCAACGCCCTGTCCACGCGCCTGCTGGCCGAGCTCAAGGATCGGCTCACGTGGGCGCTGGGCGAGCCGGACGCGCGGGTGATCGTGCTGACCGCCACGGGGAGCGTGTTCTCCTCGGGCGCCGACCTGAAGGAGCAGAGGGCCGCGGGCGCGCCGGTGACGGAGGCGTTGCCGGAGGTCTTCACTCTGCTGTGGGAGAGCCGCAAGCCGGTGATCTGCCGGCTCAACGGCACCGCGCGGGCGGGCGGCCTGGGGTTGGTGGCCTCGTGCGACTTCGCGATCGCGCCGGCGAGCGCCACGTTCGCGTTCACCGAGGTACGCCTCGGCGTCGTACCCGCCATGATCGCCGTTCCGGTGCTCAGGAGGCTCGACCCGCGTGCCGCGGCGGAATACCTCATGACCGGCGAAACCTTCAGCGCCGCGCGGGCGGCCGAGATCGGGCTGGTCACGCGGGCGGTGCCCGACGACGAGCTCGACGCGGCGGTCGCCCACTACGCCGAGCTGCTGCTGAAGGGCGGGCCGGAGGCGCTGGAGATCACGAAGCGGCTGGTCAGGGAGGTGCCGCGGCTGTCGTTCGAGGAGGGGCTGCGGCAGATGACGGAGCTGTCCGCGCAGCGCTTCACCTCGGCGGAGGGGCAGGAGGGCATCGCCGCGTTCTGGGAGAAGCGCCCGCCGAGGTGGGTGCCGAAGGGGACGCGGCGGTGACGTTCCGCATCGCCAACTGCAGCGGCTTCTACGGCGACCGGCTGTCGGCGGCGCGCGAGATGGTCGAGGGCGGCCCGATCGACGTGCTCACCGGCGACTGGCTGGCGGAGCTGACCATGTTCATCCTGGCCGGCAACCGCCTGAAGGGCCGCCCGGGCTACGCCCCCACGTTCCTCAGGCAGCTGGAGGACGTCCTCGGCCCCTGCCTCGACCGGGGCATCAAGATCGTCTCGAACGCGGGGGGTCTCGACCCGGCCGGGTGCGCCGCGGCCGTCCGGGAGCTGGCCGGCCGGCTGGGCCTGTCGCCCGTGGTGGCGCACGTCACCGGCGACGACCTGACCGGCCGCCCGCTCGACCTGGTCAACGCCGACACCGGCGAGAAGCTCGACGCGACCCCGCTGACCGCCAACGCCTACCTCGGCGGCCGGCCCATCGCGGCCGCGCTGGCGGCGGGCGCGGACGTGGTGGTGACCGGCCGGGTGACGGACGCGGCGCTGGTGACGGGTCCGGGCATGTGGCGGTACGGCTGGGGCCCCGGCGACCTGGACGCGCTGGCCGGGTCGGTGGTGGCCGGGCACGTGATCGAGTGCGGCTGCCAGGCCACCGGCGGCAACTACGCCTTCTTCCAGGACGTGCCCGACCTGGCCCACTGCGGCTTCCCGATCGCCGAGCTGCGGGAGGACGGCTCCGCGGTGATCACCAAGCATCCCGGCACCGGCGGCATGGTCACCGTCGGCACGGTCACCGCGCAGCTCGTCTACGAGATCGCCGGCCCGCGCTACCCCGGCCCCGACGTGGTGGCCCGCTTCGACACGGTCATGCTCACGCCGGACGGACCCGACCGGGTGCTGATCTCCGGCGTACGCGGCGAGCCGCCGCCCGACACGCTCAAGGCCGCGGTGACCTACCAGGCCGGCTACCGGAACACGATGACGCTGGTACTGACCGGCCTGGACGTCGAGGCGAAGGCCCGGGTGGCGGAGGAGGCGATCTGGGCGCGGATCCCGCGGGAGTCGTTCGGCGAGGTGGACGTCACGCTCACCGGCTCCGGGCTGCTGCGGATCACCGTCATGGACCCCGACCGGGGCAGGGTCGGCCGGGCGTTCTCCTCGGCCGTGGTGGAGACCGGCCTGGCCAGCTACCCGGGTTTCCACGGGCTGGCGCCGCCGGGCGACGCCGCGCCGTACGGGGTGTACTGGCCGGTCCTGGTCCCGGCCGCCGAGGTCCGCCCGCGGGTGTTCCTGAACGGCGACGAGCTGACCTTCGGCACCGCCGCCACCCCGCCCGCCGCCCCGGCGGGGGTGCCCGGCCCGGCGGGCGTCCCGCAGGAGGTTCCCGGCGGTCCTACGGCGCGGGCGCCGCTGGGGCGGATCGCGGGGGCGCGGTCGGGCGACAAGGGCGGCAACGCGAACGTGGGCCTGTGGACCGACACCGCCGGCCGGTACGCCTGGCTGGCGGCCCACCTGACCGTGCCGCGGCTGAAGGAGCTGCTCCCGGACCTGGCACCATACCGGATCGACCGGTACGAACTGCCCGCCATCAGGGCGCTCAACTTCGTCGTCCACGGCTTCCTGGGCCGGGGCGTGGCGGCGAGCCCGCGCATCGACCCGCAGGCCAAGGCCCTGGGCGAGGAGCTGCGCGCCCGGCCCACCGACATCCCGTCCGCGCTGCTCTGACGCCGTTCCGCCACGCGCCGCCTTGAGGCCGTCCCGGCCGATTCGGGACCGGGCGCCACCGCGACAATCCCTTTGCGATCCGCGTCCCGTCTGAGAACAATGTCCTCCATGACTCCCCGCCGTCTCACCCCCGACGACCTGGACGACTGCGCCCGCCTGGCCAAGGATCGCGACTGGCCGCCGGAGCGGCACAAGTGGCGGCTGCTGTTCGAGGTGGGCGAGCCGTACGGGATCGACGCCCCCGACGGCGACGGCCTGGCCGCGACGAACATCCTGACCTGCTACGGCGGCGACCACGCGGTGATCAGCATGGTGCTCACGGCGGCCAGGTTCGGCCGGCGGGGGCTCGGCCGCCGGCTCATGGACCACGTGCTGGAACGCGCGGGCAGCCGTGCCGTCTCGTTGTACGCCACCGACCACGGCCGCCCTCTCTACGAGCGCCTCGGCTTCCGCGCCGTCGGCACGGCGGCCAAGCACACGGGCGTGTTCGCGGGCGAGCCCTCGGGCCGCACCCGCCCGGCGACCCTCGACGACCTCGGCGCGATCCTGGCCCTGGACGCCGAGGTGTTCGGCGCGGACCGGTCGGCGCTCCTGCGGCGCATGTTCACGTTCGGCGAGCAGGTCAGGGTGGCCGACGGCGGCTTCGGTCATTGCTGGCGCAACGACGACAACGCGGTCATCGGCCCGGTCGTGGCGCGGGACGAGGAGACGGCGCGGGCACTCATCGGCGACCTGGCGCTGCACGCCGGCGGCGAGGTGCGCATGGACTTCGACCTGGCCCACGCGTCGATGATCAGGTGGGCGGGCGCGCACGGCGTGGCGAACCCGTGGCAGGTCACCCGGATGGTGAGGGGCGGCGGCCTCCCCGGCGATCCGGCCCGCCAGTTCCTGCCGTTCATGCAGGCCCTTGGTTGACCGGCCCCACGGGCTCTCGTAGGGTCGCCACCAGAATATCCTTCTGTCGAAGGGCGGTACATGACCTCCAGCCACATCGACGTCGGCGTCATCGACGTCGCCGCGCTCGGGGCGTGGATGGACGCCGAGGGCCTGCCCGGCGGCCCGATCACGGGCGTGGCGCCGGTCCTGGGCGGCACCCAGAACGTCATGGTCCGCCTGGAACGCGGCGGCCGGCCGTACATCCTGCGCCGCCCGCCGCTGCACGCCCGGCGCAGGAGCAACGAGGTGCTGCGCCGCGAGGCGCGGCTGCTGGCGGCGCTGCGGGACACGCCCGTGCCCGCGCCCGCGCTGGTGGCGGCGCAGACCGCGACCGAGCCGGTCTGGTACCTGATGGAACCGGTGGACGGGTTCAACCCCTCGACGGGGCTTCCTGAGCCGCACGCCTCCGACCCGGCGATCAGGCACCGGATGGGGTTCGAGGCCGCCGCCGCGCTGGCCGAGCTGGGACGGGTCGACCCGAGGGTGCTGCCGGGGTTCGGACGTCCCGAGGGCTTCCTGGAGCGGCAGGTGCCGCGCTGGCTCAAGGAGCTCGACTCCTACGCCGAGCTCGACGGCTACCCCGGCCCCGACATCCCCGGCCTGCGGGAGACGGCCGGCTGGCTGACCCGTCACCTTCCGCGGTCGTTCACGCCGGGGATCATGCACGGCGACTACCATTTCGCCAACCTCATGTTCGCCTGCGACGGCCCGCGCGTGGCCGCGATCGTGGACTGGGAGATGTGCACGATCGGCGACCCGCTGCTCGACCTGGGCTGGCTGCTGGCCACCTGGCCGACGAACAACGGCCACGTGCCCGGCCTGCCGGAGCCTCAGGAACTGGTCGGCTACTACGCGGCGCTGTCGGAGCGGGACCTGTCGGCGATCGGCTGGTACGCGGTCATGGCCTGCTTCAAGCTCGGCATCGTGCTGGAGGGCACGCACGCCAGGGCGTTCGCCGGTAAGGCGCCCAAGGACATCGGCGACCTGCTGCACGCGACGACGCTGGGCTTGTTCGAGCGGGCGCGGGGGTTCATGGACGGCGTTCTGGGCTGACCGGATATCACGATTCTCGGAAAAACGATCACATATCCTCCCCCGAGTCGTACAATTGCGCGCAATTGCACCTCTCATATTTCGGGGAAGGATCGTCATGCGAATGCGGTTCCTCGGCTCCACCTCGGAGGCAGGCGCCTGTCCCACCCTGTACGAGACCGACCGCGGCACCATCGTGGTCCAGGGGCTCCAACTCACCGATCCGGAGGCGCTGGCCGACCTCCGCGACGTCCTCGACGGCGAGACCGCGGTCGAGGTGCCCCGCGAACTCATCACGGAAATCGCCCGCCGGGTCCTCCCCGACGCGGCGGCAACCGCCTGCCCCACCAGCGAGGCGGCACCCACCGCAACCGGTTGATCACAATTGCGCCAGGCCCTGGCATGATCCGCGCAAGCGGGGCTAGCCTCTTGCGCCGTGACCTCGTTTCAGCAGGCGCGCATCGACCTCGGCAGCCAGTTACGCCAGCTGCGCGAGGCCGCCCACCTGACGGGCAAGGAGCTGGCCGAGCGGCTGCGCTGGCAGCCGTCCAAGGTCTCGCGGCTGGAGAACGCCCGGCAGACCCCTTCCGAGGATGACGTCGTCGTGTGGGCGCAGGCCGTGGGGGCCGCGCCCGACACGACCGACGAGCTGATCAGGCAGGCCCTGGCCCTGCTCGAACGCCACGACAGCTGGAAGCAGCGCTATCGCAGCGGCCTGGCCGCCATCCAGGAGGACATGCGCGACCTGGAGGCCCGCACCAAGCTGTTCAGGGCGTTCGAGCCGGGCATCGTCATGGGCCTGCTGCAGACCGCCGAATACGCCCGGCACGTCTTCCGCAAGGTCAGGCGCCTCTACAGCGCCGCCGACCAGATCGACGCGGCGGTGCGGGTGCGGATGCAGCGCCAGGAGATCCTCTACGACCGGGGCCGCACGTTCCGGTTCGTGGTGCCGGAGGCGGCGCTGCACACCGCGCTGGCGCCGCCCGAGGCGATGCGCGGCCAGATCGACCGGCTGCTCGCGGTCAGCACGCTGCCGAACGTCGAGTTCGGCGTGATCCCGTTCGGCACCGAGCTGCCATCCGCGCCGATCAACGGTTTCTGGATCTACAACGAGGCCATGGTGGGCGTGGCCACGATGACGAAAGACCTGGTCCTGCGCGACCCCGACGACATCGCCTTTTACGTCCAGGCCTTCGACGATTACGTGAAAGTCGCCAAGTTCGACGAGGAAGGCCGGGAAGTCATGATCCGCATTCTTCACGCCTACCGAAAACAAAGCCCACATTAACCGCAGCAATTGCTTGCCTCGCCCCGCAAGATCGTGCAATTCTGTCGCGAGACGTTACGGAGGTGACGCACGATGCTCGATACCGCGCTCAGCCTCGAGCGGTTCGCCTGGCACGCCGGTCGTCACGCCGACCTGACCGTCCATCGGCTGGCGCTGTCCAGCGAGCCGGCGTACGTGTCGGTCCGCAACCGCTTCTCGGCCACGCTCGCCGAGACGGTCACGTGCTCCGAGGAGGGCGCGTTCGTCACCTCGTGGGGCTACCGCCTCGGCACCACCGACGACGTCGAGGCCGCCGCCGCCCGCCTCGCCTTCCTCCTCGCCGCGCTGCCCGCCTGATCGGCGGCCCGCCTTGTGGAGCGCCTGCCGGCACCGCCGTCGGATCCCTGCACCGAATTCATGATGGGGATGTAGTCGACGTATCCGATTCCGGGTGACGAACGGGACTTCCCGGTAGATCCATAGTAGTGATCGCTCCGCCACCGGGCGCGTTCTCCAGGCTCACCCGCCCGCCCGCCTCCCGCACGGCCTGGGCCACGATCGCCAGGCCGAGCCCCGATCCGGGCAGGCCGCGCGCCGACGGCGAGCGCCAGAACCGCTCGAAGACGTGCGGCAGCTCCTCCGCGGGCAGCCCGGGCCCCTGGTCGCGGACGGTCAGCCGGCCGTCCCGCAGGGACACCTCGACCTGGCCGTCCGGGCTGAACTTGGCGGCGTTGTCGATGAGGTTGAGCACGGCACGTTCCAGGGAGGTGGCGCCGCCGACGACGTACCAGGGCCGGAGGTCGGCGACGACCTCGGCGCCGCGCAGCCTGGCGCGCTCCACGGCCGCCGTCACCACCTCGTGGAAGGCCAGCTCGGCGGGCGGCTCGTGCTCGGTGTCGCCCCTGGCCAGCTGGAGCAGGTCGGCGACCAGCGTCGACAGCTCCGCGAACTGGGCCTTGACGTTGACCAGCAGGCGCCGCTTGGTGTCCGGGCCGAGGCTGCGGCCGGTCTGCTCGCTGCGCAGCAGCAGGTCGATGTTGGTACGCAGGGTGGTGAGCGGCGTGCGCAGCTCGTGCCCGGCGTCGGCGACGAGCTGCTTCTGGCGTTCGCGCGAGCCGGCGAGCGCGCCGGTCATGGCGTTGAACGAGGACGACAGGCGGGCGATCTCGTCGTTGCCCTTGACGGGGATGCGGGTGTCGAGGTCCTCGGTCTGCGCGATGTGCTCGACGGCCCTGGTGAGGCGTTCCACCGGGCGCAGCGCGGCGCGGGCGATGAGCAGCCCGGCGGTGCCCGCGACCAGGATGCCGAACACGGCCACGGCGCCCAGCAGCAACGCCACGATCTGCAGCGTGTTGCGCAGCTCGCCGATCGGCTGGGCGTCCATGACGGCCATGCCGGGGCCCACGTTCTCGGTGAGGATGCGCATCTCGGTGCCGTCCTCGGTGAAGCCGTTGTGGTAGTGCTTGGCGCCGCCCGGCCACCGTCCGGCGGCCACCTGCCAGTCCTCCTCCAGGATCACCAGGGCGGGCCCGTCGTAGCAGGGGGGCCGGCCGCCGAGGTAGATCAGCTGGGTGGCGTGCAGCCCGTAGTGACGTTCGGTCTCCGGTACGGGGCCGCACTCCTTCTCCAGGTAGGTCACCTGCGAGCGCGGATCCTTGCCGGGCGGCGCGCCGAGCTGCCGGTCCACCTGGTTGTACAGCTGCTGCCGGACGATCATGAAGGACACGCCCGCGCAGGTCGCGACCGCGAGCGCCACGGCGACGGTGACCAGCAGGGTCAGGCGCGTACGCAGGCTGCTCCAGATCACGGCGCGGTCCGGAGCACGTAACCGACACCGCGCACGGTGTGGATCACCCGCGGCTCGCCCCCGGCCTCGGTCTTGCGGCGCAGGTACATCACGTACACGTCGAGCGAGTTGGACGTCGGCTCGAAGTCGAAGCCCCACACCTCGCTCAGGATCTGGTCGCGGGTCAGCACCTGCCGCGGATGCGACAGGAACAGCTCCATCAGCAGGTATTCGGTCCTGGTCAGGTCGAGGCTGCGGCTGCCTCGGGAGACCTCCCTGGTCGCGGGGTCCATGCGCAGGTCCGCGTACGCCAGCGTGTCGCCCTCGGGCGTGCCCGCGCTGAGCGCGCCGCGCCGCAGCAGGGCCCGCACCCGCGCCAGCAGTTCGTCCAGCTCGAACGGCTTGACCAGGTAGTCGTCGGCTCCGGCGTCGAGCCCGGACACCCGGTCGCCGACCGCGTCGCGGGCGGTGAGCATGAGGACCGGGACGTGGTTGCCGGCCGCGCGCAACCGCCGGCAGGCGGTGAGCCCGTCGAGCCGCGGCATCATGACGTCGAGCACCACCGCGTCGCAGGAGGATCGGGCCAGCTCGTCGAGCGCCTCCTGACCGTCGTTGGCCGTGACGACCTCGTAGCCCTCGAACTCCAGGCTCGACTGCAGCGCCTCGCGCAACGCGGGCTCGTCGTCCACCACCAGCAACCGTGCGGGCTCACTCATGCGTCAAAAGTAGGGCCACATCATGAAAAGGCGATGAACGTGATTGTCGGTGATCCCGTGAACATCGCCGTGTCGCGGGCCCGCGACCGGTCCGGAGACGGATGTCATCCTCCGCGGTGGCGGTCAGGTCAGCAGGGCCATCGCGGCGTTGTGGCCGCCGATGCCGCTCACGCCGCCGCCCCTGCGGGCGCCGGCGCCGCACAGGAGGATGCGCTCGTGCTCGGTCTCGACACCCCACCGGCCAGCGCCGTCCTCGGCGTACGGCCAGCTCAGGTCGGTGTGGAAGATGTGGCCGCCGGGCAGCCCCGCCTCGTCCTCCAGGTCGACCGGGGTCTTGGCCTCCACGCACGGGGTGCCGTCGGGGGCCGTCATGAGGCAGTCCTCGATGGGCTCGGCGAGGACGGAGTTGAGGGAGGCGAAGGTGGCGCGGAGGGCGTCCTGGCGCGCTTTTTCGGGATTTTTCCGGAAAAGGCGGGCGGGCATGTGCAGGCCGAACAACGTCATCGTCTCCGCCCTCCCCCGCAGCTCCGGGCCGAGAACGGACGGGTCGGTCAGCGAGTGGCAGTAGACCTCGGCCGGCGGCAGCTCCGGGATCTCGCCCGCGGCCGCCTGCGCGTACGCCCGGGCCAGCTGGTCGCGTCCCTCGTTGATGTGGAACGTCCCGCTGAAGGCCGCCCGCGGGTCCACGGAGGCGTCCCTGAGCCGGGGCAGCCGCGCGAGCACCATGTTGACCTTGAGCTGCGCGCCCTCGGGCCGCTCCTGAGGGCGGCCGAGGAGCCGGTCCAGCACCGCGGGCGGCAGGTTGACCAGCACGTGGCGGCCGTTCACGGCGTGCTCGCCGGTCTCGTCGGCGAACGCCACCTCGCCGGACGGCGAGATCCCGATGATCTCCGCGCCGGTCCTGATCTCGGCGCCCGCCCGCCGGGCCGCCGCCTCCAGCGCCCCCGACACCGCGCCCATGCCGCCGACCGGCACGTTCCACTCGCCGGTGCCGTCGCCGATCACGTGGTAGAGGAAGCACCGGTTGGCCGCCAGGTCGGTGGCGGTGTCGGCGAACGTGCCGATGAGCGCGTCGGTGAGCACCACCCCGCGCACGGTGTCGTCGCCGAACCGCTCGCCCACCGTCTCGCCGATCGGCCGCAGGAACAGGTCGCGCCACGCCTCCGCGCCCACCAGGCGCTCGATCTCGGCAGGCGTGCGGAGCGGTTCCAGCAGGGTGGGGGCCAGCGCGCGCGCCACCCGTCCGGTCAGGCCGTAGAAGTCGCGCCACGCATCGTGATCGGCCTCGCCGCCGGTGACGGCGCGGAAGGAGGCCGCCGTGCGCGCCTGGTCGGCGTTGTCCACGAGCAGCCCCGTGTCGCCCTTCGGCGTGTACGAGGCGTAGCGGCGGCGGCGCAGCTCCAGGTCGAGGCCCAGGTCTTGGACGATCCGCGCGGGCAGGAGGCTCACCAGGTAGGAGTAGCGCGACAGCCGTACGTCGACGCCGGGAAAGGACCGGGCGGAGATCGCCAGCCCGCCCACGTGGCCGAACCGTTCCAGCACCAGCACCCGCCGCCCGGCCCGGGCGAGATAGGCGGCGGCGGTCAGCCCGTTGTGCCCGCCCCCCGCGACAACCACGTCATACGACACCATCCCCGCACCCTACGACCCAAACCACACCCACCGTCAACGGCCCACGAACCCACCAACCGGGCCTCGCAACGGTCCGGTCCGCAAATCCCGCAGCGGGCCGGGCCGCGGTCGCACAGCGGGCCGGATGGCGAGTTCCGCACGGCCCCCGACACGCCCCCGAAGGCGCCCGCCCGGATCCTGGACCGACGCCCGGCCAGGTCGCGCGGCGGCCGAGTGCCGTCCCGGGTGCCGCGTTCGTGTGATCATCGGAGGGTGCCTGCTCAACGGAACAAATGTCGTAAACTTCGCCGTTCCCCTGAACCGGGGCACAGGACCAGTCAAGGAGCACGAATCCCACCATGCGCAGCACCGCCGACTCCGTCCTCCAGCCGTCCGACGAGGTAGCCGAGGCCCTGGCCGGTGGCGCGCCCATCGTGGCCCTGGAGTCCACGATCATCTCGCACGGGCTGCCGCAGCCGCGCAACCTGGAGGTCGCCCGCGAGCTGGAGGGCATCGTACGAGCCGCCGGCGCCGTCCCCGCCACGATCGCCGTGCTGGACGGCGTGCCCAGGATCGGGCTGACGGAGGCCGAGCTGGAGCGGGTCGCGACCGAGCCGGGGCTGCGCAAGCTGGGCCGGCGGGACCTGCCGGTGGCGGCGGCGCTCAAGGCCGGCGGCGCGACCACCGTGTCGGCCACGTCGTTCCTGGCCGCCCGCGCGGGCATCAGGGTGTTCGCCACCGGCGGGCTCGGCGGCGTGCACCGCGGCTGGGCCGAGGACCAGGACGAGTCCGCCGACCTGGACGCGCTCGCGCGTACCCGGATCACGGTCGTGTGCGCGGGCGTGAAGTCGATCCTCGACGTGCCGGCGACGCTGCAGCGCCTGGAGACCAGAGGCGTGACCGTGGTCGGCTACCGCACCGACACCTTCCCCGGCTTCTACCTCCATTCCTGCGGCCTGCCGATCGACTGGCGGATCGAGTCGCCCGAGGACGCCGCCGCCGTCATGCGCGGCCAGGACGCCCTCGGCGGCCAGGAGACCGCGCTGATCGTCGCCAACCCCGTCCCCGAGGACCGCCAGCTCGACCCCGAGCTGCACGACCGCGTGCTCGCCGAGGCGCTGGCGGCCGCCGGCCGGGAGGGCGTCACGGGGCAGGCGATCACGCCGTTCCTGCTGGGCTACCTCGTCAACGGCACCGGCGGCGCCTCGCTGGAGGCGAACCTGGCCGCCGTCCGCGGCAACACCGCGCTGGCCGCGCAGATCGCCCTGCGCTGGGCCGCCTCGTGACCGACCGCGGCCTGCTGGTCGTCGGCGACGCGGTCACCGACGTGGTGGCGTTGCACGGCTCACCGGCCCTGGCCGGCGCCGACACGGCCGCCGACATCGTGCTGCGTCCCGGCGGCTCCGGCGCGAACACCGCCGCCTGGGCCGCCTGCCTCGGCGCGGACGCCCGCCTGCTGACCCGGCTCGGCTACGACAGCAGCGACTGGCACACCGCCGAGCTGGTAAGGACGGGCGTGCGCGCGCACGTACGGGTGGATCCCCATCACCCGACCGCGGTCGTGATCGCGATGGTGGACAGGAGCGGCGAGCGCTCGATGCTCACCAACCGCGGCGCGGGCGGCCTGATCTCCGAACGCGACTGGGACCCGGCGCTGCTGGCGGGCGTCGGTCGGTTACACCTGTCCGGGTATGTCCTCTTCGCTCCGCCCGGCCTGCGCCTGGCCAGGGCCGCCATGGCGGACGCGGCCGCGGCCGGCGTGGCCGTCAGCGTCGACCCGGCCTCGACGGGACCGCTGCGCGACTTCGGCGTTGAACGTTTCATCGCCGAGACCGCCCCCGCCGGGCTGGTCATCCCGAACCTGGACGAGGCCCTGCTGCTCAGCGGCGCCGCGACGGCCGAGGGGGCCGCCGTGCGGCTGAGTGAGAGATATGGCACAGCGGTCGTGAAAATGGGCGCCGCGGGCGCGCTGGCCGCCGTGGACGGCGCGGTCGTGGCGACCGTACCGGCGGTGTCCGCGGAGGTGGTGGACTCGACCGGAGCTGGGGACGCGTTCGCCGCCGGGTACCTCACCGCGGCCCTGCGCGGCGCGGGCGAGAAAGCCGCTTTGGAGGCCGGTTGCCGAGCGGGTGCCGCATGTGTGGCCCAGGTGGGGGGCCGTCCACGGTACGGTTTGGATCTGAACCGTCTTTACCCTATTCACACTGATTGATAGCTTGCCGCGTAGGCTGCACCATTAGCCACATGCGTTACGGGCAGCACACGCGGCTCTGGGGAGGATAAGGTCCGCCGATGGAAGTCGAGTCATCGATCTGCCTGAGCGACCTCGTCCCTGCTCTGCGCTGGAGCCGACCGCAGCAGGTGGCCGAGGCGCTGGGCGATCCGCGCCTGCCCGCGGGCTGGTGGTCGTCGCTCGCGCTCTCCAAGGCACTCGGCACGGCGGGGCTCGACTGGATCTGCGAACGCCTCGCCCGGCTGGCCTCCTCCCGCTGGGACCACCTGCCGCTGTGCGACCTGCTGCCCGCGCTGGCGGTGCACCACATCGACCCGGCGCTGCCCGGCTGGCCCGAGTCCACCCGCACGGCGGTCACCGGGCTCGGCGGCTGGCAGCGGCTGCGCCGACTGTCCCCGAGTGACCTCACCACTCCGTCCGCCACGCCCGAAGTGGTGATCGGCTCCGTCCTCCGCGAGGTCCTCGGCCGCATCCCGGCCTCCCGCGAACCGGTACGCACCGACCACCCCGAGGTCACCCGCCCCCTGCAGCGCGGCGCCACCGCCCAGGACGAGACCAGAGGCACCGGCCCCTTCCCCGGCCCGGACCGCCGCCCGGAGCCCGACGCCCCGCCCCATACCGGCCCGCTCGCCACTCCCGGCACCACTCCCACGCCCGCCGCGGCCGCCCTGAACGGCCCGGACAGCTCCCCCAACGGCCTCCCATCCCAGGCCGGCACCCCCGGCGGCGTGCCGGGCGCCTCGCAGACCGGTTCCCCGGGCATCTCCCAGCCCGGCCTGCCGGGCGGTTCGCCGGGCGGCGCGTTCACACCGCAGCGGGAAAGCACGGAGCAGCCGCGGCCCGCCGGCCCGTTCACCCCCGCCGTGCAGGGCGACGGCCTCCCGCAGCGCCAGACGGGCCCGTTCCCCGGCCCGCGCACCACCGGTTCCTTCCCCGCCCAGCCGGCAGACGGCCCCGCGCCGCGCCAGACCGGGTCGTTCCCGGCGCAGCCCCAGGGCGGCCAGCAGCGGCAGGCCGGCTCCCTCCCGTCCCGCCCGGCGGCCGAGGGGCAGCGCCCGTCGGGGGCGTTGCCGGCGCAGAGCGGCTCGTTCCCCGCGCAGCCCCAGGGCGGCGCGCCCCGCCAGGGCCTCGCCGGCGACGGCCTGCCCCAGCGCCGGACCCCCGGCCAACGCCCCGGCTCCGGCGGCCCGAGCACGGGCTCGTTCCCGGCCATCCCCGGTGGCCCGAGGACCGGCTCGTTCCCGGCCATCCCCGGCGGCCCGAGCACGGGCTCGTTGCCGGCCATCCCCGGCGGCCCGAGCACCGGCTCGATCCCGGCGGTGCCCGGCGGCCTCGGCGGCGCGGACAGCCGGGACGGCGCCAAAGGCGCGTACGCGTCCACGAGCCCCGTGCCGTCCGACACCGACCACGCCATGGTCCGGGTCGTCGACAGCCTCTTCCGCTCGCTCGACAAGCTGGAGCTGGCCGTGGCCGTGCACCGGCTGTTCGCCGAGGACCCGGTCAGCCTGCGCACCCTCGCCCACAAGATGCTGGTCGAACGCGACGCGCTCTCCCAGGCGCAGCGCACCGCCGAGGAACGCGTCCTCACCTGGCTCCGGTCGTCGGAGTCGGCCCCGGTCACCGGCCACATGTTCCGCCTGACCGAGTGGCTCGGCGCGGCGGCCACGGAGGAGCAGCTCATCGGCGCCGACCCGGCCCACCCGGTGATGGTGCCGTCGCTGCGCACGCCGCTGTGGCGGGTGCTGGTCACGCTGATGCCCGACCGGCGGTTCCAGGACGGCTGGCTGGTGGTCGGCGACATCCACGCCCTGCAGGCCCGTACGCGGCAGCTCCTGGCCTCCGCCCCGCCGGACGCCGACGCCGTGGAGCTCATGGTCGAGCTGGGCATCCGCGCCCATTCCGCCAAGGCGTGGCTCGACGCCCTGCCTCCCGAGTCGGCCCGCGACCCGGTGGCCTCGTCCGCGTCGCCCGCCCAGCCGCTGCCCCGCCGCACCCCCGGCGCGAACGGCCACCACCACCGCGGCGGACAGCCCGTCCCGCCCGCGGCCGGCTCGATCGACCCGTCCGCCGCCCTGGCCACGCTGTCGGCCTTGTCGGGCGGCCGCTCCTCCATGCTGTCCGGCAGCCTCGCCGGCGCCCCGTCCACGCCGCCCGCGCCGATCCCCGGCCCGTCCTCCGACCCGCGCCGCTGGCAGCGCATCGAGGTCACGCCGGAACACCTCCGCGGCGGCCCGGTGCCGGTGCCCGAGGGGTACGCGGCCCAGCTCGGCATGCGCCCCGGCACCCTGCTGTCGGTCACGGGCCCCGGTGACAACGCGATCGTCCTGGTGTGGCAGGGCCACCAGCCCGTCTTCGACTCCCTCCAGCCAGTGCTCATGCGCCTGAACGCCCGCCCCGGCGACCAGGTGTACGTCACCGTGGACGGCTACCGCCTAGAGGCCCAGCTCACCGCCTGACCACCATCCGACCGTCGCCACAGCCCACCACCCGGCACCTGTCGCCGACGTCACAGGCCCACGGCACAACCGACATGACCAGCCCGCACCGCACCTCACCGGGTGTCGCCGAACAGGCGGAGGCGGTGGGCGGTGGCGGCGGCCTCGCCGCGGGTGGCGACGCCGAGCTTGGCCAGGATGTTGGAGACGTGGACGCTCACCGTCTTGATCGAGATGAACAGGGCCTCGGCGATCTCGCGGTTGCTCCGGCCGTTCGTCACCTCGCGGAGCACGTCGAGCTCACGGGCGGTCAGCCCGAACGGCTGCGCGTCGGCGGGCTCCTCGGCCGCGGCGAGCCTGGCCCGCCGCCCGAAACCGTCGATCTCCTCCAGCAGCGGGGTGGCCCCGAGCCGTACGGCGAGCTCGCGGGACCGCGCCAGCCGCGCCCCCGCCCCCTGCCGGTCGCCGGACGCGAGCGCGGCCTGCGCCGCGGCCAGCAGGCACCGAGCCTCCGCGTACGGCTGGCGCAGCCCCGCCCACGCCTCCACCGCCGCCTCCCACGCCTTGACCTGCCACGCGACCACCTCACCCGCCTCCCCGGCCGCCCCCGCGGCCCCGGCCCGTGCGAGCGCCGTCTCGGCCTCGGCGAACGCGGCGGTCTCCGACCGGGTGAGCGCGGTGAACGTCAGCCACTCAGCCCGCTGCAACTCCCCGAAGACGTCGAGCCCCCGCGCCAGCCCGCACACCTGCGGCACCAGCGACGCCGCGAGCCGCCCGAGCGCCGTTTCCGCCCCCGTACGGGGCCCGCCGGACGCCCAGGCCGCCGCCCCAGGCCCCACCGGAGCGACGGACGTCAGCAGCCAGGCGAAGTCCACCAGCACCGGCCAGGCGTAGCGCGGGCTGGACCGCAGGTCGCTCTCCTCCAGCGCGCGGGCGATCGCGCGCACCGCCTCCTCGGTCTGCCCCCGCCCCCACAGCAGGAGCACCTCCCTGCGCAGGTGCGGCAGCAGCACCTGGTCGCGGTAGGTGCCGCGGGACAGCACGCTGCGGGAGGACCCGAGCAGCTGCTCGGCCCGGTCGAACTGGCCCCGGGCGAGCGCGATGTCGGTGACGAAACCCTGCAGGCTGGCCCGGTTGGGTGGCGGCGGCACGAGGTCGAGCGCGTGCTCGATCACCTGGAGCGCTTCCTCCCACCGCCCGAGCGACACAAGCGGCTCGGCCAGATTGATCGCCAGAAACGTGCCGGAGGTGCGGGCCAGCCCGTAGTGGGCGGCCTCCTGGACGCCGTCGCGGGCGACCTGCGCGGCGCGTTCGTGCCGCCCGGCGCCCTCCAGCGCGTCGGACTCGGAGATGGCGCAGCGCATCAACGCGTTGTACGCGTCACCGTCGGCGGCGATGCGCCGCGCCTCGGCGAACGCCTCCAGCTGCGACTCGATCTCGGAGTAGCCGAACCGCGCCCACGTCAGGTTGATCAGCCCGTGGGCCTCGACGTTGGCGTCGCGGACGGCGCGGCCGATCTCTCTCGCGAGCTGGGCCGTGGCGATCTTCTCCGGCCAGTCCTCCGGCCGGTTGAGCATGCGCGACAGCGTCTCCAGCACCTGCCCGCGCAGCTTGCTCGGCGGCTCGGCGGGCACCAGCTCGGCCGCACGGCGCAGGTCGTCGAGGTAGCCGGGGCGGCCGAGGTCGTAGCGGGTCAGCCCGCGCTGGCGCAGCACGAGGGCGGTGCGGATCGGGTCGGACCGGTGGTCGAGCTCGGCCAGGGCGGCGCCGGCCAGGGCGATGCTGCGTTCGTATTCGCCGGCGAGGTGGGCGACGGTGGCGATCTGCCTGAGCACCTCGAACCGGTCGCGGCCGATGCGCTCGGCCGCGTCGGGCACCTGGTCCCACAGCTCCAGCACCCGCGACAGCATGCGGAGCTGCTCGTCGTAGGCGGTGGCCTTGCGGGCCTCGGCGGCCGCGCGCCAGGCGCTGACCAGCGCCCAGGTGGAGTCGTGGGCGGAGTGCCAGTGGTGGGCCAGCTCGATGGCGCCGCGCGGGGCGGGCAGGATCGACAGGTCGTGCTCCAGCGCCTGCGCGAAGCGGGTGTGGAGGCGGGTGTGCTCGCCGGGCAGCAGGTCGTCGTGCAGCGCCTCGCGGATGAGCGCGTGGCGGAAGCTGTAGCCCTCGCCGTCGACGACCAGGACGTTGCCCGCCACGGCGGGCCGCAGCGCGCGGGACAGCGCGCTCTCGTCGAGCCCGGCGACGGCCGACAGCAGGTCGTGCTCGATGCGGTGGCCGCCCGCGCTGGCCACCCGCAGCAGCTCCTGCGTCTCCTCCGGCAGCCGCTCGACGCCGGCCAGCAGCAGGTCGCGCAGCGACTCGGGCAGCGCCTCAGCGCCGTCGCCCTCGCTGACCAGCGCCTCGACGAACAGCGGGTTTCCCTCGCTGCGGGAGTAGATCAGGTCCATCACGGCGGGGGACGGCTCGCGCTCCAGGATGCCGGCCACCTGGGCGACCGCCTCCCTGCGGGTGAGCCTGCGCAGGTCGGCCCTGACCACCCACTCCACCCGGCCCAGCTCGGCGACCATGGGCCGCAGCGGGTGGGCGCGGTGGAGCTCGTCGGTGCGGTAGGTCACCACGATGAGCAGGCGGCCGGCCGTGCGTTGGTAGCGGACCAGGAAGGACAGCAGGTCGCGGGTGGACCGGTCGGCCCAGTGGGCGTCTTCGACGATCAGCACGACCGTGCGCTCCTCGGCCAGCCGCTCCAGCAGCCCGAGCACCAGCTCGAACAGCCGCGCCCGGGCCTCGGCGCCGTGTTTGTCGGGCTCGCCGAACTCGGGCAGCAGCCGCGCCAGCGCCCGCGTGGCGCCTCCGGGCACGAGCGCCGCCACGCCGTCACGGCCCCGCTCGCGCACCAGCGCCCGTAGCACGGCGCTGAACGGCGCGAACGGCAGGCCCTCCGTGCCCAGCTCAAGGCAACCGCCGACGAGGACCGTGGCGTCGCCGGCCCGGCCGGTGAACTCGCCGATCAGCCGCGTCTTGCCGACGCCGGCCTCGCCGCCCACGAGCACGGTGGACGGCACGCCGGAACCCGCCCGCACCAGCGCGTCACCGAGCACGGCAAGCTCGCGGGCACGCCCGACGAACCGAGGGCTGACGGCGTGGATACTCACGTACGCAAGGATGCCACCTGCCACCGACAGAACCCCGCCGGTCGCCTCGGCGCAGCGCCCGCCCGAAGCGGCCGCCCCTCGGCGCATCCCCCGCGCGAACCGGCCACCGCTCAGCGCTGACCGGGCCTGGTCAGCGCGAACCGGGCCTGGTCAGCGCAGCACCTTGCGGAAGAACGTGGCCGAGGCTTCGTAGCCGAGCGCGTGGTAGAACTCCGGCGCGCGCCGGGTGGCCATGGCGACGTAGCCGGCCTCGCGGGCGCGGGCCCAGCGCTCGAACTCCTCCAGCAGCGCCCGCCCGATGCCCTGCCGCCGGGCCCCCGACTGCACCATGGCCTCCTCGACCCAGGCGACCGGCCCGTTGGCGAACAACGTGAGATGCACGAACCCCAGCAGGTAGCCGCGTACCCGGCCCTCGTGGACGGCCGCGAGCAGCAGGGCGTCGTCGTTCGCCAGCAGCTCGGGGAGGGCGGCGTCGAAGGCCTCGCGCTCGGGCCGGAACGTCAGCCCGAAGTCGCGCGCCAGCGCGAACACCTCGTCCGCGTCGGACTTCTCCGCCCTCCTGATGAGAAGATCGTCAGCCGTCATGTCCAATGACACTAGATCGTGCGACATGCGCTGCGCAAACACCCCTCACCGGCCGGTTCACAGGTCCGCGAGTCCCAGCTGGCGGGCGATCAGCATGCGCTGGACCTCGCTGGTGCCCTCGCCGATCTCCAGGATCTTGGCGTCGCGGTAGAAGCGGCCGACGGGGAACTCGTTCATGAAGCCGTACCCGCCGAACACCTGGGTGGCGTCCCTGGCGTTGTCCATGGCCGCGTTGGAGGCGACCAGCTTGGCGATCGCGGCCTCCTTCTTGAACGGCCGGCCGGCCAGCATGCGCTCGGCGGCGTGGTAGTAGGCCAGGCGGGCGGTGTGGGCGCGGGCCTCCATGTCGGCGATCTTGAACTGGATGGCCTGGTAGTGGCCGATGGGGTGGCCGAAGGCGCGGCGGTCCTTGACGTACTTGAGGCATTCGTCCACGCAGCCCTGGGCGAGGCCGACGCTGACGGCGGCGATCGCGACGCGGCCCTCGTCGAGGGTCTGGAGGAACTGGGCGTAGCCGCGGCCGCGCTCGCCGAGGAGGTTCGCGGCGGGGACGCGGCAGTCGGTGAACGACAGCTCGCGCGTGTCGGAGGCGTTCCAGCCGACCTTGGAGTACTTCTTGGACACCGCGAAGCCGGGCGTGCCGCTGGGCACGAGAATCGTGGAGATCTCCCGCTCGCCGGTGAGGGCGGCCACGCCGACGACGGCGGTGATGTCGGTCCCGGAGTTCGTGATGAACGCCTTCGTCCCGTTGATCACCCATTCGGCGCCGTCGAGCACGGCCGTGGTCCGCATGCCGCCGGGCACGTCGGTGCCGCCCCCGGGCTCGGTCAGGCCGAAGGCGCCCAGCTCGTGTCCGGAGGTGAGCCGGGGCAGCCACTCCCCCCGCTGCTCCTCGCTGCCGAACCGGTAGATCGGCATCGCGCCCAGCGACACCGCCGCCTCCAGGGTGATCGACACGCTGGAGTCGACCCTGGCCAGCTCCTCCAGGGCCAGGCAGAGCGCGAAGTAGTCGCCGCCCATGCCGCCGTACTCCTCCGGGAACGGCAGCCCGAACAGGCCCATCGCGGCCATCTGCCGCACGATGTCGTACGGGAACTCCTCCCGCTCGTAGTAGTCGCCGATCACCGGCGCCACCACGTCACGGGCGAAGGACTCGACCGTCTTGCGCAGCTCTTCGTACTCGTCCTTGAGCATCGTTCAGCCTTTCGACAGCGCCTGTACGACGCGGGATGGGCTGGGGCGCCCCAGCAGGCCGGCCAGCCAGGTGCTGGTGGCCACGAGCTTGTCCAGGTCGAGCCCGGTCTCGATGCCGAGTCCGCGCAGCATCCAGACCAGGTCCTCGGTGGCGAGGTTGCCGGTGGCCGACTCGGCGTACGGGCAGCCGCCGATGCCGCCCGTGGAGGCGTCGACGGTGGTCACGCCGGCTCTGAGCGCGGCCAGGGTGTTGCCGAGCGCCTGGCCGTAGGTGTCGTGGAAGTGCACGGCCAGCCTGTCCGGCGTGCGGAACGCCTTGATCAGCGCGGTGACGTGTCCCGGCGTGCCGACGCCGATGGTGTCGCCGAGGGACAGCTCGTAGCAGCCGAGCCCGAGCAGCCGCTCGCCGACGGACACGACCTGCGCGATCGGCGTCGGCCCCTCCAGCGGGTCGCCGAAGCACATCGACACGTACGCCCGCACCCTCACCCCGTGGTCCAGGGCCCTGGCCACGACCGGCTCGAACATGTCGAACTGGCTCTCCAGGCTCCGGTTGAGGTTCTTCGCGGCGAAGGTCTCGGTGGCGCTGGCGAAGATGGCGATCTCGTCGACGCCGCGGTCGAGCGCCCGGTCGAGACCGCGCTCGTTGGGCACGAGCACGGGGTAGCGCACGCCCGGCCGGCGGCGCAGCCCGGCCAGCAGCTCGTCGGCGTCGGCGAGCTGCGGCACCCACTTCGGGTGCACGAAGCTGGTCGCCTCGATCACCTTGTGTCCCGCGTCCGCGAGCCGGTCGATGAACTCGGCCTTGGCCTCGACGGGCACCACCGCGGCCTCGTTCTGCAGCCCGTCCCGCGGCCCGACCTCGTAGACGGTGACCTGCTTGGGCAGTCCTTCCATCGGGTACGGCATCACGCCTCCCTGCTCGGCCCGTCGGCGGTCACGACCGCGAGGACGGCGTCCATGTCGACGGAGCGGCCCGGCTGGGCGGGCAGTTCGGCCACCACGCCGTCGAGCGGGGCGGTCACCGTGTGCTCCATCTTCATCGCCTCCACGATGACCAGCGGCTGGCCCGCGCTCACCCGCTCGCCGACCTGCGCCTTGACGAGCAGGACGGTGCCCGGCATGGGGCTCCTGACCACGCCGTCGCCGGCCGCGGCGGCGCCGGGGCGGTCGCCGGGGTCGCCGATGAGGTGGCGGGTGAACGACCACGCCCGCCCGCCCCTGCCGAGCCAGAGCGTGTCGCCGTCGCGGACGTGCA
Source organism: Nonomuraea sp. (assembly GCA_036276095.1). GTDB lineage: Bacteria > Actinomycetota > Actinomycetes > Streptosporangiales > Streptosporangiaceae > Nonomuraea. The sequence continues at coordinate 395 of DASUCK010000471.1, read as the reverse complement.
GGTAGTGTGCGGTGCGGCCGCCGATCGTCACGGACAGCCGGGCGCCGTCCACGCCGATCCGCGCGCCCGTCTCCGTGCCGTCGACCAGCACGTACGCCTCCTCCTCCGGCAGCCCGCGCACCTGGACCGCGTGCACGCCGTCCTTCGACTCCAGCCGCCACGTCGTCCACGCGGGCGCGCCCAGCCGCCAGCCGTCGGTGACCTCCCACGGGTCCTCGCCCCGCGGCGTCGCGTGGAACACCAGCCCGGCCGCGGCGGCCACCTCGCCCGGGACCGGCGCCGCACCCGGGACCGCCGACTCGCCGGGGACCGCCGGGCCCGGGACCAGGCCGGGCAGCACGCGCTCGACCAGGCCGGTGTCGAGGTCGCCGGCCACGACGGCGGGGTGGGTGGCC
>DASUCK010000470.1:0-13702 GCA_036276095.1 Nonomuraea sp. | reverse complement strand
ACGGGATGGTTGCGAGCGTCGACGTAGTGCTTGGCCGCGCCCAAGGCCTCGACCGGGTCGCCGGTGGAGGCGGCCACCGCGGCGGCGACCTGCGCGGTGATGCGCGCGCACTCGGAGGCGTCGGCGTGGTCGCCGTCCCCGACGGCGACGGCGATCGTGATGGCCGGACCGCCGTCGCAGATGTGCAGGTGGTCGGCGTTGCGGGTGCGGCCGCCGGGGACGCTGTCGTAGTAGAGCACGGCCAGTTCACCCGGCGGGCTGTAGGCGATCATGCGGGTTTCTCCTTCAGAAAACGAAACCGTCCCCGGGGATCCGCGCTGGCGGGCCGAGGACGGATTGGAACGAGGGCGGTGCGGCGCCCGTCGTAGGTGATGATCACTCCAGCGGAGCCGACTCGGCGGGGTCCTCCTCGCCGAGTTCGGCGTCCACGACGTCGGGGCCGGGGTCGGCGTGGACCTGCCGGCACAGGGCGGCGAAGTCCTTCAACTGGTCGAGGGTGGCGCGCCGCATCGTGGTCTGGGTCCGGGCGTAGAAGGCTTCGTGCAGGTCGGTCATGCCGCCTTGCCATAGGCCGAGAATGCGCTGCCGCCACCACTCGGCCTCCTGCTCCCCCTCCTGCTCCTGGTCGCGGCCGGTCTGCGTGGCGCCGCCGCTCGGATCAGCCGGTGCGGCCGAGGAGGCAGAGGGGGTAGCCGCCGGCTGCTGGGAGTCGGCAGGCCGGTCGCCCTGGTCGCCCTGGTCGTCCGTGCCGCGGTGGGCCTGCTGGGCGGTGAGGGCGCTGCCGAGCGCGTTGAGGACGGTGCGCAGCTGCGGGGTGAGGTGGCCGGCCTGGCTCGCCTCCTCCCAGATGGCGCGCACCTGCTCCGCGGAGGTGGCGGCCACGGCGCGGGTGATGTAGTCGGAGGTGTCGGTGCCGGTGGTGAGCGCGGCAGCGGTGTGGCGGGCCATCGCGGGCCGCTCCGGGACGGTGCCGGTCATCACCTGGCGGGGTGAGATGCCCTCCACGCGCAGCCGCGGCACCGGGAAGGTGACCGGCTTGCCGTTCTCCAGCGTGCTGCCTTTGACGACCATCAGAATGGCGTCGACGTAGTCGCCGGCCTTCTCCAGGAAAGCGGCCCGGTCGGGCAGGTGCTCGGCGGCGTTCAAGCCTTCGCTGGCCAGCTGCCAGGTACCCAGGCTCGGCACGTCGGCCAGCAGCACCGACAACCTCGTCTTGATCGTGCACCGGAGGCGGCGCTCGGCCTTGCACAGGCACGGCCGCCCGGACTTCTGCTCGATCGTGGCGCCGTCGCACCGGCGCACGCAGTACGGGCCGTCCCAGAGCTCCAGCCACTGGCTGACCGGGCGGGGCGGCAGCACCACCGGGACCTCGTCGGCGCCGGTGACGACCTGCCATTTGTCCATGCCGCGGGTCATCTCGGCCACGGTGCCGCCGTACAGGTCGGCGGCCGCCTCGATCATCGCCTTGGAGGGGGAGGTGAAGCGGAAGGTGAACAGCTTCGTCGGGCGCACGCCGTTCCCGTGCGGCACGCTGTCGCCGATGTGGATGTGCCCATCGGGCCAGTAGGCGCGCTGCCGGCGGCGCATGCCCGCAAGCACGCTGGGGTCGACCGGCATCAGGATGCCTCCTTTCGAGTGGGCGGCTGGATGGGCTTGAAGGGCCGCAGGTCCAGGTGGTGGACGTAGTCGGTGACCGGCTGCAGGCCGCGGAAGGCGGCGAACGCGGTGTCGCCGGACTCCAGCGGGATGAAGCCGTAGCCGGTGGTGCGGAGGTTGAGGATCGCCGTGGCGACGAAGGGCGGGGTGGGGATCTCGTGGCCGGCGTCGTGGTATTCGGTGGCGCCGTAGCGGCACTGGGGTGGGCAGACCAGCGCGACCGGTGCCCGCCGCAGCGCGGCCAGCTGCAGGGGGTAGTCCTCCCACACCGTGGAGGCCGGGTGTTTGAGGCTGGTCTTGATGTCCACCAGCCACAGCCCTGAGGGGGTCGGCAACGGCGTGGGCGGCAGCTTGCGCGGCTTGAACCTCGGCACCAGCGGCGAGGTGGGGCCGTCGAAGCGCAGTATCACCCACAGGTCGCTGGTGCCGGCATAGCCGAGCTCCCGGTGCAGCATGGTGCACTCGGCGGCAATCACATCGCGGTCGATGTCCACACCGAAGTCGGCCAGCCAACGCCGGTAGGAGCCGACGAACGGCTCGGCCTCGGCGTCGGGGGCGATCGGCGCGCCGCCGAGGTTGATCGCGCGGGCCTGGCGATGGATGCGGCTGCCCAGCTCCCGGCGTTTCTCCCACTGTTCCTTGTAGGCGGCCTTGGCCTGGCGGACGAACTCGGTCAGCTCGTCGGGGTCGGATGCGGCCCGGATGGCCTCCGGCAAGTGTTCGGCGAACCATTCGGCCGTCACCTTGGCTGCAGCTGGCGCGAGCGCCTCGATGGCGAGCTGGTTGAGCACGTTGGTGACCGACACCAGCAACCGGCCGGGGTTGGCCGGGTCGTCGTAGTAGCGGCCGTGGGCGGTGGCCACCGCGTGCTGCGGACTGTCGTCGATGTCGAACGGGTCGTCGGTCTCCAGCTGCTGGGTGCTCATTGCGGCTGCGGACGCCGTGTGGCCGCGACCGGCTCCGGTTGCGGGCGGCGCGCGGCCGCTTCCGGCTCGGGCAGCGGGTCGCCGTGTACCGGCTGGCCGTCGACCAGGACGCGCAGCGCCTGGGCGGCGTCCTGGTCGCGGGTGTATACGTCGATGACGATGCCGCCGTCGAGGGCTTGGTGGATGTAGCCGGTGACCTGGTCGGCGTGGACGCAGGCGATGGGCCAGCCGGTGCTGCTTTCCAGCATCTCGGCCTCGATCGCCTCGACGTCGATGATGCTGCGGCCGGTCAGGACGAGCACGTCGCTGATGGCCTGCAGGGTGTCGGCGCTCCAGTCGCCGTGGTCGGTGAGCAGTCGCCGGTAGATCGCCTCGATCGCTTCCACGTCGGACAGCCGTGGCTCACTGGGCGGGCCAGACGGGGACGAGGCTGAGGCCGTCCGCGAGGCCGGGTAGGGAAGATCGGACAGGCACACCAGGAGCACCTCTCTTTCTCAAGGGGACAGGGGGATGTGCACGCGAGGGCGCGGCCCGCGCGGGTGGACCGAAGAAGTCGCGCCCAGGTGAGCCGCGTCCAGGTGAAGGGGCAGGGGTTCGGCCGGGGGTCAGCGGCCGATGGCGGCCAGCTGCAGCGCGCGCAGCGCCTGGCTCTCCATCTCGTGTGCCGCGTCCGCGTCCGGCAGTGTCTGGGCGGCGCTGGTGACGGCGTGCATCACGCCGCCGGCGCTCAGGTCTGCGCCCTGGATGAAGTGCGAGAGGATCTGGCGCTGCTGCTCGTCGGTGAACGACAGTCGCTTGGCCACCAGCTCGACCGTCGCGGTGGGATCGGTGATCCGGGTGTCGGCCAGCCGGCTCATCTCGCTGATCTTGGCGCGGACGTAGTCGATGTCGAGGAACGTCGTGATCGCATCGCGGGTCTGTGCGGTGACCAGGGCGAGGTTCTTGTCCTGGGTGTCGGCGCTCCAGCGCACCACGCCTTCGTCCATGCGGCCGCCGAGGTGCACGTGCCGGGCGGCGTCGGTGGTGATGGTCATGCCGTTGCGGCACACCTGCACCACCAGGCGTGGCACGATCGTGAACGCGCCCTCGCCGACCTCGCTGTTGGTGACCACGAAACCGGCGAACACCGCCGGGCAGTCGGCGCCGGCCTGGCCGGTGAACGGGCTGCGGTAGTCGCGCAGCAGGTCCGGGGCCAGGGCGCGGACCTGCTCGCACACCACCCGCACGTACATGCGCCGCTCGGTCAGGTCGCAGCCGTCGATCTGGACCTGGACGCCGGCCTGACGTATGCCGTCCAGCGCGGCCATCAGTACATCGAGGTTGTCGATGATGCGGTAGCTGTCGGACAGGAACGCCCGTGCCACGCCGTGCTCGTTGGCGTGCTCGCCGCCGCCGCGCAGGGCGCGCACGAGGAAGCGCCGGTCGGCGTCGGCCAGCCAGCCGTTGACGTTGGTGTCGTACAGGCCGGGCTTGTGCTCGCGCAGGCGGCGCAGGTACGGCAGCGGGATGCCGAGCTTGTTGGCCAGGCCCTGGTCGCATACCTGGGTGGGCATGTAGAGGCCGGAGGTGGTGGTGACGCCGCGCTCCGACAGCATCGGCGGGGTGCCGGCGATGCGCAGCTGGGTGCCCTCAGCGCGGATCTGGTCGGCGTGGACGACGACGTCGACCTTGTGCGCCTGTTGGTGACGCAGCAGGTCTACCAGGTCTTCAAGGCAGGCGTTGCGGGTGGTCAGCGGGACTGGGGAGGTGGAGGTCATGTCAGGGCATCTTTCATCGGGACGGGACGGCCAGAAGAGACAGGAAGGGAAGATGCCGAGGGCCCGGCCGCCGTGTAGGCGGCCGGGCCCGGTGGAAAGGGAGGTGGCGGGAGTGCCGGCACGTTGCCTGGCCGCGACGGCAGCCCCGCCAGGGATCAGGGCACTGTGGCGAGTGCGTTCAGGAAGGCGAGATCGCGCGGCAGCCGGTCCAGCGGCCACGCTGCGGCCAGGGCCGCCGGGTGGTGGCCGGGCGGGCCGGGCCGGTTGGCGAAGCGGCCGCGCTGGTGTGGCCGCTTCTGACCGCCCCGGTACACCTCGAACACCATCGTGTCGAGATCGGCCAGGTACCCCCACTCGCAGCCGGAGGAGAGGGGGAAGGTGGAGGCGTCGGCGATGACGCCCGCCTCCAGCATCACCTCCGGGTCGCCCTGCGTCTGCCACAGCAGCTGCCACCAGTGGCGGACCAGGGAGGACGGCGTGAGCCGGTCGGCATAGCGGCCCAGCCGGTCGATGTCGTCCTCGTCAGGCCGGCCATCGGGGTCGACCACCCGCAGGGCGGTGACCCGCTGTCGCAGCACGTCCGGCGCCTGCATCACCTCGCGCAGCCACGTCAGCACATGCAGGCCGACCCCGGCCGGGGTCAACAGCGGCTCGGTTTCTACGTGGGTCATGTCTGGTCCTCCGATCGGCGATCAGCTGAAACAGGTGAGGCGCTGGGGGAAGTCGGCGGGTACGGCGGCCGCCCGCGCCGGGGCGGATGGCCAGCAAGCAGGGCCTCGGCGTAGCGGCGCAGCGCCGGATCTCCGATGTCGGCGGGGCTGGTGTAGTTGCCTTCCCAGTCGCCGGTGCCGCTGGAGTCGTGGACGACGCTGACGTGGTCCAGCTGGATGATGCAGCCGCACCCGCCGGAGCAGCGGATCAGCAGGCGGATGGTCCAGGTGGGCTGGTAGCCGTTCTCCCTGCTGGGCAGGCAAGTGCGGCATTCGGAGTGGCCGTCCTGGGCGTGCTGGCTGTCCAGGCCCTCCACGATCTTGAGCAGAAATGCAGGTGGTGCCATGCGTTCACCCTCGATAGAACGGCCGTCGCACCAGAGGCTGGTGCGACGGCCTGAACGGGGAAGGGCCGGGATCAGGCGGCGATCGCGTCGTCGATCGCGTCGTTGAGATCCTCCAGGGAGAGCTCCTGCTCGGGCTCATTGAGAACCTCGGAGATCGTGACGTCGGCGGCGTTGGCGTCCTGGAACTCGGCGTCGACGTCGGCAGAGACGTCAGCGTTGTCGACGGGCTCTTCCTGGTCGGGCGCGCCGCTCTCGTCGCCAGCTCCGCTGTCCGGCTCCGCGTGCTCGTCGTACAGGTCGGAGACGACGTTGTCCTGCCCGGCAGGGGCGCTTCCCCGATACGGGGTGCCGTCGATCAGCGCCTGCTCGATCGGCGAGGGACGATAGGCCTTCTCGCCAAGCTCCGGGCCCAGGTCGTTGACCAGGAAGCGCAGCCAAGCCGCGGCGTCCTGGGTGGAGCAGGGGCTGTAGCGGTCTGGCCGCCAGGTGGACTTGCAGTCGCCGGAGGCGTCGCTCATCTGGTACTCCCACGCCACCGCGATCGGCAGCAGCTGCAGAATGGCCAGCCGGCCGGGGGTGGCGGTGGCCAGCGCGGCGTGCAGGTCCGCGGGACCGCCGAGCTTGGCATACAGCGTGGACCGCGACGCCGAGGCCAGCTTGTCGCGCACCGGCCCCGGCATTTCGTTGAGGATGCGGGTGACGAAGCGCTGCACCAGCTTGGGCGCGGTCTTGCGGGCCAGGAAGTCGGCCAGCCACTCCTGGCGCACCGTGGCGGCCGCCATCCAGGCCCGGTTGCCCTCCATGACGATCTTGCGCGGCACTTCCTCCTGCCGGGAGCGGGCCGGCAGAGTCGCCACTTCGGGCAGCGGCACGTAGCCGTGCGCGTCCGGGGTGCTGCAGTAGAACTCCGGAGTCTGGGGCCGCCAGTCGAAGAAGAAGGCGCCGTGGCCCGCGCAGTCGGCGTGGCCGTCGGGGTCGAATCCCTGTACCCGGACGGCCAGTTGGGACAGCCGCATCGCGCCTGGCGGCAGGTTGGGGGTGACCATCACGCCGGCAGCTTCCATTTCGGCCACGGCGGCGGCGTGCGCGGCTGCCTCGGCGCGCTCGCGCCGCACCACCTCGATGGCGTGCCGGGCCGAGTAGTTCCAGCTGGACATCATGTCCTGCACCCGGGCCAGCGCGTCGTCATCGCCGTCGAAGTCGGCCAGCATCGCCAGCTCGTCCAGCGTCCACTCATACTCCAGCGCCTGGGCGGTGGCGCGGGTCTGCTCCGACATCTGGCCGGCGGCGATCGCTTCGGCGATTTCTTTGCGGGTGCGGCCGGTGCGCTTGCGGATCTCGGTTCTGGTGGCGCCAGCCTCGAAGGCGAGGGTGAGCGCGCGGGTCTTCTCCCACACCGTCAAGGGGCGGCGGTAGTCCTCGTCATTCTCGACGACCTGGTCGATGTAGAGCAGGGCCTGCTGGTCGGCTTTGGTGAGGTCGATCAGGCACAGCAGCGTGTCGAGCTTGATCTTGCGGGCGCCGCCGAGCCGCCGGTTGCCTTTGACCACCCAGAACAGGGCTTCGGGGTTCTCCTCCGGGCCGCGCTGGTGGTCGGTGGGGATGGGGATGACGGTGATGATGACCTGCTGTTCCTGTTTGAGGCTGGCGCAGTACTCGGTGGTCAGGTGCAGGTCTTCCCGGACGTTACCAGGGAAGTGGTCGAGGTATGTGATCGGGATCCGTGCCAGGCGGTAGTTCTCGGGTGCTTCTAGATCGATGTTGTCGGGGATCTCCGCAGAAATGGGCATGCGGAATCGGCTCCTTCGCAGGGAGACGGTGAAGGGGAGGGTTCCCGTGACGGCCGGTGAGTGCTGCCGTCTGGGTCGCGAATGACCGGGGGTTGCGGGGTACTCCGCTCCCCCCGGCGTTGAAGTGTGTCGGAGATGGGGATCCGGGGGTGCTAGGCGGCCGCGGGAACGTCGATGTGGCCGGCCGTGGCCCCCTGGGCCAGACGCGGGGAGGCAGCTGCGACCGGCGGCCATGAGGTCCGTCCCTCCCGCACGACGCTGTAGCGGGAGCAGAGCCCGATCGCGGTGGCAGTGATCTTGATCACCGCACGCACGGTCTTCTTGCCGTTGTCTCGGGATTCAAAGGTCCGGGGCACGGCATCGACACCCTGCACGACCAGTACGTGGCCCTGCCGGTAGGACTCGTGTGCCCGGATCGCGGCCACCCCGTAGGTGACGACCTCGAAGAACCGGGTGGGGATGTAGGGGGATCCGTCACGGCCGGACGTGGGCGGCCCGTTGACCTCCAGCTTGGCCGACCACATGGCGGGCACGGCGTGCGTCGACGGGAAGAATCGAGGCTCGAAGACGATCTTGCCGGTGATGCTGATCTGGATGTCCATGCGCGGCCTCCCATGCCGTGGGCTCTTGAGCGTGAGCGAGGTGTTGTGCTCTGACCGGGGTTGAGGGGCTGCGCTGGTGGGCGGCCCGTCCCGGCGAGGCAGAGACAGCACCGCCCGGACCGGGGCCGCACACCCGGGCGGTGCCGCGGCGGCAAGATGTTTTGCGCCAGCAAAAGATCTCTGCCGTGGCGGCACCCACGCATCAGAAGCTGCGCACATACGCGCGTCAGGATGGAGGCCCGGGTTGCGGGCACGGGACGTCAGCGGTGCAGGATCAGCCTGCCGGGTAAGGGGCACCACCAAGCACCGCCAATCACGGACATGACCGGCGGCTGAGCATCCCCACGCCCGCGCCGTACGGGACGCGCTGGCCGGTATCTGGCCCCTTCAATCGGATGAGGCATTTGGTAGCGGGGCCAAAACTCACCGGAACGTCACCAGCTCGCTACAACAAGCCAACTCGGTGGGGCCAGAAATCATCCGTAGATGGAGCCGACTCAAGCGCTAGAAGCCAGGCCGTGCGCGGCCAGGAGCGGCTCCTGCTCCTGGTGGGGTCCCTCCAGACGGGAGGGACGGCGCCGGAGATCCTGGAGAATATCCACCCGCGCCAGCTCGTAGAGCTGTTCGAGGAGGGCGCCTTGCTGGCGGCGTACGTGCCGGTCGAGCTGGACGCCCAGGGTCGCACGTCCGATCCGGAACCGCAGACGTTCTGGTCGACGCCGAGCGGGGTGATGGGCTGATGCCGCAGCTCCGCATCATGGACGACAACCCTCGTCTTGCCGCCGCAGTCATGGAGCGGCTCGTCCAACTCCTCGCCTAGGACGACTCTGGGCTGCGCACTGGCAGTGTGACCCAGCTCCGCCACCGCGGCGGTGGCGGCCAGTACGTCATCAGCGCGAGCTGGACCACGTCGGCGCGCCGGGACCGGTGCGGTGGACGCCGAGCGTGTCGACAGCGGCCAGCCCAATGGCCAGGGCGCGGGTGCCAGGCGTTGCCGCCCCGCCTGACCTGCCGAGGACGCGTGCCGTACAACAGGCGCGCCCTTCGTGTTGGCCGGGTCAGAAGTCGAGCTTATCCGGCAGTTCCCCGTCCATGACGGCCTGCTCCAGCGTCTTGCGGCCCTGGTCGCCGAGATCGTTGGCCATCTCGTGGGCGGCTCGCATGAAGTAGAACGCGACTTCGAAGCCCTTTGCCGGCGCGTCCTCCATGAGCGCCTTCAGCGTGCCGAGGTCCTGAGCCACGGCGACCGCAGGCGCGACTCGCTGCCACGCCGGCGGGTCCGCCGGCGGCAGCGCCGGAGGCTTCCGGTCCTCCGTGGGCGCCGCGATGTAGCCCTCCCGGACCGCTGCCCGCTCGAGCGCCGCGGCGGACGGCCGGCCGCTCTGACCGGCGGCGGTCATCCACACCTTTCGGCAGGCGGCCTTGGCGGCTGCCTCGTCGGGCAGCAGGTCGCTCTGGCCCACCTGCTCGAAGATCTTCTCTAGGACTCGGGTGTGGCCTTCTTTGATCTCGCTCTGCGCGACCGGCGCGACCGCGGCCGCAGACCGGCGGGCTTTCATGAGCTGGTGGGCGCGCTGTGGGCTCATGTTGTGCCGGTGCTGCAGGTAGCCCTTCCACGAGTCGTAGATGATGCCCTTGGCCTGCCGCCACAGCTCGCCATCGTGAATTCGGGCAAGGGCGTCGGCGGCCGCGATCAGCCACTGGTTGGTGACGACGACGATCTGCTGCTCGCAGTCCTCGAGCGTCGGCTCCCGGCCGTCGCTGAGGGCCTGCGCGATCGGCAGCGCCGAGGCATCAACAAATTTGTTGATGCCCGCCCCTTGAGGGACAGGCTTGCCGTCGACGGACTCCGGCCGGGCCGGGACGGTGGCAACGGCGCCAGGATCCTCGGGCACGCCGCCGAGGTCGTCGGCGCGCGGCGACCGTGGGGGCGTGGGAGGCTTGGCGAGGAAGCCCGCGATTCCTGCGGCGCTGTTCGGCTTGGCCATTAGGCCGCCACCTCCTCGTCAACTTCCTTCACCAGGCCCTCGAAGTCGCCGAGGTCCGCCGGTATGTCGCCGTAGGTGTCGCTGTACAGCGACCCGATGTAGGGGATTTCGATGTCGGCCTTGGCGATGCCAGCGGCGGCGAGCTCGTCGCGGACGGCCTGGTTGTACTTGACCCGGCGGCGGTCCACCTTCGTGAAGACGACCCAAATCGGCGTGTCGGGACGCTCGGCCTTGACGGCGGCCTCGGCCGCCGCCGCGAGCGAGGGCTGGAGGCGGGCGAGGTTCGCCTTCTCTGGGGTGACTACGATGAGGACGTAGTACGCGACCGCCACGGCGGCGGCCAGGATGCGGTCGGTGTCACCACCGCAGTCGATCACGATGATGTCGTACTGGCTGGCCTTCTTCATGGCCAGCGCACCCACCTTGTCGGTGGGCCACACCTCGAGGTCGAGCGGCAGAGCGGATTCGCCGGTCTGTGGGTCGGTGGTGCGCTCGAACCAGTCGTACCCGGACTGGCTGGAGGGGTCGGCGTCCACAAACAGCACCCGCTTGCGGTGGACGATCGCATACACGAGGCCGACGAACATCGCCGCCGTCGTCTTACCGATGCCTCCCTTGAGGCCGCCAACCACCACGATCTTGGCCTGGCCGGTTCCCTTGCGCAGGGCGATCGCGGTCATGGGCACCACCCGCCCGCGTCGGATCTCGTCATCGTTCTCTCCCGGATGTCTAGTGGTGCGCGCCGGGGGCGGCACGCGCCACCATCCTAGAGACAGAACGCAGAAAAGGCTTGAAACAAGGGGTTTGCGACGCCCGAAAGTCGCAGCTAAGGTTCAGGACCGCTCGCGCCCAGCCCGTGGACGCAGGCTGCGGTAGTAGAAGCTCCGGGGGATGTGGGAACGTCACCAGACTACCGTCCATCGAGCCAGGCAAATACTTCGACTTGTACGTGATAATCGACACCTTCTCCCCATGCGTGGTGCACTGGTGTTGAGCACTGCCTGGCCAGGCTGGCTTGGTCGAGTCGGCCGTTACGGGCTTGGAACAGGTATTGCGATGCGTGCCTTCGGGCAGCTGACGCGCGTCGGGGTCGAGGGCACCGGCGTCTATAGGGCCGGTTTGACCCGCCTACTGCAGGCCGAGCACATCGACGTGATCGAGATCGACCGGCCCGGCCGCAAGACTCGCCGCTTCCAGGGCAAGTCCGACCCGATCGATGCGATCCAGGCCGCCAAGACGGCCCTGGCCGGCGGCCGGACCGGCGCCCCAAGCAACGCGACGGCCGTATCGAGGCACTACGGAACCTGCGCATCGCCCGGCGCAGCGCGATCGACCAGCGCGCCGACACCCAACGCCGCCTCAAAGCCCTGATCGTGACCGCCCCCGACGATGTCCGCCAGCGCCTGCGCGGCCTGTCCAGCACGAAACTGATCGCCGCCTGCGCGGCCCTGCGCCCCGACCGTGACGCCGCCGCCGACCCGCTCGCGGCCACCCAGATCGCGCTGCGCTGTCTAGCCCGACGCCACCAGCAGTTGTCCACCGAGATCGCTGACCTCGACGAGTTGCTGGAGCCACTGGTGACTGCGATCAACCCCCGCCTGGCCGCCGCCCACGGCGTGGGCACCGACACCGCCGGGCAACTCCTGGTCACCGCCGGCGAAAACCACGACCGGCTGCACGGCGAAGCCGCATTCGCTATGTTGTGCGGCGTCGCGCCGATCCCCGCCTCCTCCGGCAAGACCACCCGGCACCGCCTCAACCGCGGCGGCGACCGCCAAGCCAACGCAGCCCTCTACCGGGTGGTGTTGTGCCGCCTGCGCTGGGACCCCCGCACTCGCGCCTACATGGAACGACGCACCCAAGACGGCTTGTCCAGAAAGAGATCATCCGCTGCCTCAAGCGTCGCAGGCCGCGTCTATGCTGCTGTGCAGTGGCCGACACGCTGGCCCGCTTCCGAGCCGCCGGGCGCCCACGTCGCCGGTGGCGAAGAGGACAAGGAGCCGAGCTCCGCGTGCGATGATCTCCACCCTGTCCGGCGATCGTGCGGTGGGGTGACGTGGGCACCTCGCCATCAGGAACGCGATCATGCCGTCTGACAACCGCAAACGCGCTATCCGCGCTTACATGGCCGAACACGGCGTGCCGTACGCCGTGGCCGCCCGCCACATCGACCAGGCCAACGGGCACGGCGAGGCCGCCCACCGCCACCCGCGCCCCGCCCTGGGCTTCCTGGCCGACCTGCCCTACAGCGCCGGCCGCGACGTGGACAACGAGCTGGCCGCCTCCGTCGTCGCCGCCTGCCGGGCCGGATGCCGGCCCTGCCAGGACGCGCTCATCCCGCGCCTGCTCCCTCAGCGACCCACGGTCGCCGTGCTGGCCTGCGCGGTGTTCGGGTGGCTGCCCGGTGCCGGGCTCGCCTCCGCCACTACTCGCACCTGGCAGCCGCTGGCCCAGCAGGCCAGCCGCGACGGCGACGGCACCGCGGCATTTGCCGCGGTGGCCGACATGACCCCCGAGCAGGTCTCCGAGCTGCTGGAGGACGCGCTGGACCTGTGGGCGGCCGGGGCCGCCGACGTGCACCTGGTCCACCTCGACGACGACCCGGGCGGTGACGGTGGCGACCTGGATTCCACCCCGATCTACGCGCTGTGCCCGATGATCACGCAGACCGGGAACGGGCCATTGCCCGGGCTGGTGCTGGTTGCCGAGACGTCCGCCGCCGGGCCCGCCGATCTGCGCACCCGATGCGCCTGGCCTGGCTGGGACCTGACCGTCCTGCCCGACGTCGACACGCGCTGGCGGGTCCGGCTGGAGATCGGCTCGAGGTCCATCGCCGCGATCGCGCACATCGATGCCGAAGGCTGCGACGACATCCTGCTGTGGGAGGCGCCGAAGGCGGTGTCGCTGCCCGAGGACTGGTTCGACGTGGTCGACCGTGCCGGACACATGCTGCTGGTCGGCCCGGCCGCCGACCCCAGCGACGCGGCCCTGCAGGTTGCCGCCGACGCCGGCGAACTGTCCGCCGTGATCGGGCGGGTGAGTTTCCTGTGATCGACACTCAGCAGACGACGACGCCCATGACGACGCCTGCCGCCCGGCCCGCCGGCGAGACGGCAGCAGCGGTCAAGCCGCGCCGCACCACCGCGCACACCGCCGCCCAGCTGCAGGCCGCGCTCGGCTGGGACCAGGCCCAGTTCGGCCGTGCCGTCGCCTGCGGTCTTATCCCCGCCCACGACATGAAGACGCCGCGCTGGTCCGGCGCCGTGGTGGACGGCCTGGTGGCCCGCCGCGACGAGCTGGCGGCCGCGATCCCCGACCTGCTCGACGACAGCCAGCTCGCCGTGCACCGCGACCACCGCCGTCACCGGCACCGCCCAGCCCGCCGCGCGCAGCAGCTCGGCGACGCTGCCCGCCTCGAACGCCGCTGCCCTCACCAGCGCGTCAGCCGGGAGCGCCGGCCGATCCACAACTGCCCCTGGCGGCCGGAGATGCGGGTGTTGCGGTGCCACTGCTTGGAGTCGATCACGATCACACCTGCCCGGCCGATCACCAGGTGGTCCAGGTTTGCCCTCGACCGGGGCCGGTCTCGGCGGGGGTCAGGCGGTGCCGCGCGAGGGAGATCATGGACGGCAGACTAGCCAGCGCGCCACGGAGGTCTCAAAGCGTTTTCGCCCGGCCGGTCAGCTCGTAGCGCCCCAGGTGAGCGAGAGGCCGGTGGCCGCGCGTTCGGTGCGGATCTCCATCATCCTGCCGAGGATGGTGGCATGGTCGGACACCACGGGCGTGGCGTCGAGCGTGTACGTGATCCGGGTGCTGACCAGCACCGGGCTGCCGGGCGGCTCGCGGAGGTGGTGGGCGGCGGCGGGGTCGAGCAGGCCGGGCCGTACGACCTCCGACGCCCGGGCGACCGACACTCCCGCGTCGGC
>DASUCK010000469.1:0-6517 GCA_036276095.1 Nonomuraea sp. | reverse complement strand
GACCCGCTCCTCCAGGAAGACGACGCCACCATGGGCGACGTCACCACCGACGCCCCCAAGGACGACGCCGACGGCGCCTCCGACACCGGCGACGCCCTGCCCGACGACGGCAGCATGGGCGACGCCGCCACCGACGACGGCGACACCGGCTCGACCGCCTCCGACCGTGGCACCGGCACCGACGGCTCGCGCGGCACGGACACCTCGCGCGGCACCGGCAAGACGAGCGACGGCAAGAAGCCGCCGACGTCCTCCCCCACCAAGCAGCCGGAGACCCCGGCAGCCGACGACCCGGCCGACGGACCGGCAGGCGAGCTCAGCGGCCAGTGCGCCAAGAGCGGCTGCTGACCCCTGGTGAGCACGCCACCCGCGGCAACCGGCCCGCCTGCGAGGTACCAGGCGGCTGAGGACCGGCGGGTACCAGGCGGCTTTGAGGAGTCCGGCGGGCGCCAGGCGGCCTTGAGGAGTCCGGCGCGGGCCGGGGAACCGGGACCGTCGCGAAGCCGCGACCAGGCCGTACCCCACGAGGCCGGACCGGGAACCCCGGGCCGTGGCGGAAGTGGATCGCGGGTTCCGGTCGGGACTGGCCCTACGGCCCGTGGCGGTGCGTTCGTAGGGTCGGTGGCATGACGACTGACATGGCGGGCGCGTTGCGGGCGCTGCACGTGCCCGGGAGCCCTCTGGTCCTGCCCAACGTCTGGGACGCCCACTCCGCGCGGGCCGTACGGGACGCGGGGTTTCCCGCGGTCGCGACCGGCAGCGCCGCCGTCTCCCGGGTGCTCGGCTACGAGGACGGCGAGCAGACCCCGGCCGGCGCGATGATGGCGGCGATCTCCCGCGTCGTCGCGGCCGTGGACGTGCCGGTCACCGCCGACGTCGAGCGCGGTTACGGGCTCAAGCCCGCCGAACTGGCCGAACGCCTGGCCGAGACCGGCGCCGTGGGCTGCAACCTGGAGGACAGCGACCCGCGCACCGGCGCGATGGTCGACCCGGAGGCGCAGGCGGAGTTCCTGGCCGAGGTGCGCGCGGCCGCCCCCGACCTGGTGATCAACGCCCGGGTCGACCTCTACATCCGCGGCCTGGACTCCAGGACGGAGGCCGTCGAGCGCGGTCGGCGCTACCTGGAGGCGGGCGCCGACTGCGTGTACCCGATCGGGCTGGGCGACGAGGCCGGGATCCGGGCGCTGGTGGCGGAGCTGGGCGCCCCGGTCAACATCCACTTCCGTCCCGGCACGCCGTCGCTCGGGCGGCTGGCCGAGCTGGGCGTGGCCCGCGTCAGCTTCGGCAGCGGCCTGCACCAGGCCGTCCACGCCTACGCCCAGAGCCTGTTCGCGAAGGTGCGTGAGGGCCAGAGCCCCTTCTGACGCGCACGACGACCGTCCCTCTCCCGCGGACTGTGCGGAGGCCGGGGAAGGGGGCCGTCGTCCCTGCCGTACGCTTGCCGTCGTGCTTGCCGCCGCTGCCGTCTGCCCCCAGACCCCGCTGATCGTGACCGGGTTGCCCGAGCTCCGCGCCGCCTGCCGGGCCGCGATCGACGCCCTCCTGACCGCCCGTCCCGACGTGCTGATCGTGCTGGGCGGGGCGGAGAGCACGGCCGCGTACGGCGGGGACGCGGCGGGCACCCTGCGCCCGTGGGGGTTCGACGTCACGGCGGGAGCCGGGGAGCCGGTGCTGCCGCTGTCGCTGACCGTCGGCCGCTGCCTGCTGAGCCGCGGAGGCCCCGACGGGGCCCCGGCCCGGGAGCAGGCCCCGGGAAGAGCCCCCGACGCGTTTCATGCCGTGGCCTTCGACGCCGCCGCGGAGGAGTGCCGTTCGGTCGGGGAGAAGCTGGCCGAGGCGGGCGAGCGGGTGGCGTTGCTGGTGCTCGCCGACGGGCCGGCATGCCTCACGCCGCGGGCGCCCGGCAGGTACGACCGGGCCGCCCAGCCGTACGACGACCTGCTCGCGCACGCCATCGCCGCCGCCGACGCCGCCGCGCTCGCCGCCCTCGACCCCGCCGAGGCCGACCGGCTGTGGGTGACCGGCCGGGCCGCCCTTCAGGCGCTCGCCGGCGCCGCGGGGGCGAACGCGTACGAGGGCCGCCTGCTCATGCGCGCCGCCCCGTACGGCGTCGGCTACTTCGCCGGGCTCTGGACCTGACGCCTGGGCACGGGCACCTTCATCAGGTCTCGGGCCGGCACGACCTCGCCGTCGAAGCTCCGCCGCACCTCGGCGACGAAGTGCGGCTCGTCGTCGAAGGAGTACCGCTCGGAGAAGTGCGTCAGCACCAGCCGGCGCGCGCCGGCGTCGGCCGCGACCAGCCCGGCCTCGTACGCGGTCAGGTGCCCGTACTCCTTGGCCAGGGCGCTCTCGGCCGACAGGAAGGTGGCCTCGATGATCAGGAGGTCGACCCCGGAGGCGAGCTCGAAGACGGCGTCGCAGAGCCGGGTGTCCATGACGAACGCCATGCTCTGCCCCGGTTTGGGGACGCTGCACTCGTCGAGCGTGACGCCGCGCACGGAGCCGGTGCGCTGCAGCTCGCCCACCTCGGGACCGCGGATGCCGTGCCGGGCCAGCATGTCGGGGAGCATGCGGCGGCCGGCCGGCTCCTGGACCCGGTAGCCGTAGGACTCGATGGGGTGGGACAGGCGGCGCGCGGTGAGCGGCCCGACGCCGGCCAGGTCGCCGGAGACGGGATGCTCGCTGACGACGGAGGTGTCGGCGAACGCGGCGGCGTGGCGCAGCCGCCGCCAGTACGTCTCCCCGGAGGCCGGGAACACCGCCCTGACCGGGTGTCTGACCCGGTCGCGGGCGATGCGCTGGATGACGCCGGGCACGCCGAGGCAGTGGTCGCCGTGGAAGTGGGTCAGGCACACCCAGTGCACGTCGTGCGCGCTCAGCCCGGCGTGCACCATCTGCCGCTGTGTGCCCTCACCCGGGTCGAACAGGAAGCCTTGCCCGTCCCAGCGCAGGAAGTAGCCGTTGTGGTTACGGTGTCGGGTGGGGACCGCGCTGGAGGTGCCGAGCACCACGAGCTCACGTGAGGACACGCCACACGTCCGGGGTGACCGTGCGGCAGGCGACGCGACATGGATCTACGGGCCGGATCACATGCCCAAGGCTATCCTTATGGCGGAGGCGGCGACTGCCGTGCCGATCTGCGTCGCCGCGTCCAGGGCCCACTTGCCGCCCTTGCGCAGGGCCTTGAACGCGCCCTCGCGGTCGCCTTGCTTGGCTGCCACCTCGGCCTCCGCGACGCCCGCCACGGCGAGGTCGTGCTCCACGTCGGTCGCCTGGTTCCGCAGCGTCGCGCGTAGTCGCGCCAGTTCGCCGACCAGTTCGTCGAGGTCGATCTGGTCGGCGGCCTGCCCGACCGTCTGGCTGCCCGCCCCCTGGAACGTGCTGTTCGACACCGTGGCATGGCCCCCGATGATCGCTCCCACGTTCTCCGCCTTGCCGATGTGCTGTGTGTGGTCGTCCATGTAGACGTGTCCTCTCTCGGTGTAGATGATCGTCTGAGGCGCTTGTTCGTGCCTGGTGGGCGGCTGGACGATCGGCATCACCGAGGCCGAGATTCCGGGGCTCAGTGACCGCAGGAGCGCCTGCAGCTTGAAGGCGTCCTGTTCGTTCACCATCTCGTCGAGCCGATAGGCGTAGCTGAGCAGGTTCCGCTGGTCGAACCCCTCGGTACGTTTGCGGCCGAGACGTCGGGACTGCTCGGCGAGGTAGTCGCGGAGCGCCGGCGTCGCGGGGTCGATCTTCTCTTCCAGGCAGAGGGCGAGGACCCTCTTGAGGACCTCTCGCTCGTTGTGGAGCCGCCACAGATGGATGCGCAGGTTCCGGATGTCGGCGGGGTTGGCCTCGTCGCCGACGAGGACGATCCAGACGGGGATGTCGGAGCCTTTCAGCTCCACGGAGGCGAAGTGGTGGGCGGCGATGGGGGCGCCGTCCCTGCTGTCGGAGAGCCAGGCTCTTTCCAGGGCGTCGTGCAGAGGGGCGGGTGAGAACGCGCGGCGCGCTTCGATCAGGACGAGCGGCGTTCCGGGGGTCAGCCACCAGTTCTGCGGGCGGTCTGGTGGTTTCCTGATCGAGGTGGTGACGGCCAGCAGCCGTTTCGCCAGTGGGCGGCTGATCGAGTGGAGCTCGCTGGGGTGCCGGCTCTGGTTCGGGACCATGACGGGCCGGCGGAGACAGTCGGCCGCCACCTGGTTGAACAGTGAGATGCCGACGTCGGCCGCGACACCGTCGCCGGAGGTTCGCGAGGACGACGGATCGGGCACGGCGAACCCGACGTCCACCCGGGAGACGGCGCCCATCCAGGTGGCGTCGCCGCCCGCGAAATACCGGCGGAAGATCGGCTTGCTCGATATCCGGCGGCCACCGTCGGCGGCGCCCGCCCTGGATTCGGTGATGAATTTGATGGCTCCCTTGGCATCGCAGAGTATGTCCTCCCCGAGCCAGTAAGGCGCGAACCCGTTTCGTCTCCGTTTCACGACGCCGACGCTCCTGACGAAATGGCGCCCCGGATCCGCCAATGGCCACGGGGGTGCGGACAACCGTCCGGTGTAGCTGTGGAGGAAACGTCGGACGTCGGCAAACGGAAACTGTACCGTAACGAACATTGCACACTCGTCAAAGCGCGGCGCGGCGAATAAGACTTCCCCAGCGCCGAACGCTGGGGAGGTCTCCCGTGCAGTCTCGGAAGGCCGTAGGCGGCCTCGGTCGTCTTGTAACCAAGGATGGGACACTCAGCGAGGAAACGTGGGCGGATTCCCACATCCCCTGCTGGTGTCGACGCTCAAGCGGTCAGCCGAGCGCCACACCGACGACCCGGTTAACCGGGCCGTAGTTCCCATGAGTGGGTTACCCAATAAGATGTCATGAATCATCTCCTCTCGTGACCGTGGGTTGTGTTGTTGGGTTGGCGAGGGTTCTCGCCGCTTGATCGGTCTGCACGGATGCGATCTTTGATCGAGCCCTTGTGGCCCTGATTCGGCGACGCCGAACTCACCTGAGGGCCGTCGTCGTCGACATCTTACTGCGCCAAATGATGCTTGATGAGATACCGGCCCGGCCCCATTTCCAGCCCACCGTAATAGCTGTTTAATACCGCCCGATAACAGCGGACGGCGATGGAACGCGGTGGATCGTTTCTCCCGCCCATGCCGAGCGTGCCGATCAGCCGGCGGAGTCGACCACCAGTCCTCGCGGACGGCCCGCGCCGGAAAGCGCGGCGATCGAGATGAGGCGGCCACGCCACGGTTCGTCGAGCCCCATACTGGCGGATATGCCGCCCTCCGGTGGCGAATGGGCTGTCCGTTGTGGTTACGGTGTTGTGGTTACGGTGTCGGGTAGGGACCGCGCCAAAGGTGCCCAGCACCACGAGCTCACGTGAGGACATCGATGACCACCGTTGCTCTGGCCGAGGTGGCGACGCCGGTCGGCCCGTTCGTGCTGGCCGTCACCGAGGTGGGTCTCTGCGCGTCCGGCTGGGGCTTCCGCGAGCGGCTGGCCGGGCGGCTCGGGCTGGCCGAAGTCCAGGATCCGGATCGCACGGCCCTCGCGGTGGCCGAGCTGGACGCCTATTTCCGCGGCGACCTGCGCGCGTTCGAGACCCCGATCGACTGGCGGCTCACCTCGGGCGTGCGCCGCCAGGTCCTCCAGGCCCTCCACCGGGTCCCGTACGGCACCGCCGTCACCTACGGCGAGCTGGCCGAGCTCAGCGGCGCGAAGGTGCCGGCGCGCGGCATCGGCTCGATCATGGGCTCCAACCCGATCCCGATCGTCGTGCCCTGCCACCGCGTGATCGCGGGCAGCGGGCTGGGCGGGTTCAGCGGCGGCGAGGGCGTGGAGACCAAGCGCCGGCTGCTCACGCACGAGGGCTATCTGCAGCCCACACTCCTCGACCTCTAGCACACTGGTGGGGTGCGCACGCAGCCCGTCATCGCCGTCGTCGGCCCCACCGCGGCCGGAAAGTCCGACCTCGCCGTGGACATCGCGCTCCGCCTCGGGGGCGAGTGCGTCAACGCCGACTCCATGCAGCTCTACCGCGGCATGGACATCGGCACGGCCAAGCTGACCCCCGCCGAGATGCGCGGGGTCCCCCACCACCTGCTCGACATCTGGGACGTCACGGTGACCGCCAGCGTGGCCGAGTACCAGCGGCTGGCCAGGAAGGTCATCGACGCGGTGGAGGTGCCGGTGCTGGTGGGCGGGAGCGGCCTGTACGTGCGGGCGGCGCTCGACGACCTGGAGTTCCCCGGCACCGACCCGGAGATCAGGGCGCGACTGGAGGCGGAGCTGGCCGAGCGCGGTCCGGCCCCGCTGTACGAGCGGCTGCGCGAGCGGGACCCGGCGGCCGCGGCGGCGATCCTGCCCGGCAACGGCCGCCGGATCGTGCGGGCGCTGGAGGTGATCGAGCATTCCGGCCGGCCGTTCTCGGCCACGATGCCGTCGTACGAGGCGGTCTACCCCAGTGTCCAGATCGGCCTCGACGTGCCGCGGCCGGAAAGTCCGACCTCGCCGTGGACATCGCGCT
>DASUCK010000468.1:0-6664 GCA_036276095.1 Nonomuraea sp. | reverse complement strand
CGTCGCCGTGGATCGGCCGGGCCCGGCGGGGGACGATGGCGTCATGGACATCATGGAGATGGTGGAGAGGTCGAAGGACGCCGCCACGGTCACGCGGGTCTTCGGCGAGCCGATCCAGCACGGCGACGTGGTCGTCATCCCCGTCGCCAGGGTCGCCCAAGGGGGCGGCGGCGGGCAGGGGCAGGGCCGGACCGAGGAGGGCGACGAGGGAAGGGGCGGCGGCCTGGGGTTCGGCTTCGGGGCCGCGCCGGCCGGGGTGTTCGTGCTCAAGGGCGGCGACGTTCAGTGGCGGCCCGCCGTCGACGTCAACCGCATCGTGCTCGGCGGCCAGGTCGTCGCGATCGTGCTGCTGCTGACGCTGCGGTCCATCCTCAACAGGCGCCGCCGCAGGCGCTGATCGCGGGACGCGGGCGGCACGGCCACCGCGGCCACCGGCCGGCCCGGGGCGCGCGTTCTGGCCCCGCCCGCGGCCGGCCGTCCGGGCTTCCGCGATGGCGGGCTCCTATGACACCGTCACGCCGAGCAGGTGGCCGAGCCCGTACGTCACGGCGGCGGCGCCGACGCCGAGGGCGAGCTGGCGCAGGCCGCCCAGCCACCACGGCCGGGCGGTCATGGCCGCCACCGCCGCGCCGAACCCGAACAGCCCCAGCACGCTCAGCACCACGGCCACGGCCATCCCGGAGGCCCCGAACAGGAACGGCGCGAGCGGCACCAGCGCGCCGAGCGCGAACGCGCAGAACGACGACGCGGCGGCCACGTACGGGGAGGGCAGGTCGTCGGGGTCGACGCCCAGCTCCTCCCGGACGTGCACGCGCAACGCCTGCTCGGGGTCGGCCGACAGGCCGGCGGCGACCCGGCGGGCCAGATCGTCGTCCAGGCCGCGGGAACGGTAGAGGGCGGCCAGCTCCGCCTGCTCGCCCTCGGGGTCGCGGGCCAGCTCGCGCCGCTCCACGGCGATCTCGGCCCGCATCAGCTCGGTCTGTGACTTCACGGACGTGTACTCGCCGGCCGCCATGGAGAACGCCCCGGCGGCCAGCCCGGCGAAGCCGGCGACCACGGCGGCCCGGCCGGCGCCCGCCGCGCCCACCACCCCGGCGATCAACGCGAAGTTGGACACGAGCCCGTCCATGGCCCCGAACACCGCCGGACGCAGCCAGCCGCCGGTGACGTCCCGGTGGGTGTGGTGCCGCTCCGGGGAGTACGCCCGGTCGAGCTCGATGGTCATGGATTCCTCCATTTTGTGGCTCTTGTCCAAAATCTACGTATCGTGAACAAGATCCGCAACGCAGGAAAGGCTTGCCTGACCTGCGGAAGAACCCCTTCGAACAGGGACGGCCGCACTGGGTGACGGCGTGGTCGCACGCGAGATCCCCCGCGGCGTACGTGCGTGCCGCGGAGGGACCTCGGTAAGCCGGCCGTCAGGCGTGGGCCGGGACAGTGGTGGGAGCCGCCGGAGCGCCTGCCTCGGCGGTCGAGGGCCCTGTGGTCGAGGTTCCGGCGGTCTCGGGGCCGCGGATCATGGCGGCGCAGTCCGCGATGGTCTCCTCCAGGAGCCGGCGCAGCAGCGCGTCCGGGTCGGGGATGCAGGCCTGGACGATGCCCACCACCGACAGCTGCACCGCGTTCGGGGCCGCGTACCGGCGGAAGCCCTTCTCCGTGATCCGGGCCGCGCGGCTGAAGCGCCTGGCCTGCTCGGCGGCGTGCGGCACCTCGGCCATGGCCCGGCGGCTCTGCTCGCTGAGCCGCCCCGACGGGGCTCCGTCGAGCCGGGCCAGCATCTCCTCGGCGGCCAGCACCGACACCGCCAGCGCGAGCTGGCGCTCGGCCGCCGCCACCGGCAGCGCCGTCGTGGCGCAGCGCAGCGCGATCCGCGCGTCCACGCGCAGGTCGTCGCTGGCCAGCCCGATGATCGACGGTACGAGTCCGACCAGCTTGTTCCGGCTCTCGTCGTTCACGTTGTCGTTGACCAGCCGGGCGAGCGCGGCCAGCAACGGATGCGTGCAGGCCGGATGGTCGCTCCACCGCTCCCCGGCAAGGTAGGAGGCCAGTTCCATGAAGCAGGCGCCGCGCCTCGGGTTGCGGTGCCTGCCTCGGGACAGGACCGGCAGGTGATCAAGGTGATTGTCCACGGATGCTCCACTGATCCATGCGATCGCCGTCAATCCAGTCTGCGCCGTCGTGCGCGACAACGCCAGACATGTGGCGCAGAACGCACGATGCCCGAAACCGGGCGTACGAAACGTCACGACGCCACGAAGACCGCCACCGTACGGCCCGGCACCGTCAGGGTGGCCGTGTCCGGGTCGAACGCCGACTCCCGCACCACCGGATCGGCCGAACCGGCCTGCACGGGATGCAGCCGCACCTCCCGTCCGGCCAGCTCCGACACCGTCTGCGCGCAGGCCGAGGGGGCGGCGTTGAAGACGACGGCGACCGACGTCCAGCGCGGATCCAGGCCGGCCGTGTCCACGCGCATGGCGATGACTCCCTCCGGCAGCCCGTCCGGCGCTCCCTCCGGCACCCCGTCCGCCGGTCCGGCGAACGACAGCCGCCGCCGCACCTCCTCCGCCGACCCCAGCCCGAACGCCGGCGTCGAGTACCGGATCCGCAGCAGCTCGCCGAACCGGGCTCGGGCCGCGCCGATCGCCGCGCACCCCGGCCGCAGCGCCGGGTCGGCCAGCAGCGGCCGCGCGTACGGCCACCGCGCCTCGTTGTCGGCCCGCGGAGGGAGCCCCGCGCCGAACCCGTTGCCCTGCGCGCAGTCCCACAACAGGCGGTTGAACCAGTCGCCGGAGTCGTAGGAGTTGCGGTCGAACGACTTCGACCGCAACCGCTCGCCCCCCGCGTGCAGGAACGCCACCCCCTGCGACAGCACGACCGTGGCCAGCGACAGCACCTGCATGCGCACCCGGTCGTCCATCGACGTGCCCGGCGGCAGCTTGTACGCCAGCGCGTCGAACAACGTCTCGTTGTCGTGCGCCTCCACGTACGTCACCGCCTCGCCCGGCGCGTCGGCGTACCCGGCGGGCGAGCCGTTGTGCAGGATCTCCCCGCCTTTGACCCCGGACGGCAGCTCGTAGTCGCGCAGGCTGCCGGTCAGCCCGACCCTGACCAGGTCGGCGTAGTACGCCAGCCGGGCCCGCCGCTCCTCGGGCGTGCCGTTCGCGGGGGCGCCGTTGGGGTCGCCGGCCAGGCCGGAGCCGAAGCCCTGCACGCGCGGGTCGGCGTCGAACGGCCCGCCGCCGCGCACGGCGTCCCGCGGTCCGGCGGCGAACGTGCCGATGCCGGTGCCGCTCAGGTTGCCGGGCGTGGCCTGCTCGAACCGGGCGTCGTCGGCGACCTCGCCGAAGTTCCAGCCCTCGCCGTACAGGATGATCGACGTGCCGTCCACGCCGTCCCGGTCCACGGTGAGCCGGTCGAGGGCGGCCCGTACGGCGAGGAGGTTGGCCTTCGGGTGGTGGCCCATGAGGTCGAAGCGGAAGCCGTCCACCTTGTAGTCCCGGGCCCAGGTCACGACCGAGTCGACCACGAGCCGGCCCGTCATCAGGTGCTCGGGCGCGGTGTTGGCGCAGCACGTGGACGTGGCCAGGGCGCCGTCCGCCAGCAGCCGGTGGTGGTAGCCGGGCACGATCGGGTCGAGCACGGCGGTGGAGTGGGTGTGGTTGTAGACGACGTCCATGACCACGCGCAGCCCGGCCCGGTTGAGCGCGGCGACCATGGCGCGGAACTGCCTGGTCCGGTCGTCGGGGTCGGTCGCGTAGGAGCCCTCGGGCACCGTGTGGTGCAGCGGGTCGTAGCCCCAGTTGAAGGAGTCGGTGGCGGCCGTGCGCGCCACCCGCTCCTGCTGCAGCTCGGAGTCGGGCGGCAGCGCGGCCAGGCCGGCGCCCGGCTCGGTACGGTCGGCCCGGCGCTCGGGCACGGTGGCGAAGTCG
The DNA here is from genome assembly GCA_036276095.1 of Nonomuraea sp. Lineage (GTDB taxonomy): Bacteria > Actinomycetota > Actinomycetes > Streptosporangiales > Streptosporangiaceae > Nonomuraea. The sequence goes on along the minus strand of DASUCK010000468.1, from coordinate 2,732 downwards.
GCCACCGGCAGCAGGTGCACGTGCGTCAGCCCGTCGGCGGCCAGCGACCGCAGCTCCCGCGTCCCCGCCGAGTCGGCCTCGAACGCCAGGTACGTGCCCCGCAACTCCTCCGGCACGGTCGGGTCGGCGGCGGAGAAGTCGCGCACGTGCAGCTCGTAGATCGAGGCCCGGTGCTGCGGCACCGGCGGGGGCTTGGCCAGCCGGTCCCAGCCGGGCGGCTGGTGGTCGTCCAGGTCGATGAGCCGGCTCCGCCCGCCGTCGGGCGCCACCGCCAGGCCGTACGGGTCGGTGACCTCGTTGGTGACGACCGCGCCGCGCGCGGGGGAGTAGACGGTCACCAGGAACGTGTAGTCGCGTCCCCGCCAGGCCGGCGGCCCGTGCGCGGACCACACGCCGGTCTCGTCGTCGCGGCGCATCCGGCGTACGGTGCGGCGGCGGCCGTGCAGCACCAGCTCGACCTTCCGCGCGGTGGGCGCCCACAGCGCCAGCCGCACCACGCGCCGGCCGCCCGGTCCGAGGGGCGCGGTGGCGGCCTTGGCGTACAGGTCGTCGAGCACGCCGGGGATCTGCACGCCCGTGGCCGCCCGCCACGTGCCGGTGGCGTCGTGGGCGGCGGCCACGACCTGGCCGCGCAGCACCGTGGCGGCCTGGGGCACGTCGCGCGGGTCGAGCTTGAGCGCGGTGTGGCCGGCCAGGTGGGGCCGGAGCCGCCGCTGCTCGCCGGTCAGCTCGCCGGGCGTGAGCCGGATGAGCCGCCCCGCGCCGGTGAGCGTCCCGCCGGCGAAGGCGATGCCGCCCGTCGCGGAGCAGGCCAGGACGTGCCGCAGCGCCGGGTCCACCTGCCAGGCCACCGTGTCCCGGTCGATCCAGTGCGCCCTCGCCTCGCTGAAGGGCGCGGTGGAAGGCGCGGCAGAAGCCGTCGTCGACGACACCTCGTCATGGTTCCCGCCCGGCCGGAAAGCTACGCAACCGGCACGATCTTTGCAACCCTTTCGGGAAGTTTCTGAAATGTCGGCCCGAAGCAATGTAACAACTTGCAGAATCCTTGCGTTCGGCTCTACCCGGCCGCGTCACGGCGGCGTAGCCTCCGGCTTACTCCACCTCCGGTTGAGTTGTGAGAAGAGGACATGCGACGCTTTTTACCCCTGACGCTGACCCTGGTCGTGTCCCTTGCCGTGGCCGCCTGCGGCGGTGGCGGCGAGCCCGCAGCCCCCGCCCCGTCGGTCTCCGACCCCACGAAGATCACCGGTGAGGTGACGTGGTGGGACACGACCCGGCCCGACAGCGAGGGTCCCACCTTCCAATCGTTGATCAAGAAGTTCGAGACGGCCTACCCCGGCATCAAGGTCAACTATGTGAACGTGCCGTCGGACCAGGCCCAGAACCAGTTCCAGACGGCGGCCCAGGCCGGCACCGGCGCGCCTGACGTGATCCGGTCGGAGGTGGCCTGGACCTCGCAGTTCGCCTCCCTGGGCTACCTGCAGCCGCTCGACGGCACGCGGGCCGTCGACCAACCCGACGACTTCCTGCCGGGGCCGCTGAGCAGCACGACGTTCAACGGCAAGACGTACGCCGTGCCGCAGGTGACCGACACGCTGGCGTTGATCTACAACAAGCGGCTGCTGAAGGAGGCCGGCCACGAGGAGCCGCCGAAGACGGTCGCCGAGCTGAAGCAGGTCGCGCTCGACGTCAAGGCCAAGACGGGCGCGCAAGGGCTCGCGCTCAACGTCGACTCCTACTTCCTGCTGCCGTTCATCTACGGCGAGGGCGGCGACCTCCTCGACGTGGCCAACAAGAAGATCGTGGTCAACTCGCCGGCGAACGTGAAGGCCGTCGAGACCGTGGCCGACCTGATCGACTCCGGCGCCGCTCCCAAGCCGGCCACCACGGAGAGCTACGCCAACGCCATGACCGCCCTCAAGGAGGGCAAGGCCGCGATGATCTACAACGGCCCATGGGCGCTGTCGGAGATCTACCAGGGCAAGGAGTTCAAGGACAAGTCGAACCTCGGCATCGCCCCGGTCCCGGCCGGGTCGGTCAAGGCCGCCGCTCCCACCGGCGGCTGGAACCTCGCCATCTACGCCGGCTCGAAGAACATCCCGGCCGCGTACGAGTTCGTCCGCTTCATGACCACCGTGGAGGCCCAGGCGCAGATCGCCAAGGAGATCAGCCTGCTGCCCACCCGCACCTCCGCGTACGCCAACCCGGACGTGCAGGGCAACTCCGACGTGGCGGTGTTCAAACCGATCATGGACACGGCGGTGCCGCGACCCTGGATCCCGGAGGGCGGTCAGCTGTTCCAGCCGCTCCTGGAGGGCTACCAGTCGCTCGTCGGCGGCCGGTCGGCCCCGGCCGACATGCTCAAGAAGGTCGACGAGCAGTACCGCACGATCATGAAGGACTGGAGCTGACCGGTGGCCGTCTCCACCGGACCGGTGCGCGCCGCGGGCGAGTCCGCCCGCGGCCGTCGCCATGAGCGGCCCGGGCGGCTGCGGCGCTCCTTCGGCGCCCACTGGTACGCCTGGGCGATGACCACTCCGGTGGTCGTCGTGATGCTGGTGCTGATCGGCTGGCCGCTCGCCCGCGGCGTCTACCTGTCGCTGACCGACGCCACCGAGGCCAACATCGGCCGCACCATCGGCGTGAACGTCATCCCGGCCACCTACGAGTTCGTCGGCCTCGACAACTACGTCACGATCCTGACCAGCGGCCTGTTCTGGGAGAAGCTGGCC
>DASUCK010000467.1:0-2833 GCA_036276095.1 Nonomuraea sp. | reverse complement strand
CGAGATCGCTCAGCAGGCGCCGCGCCCGGTCCAGCAAGGCGTCGCCGGCCAATGTGAGCTCCACCCGGTGCGTCGAGCGGCGCAGCAGGTCGCTGCCGACCAGCCGCTCGAGCATGCGGATCTGCCTGCTTAGCGCCGGCTGGGACAGGTAGAGGCGGGCGGCGGCCCGGCCGGAATTGAGCTCGTCGGCGACCGCCACGAAGGCCCGCAGGTGCCGCAGCTCGATCGCGTCGGGCGCGGCCGGCAGCGGCAGCACCCGCTCGGGCGGCTGCTGCTCCTCATCCTTTTTCTGCTCGTCGACGGCCATGTCGGCATTATCCACCCGCCACGGCCGCCGCTGGTGATGCGTAGCCGGCAAGACTGTCATGCACCATCGGCCTTTCCCCTGACGACCGTGCCGATGCGAGCCTCTACCCATGCCCGATCATTCAGCCGTACGGCTGGTCGCCGACACCCGGCTGCGGGGTGTCGCCGGGCCGCTGCCGGTACGCACGTACTGGCCGCCGGCGACCCGGACCGCGCCGATGCTGGTGTTCCTGCCGGCCGACGGCATCGAACGCGCGGATGCGCTCTGCCGCGCCGTGTGTTCGGGCGCCGGCGTGATGGTCTTGTGCGTGTCGTACCGGAAACCGCTCTGGCCGGACGGGCAGTGCGACGCGATCCTGGCCACCGAGTGGGCCGCCGACCACGCCCGCGAACTGAACGCCCGCCCCGATCGCCTCCTGCTGGCCGGCGAAGGCGTCGGCGCCGAGCTGGCTACGGCCGTCGCCTCGCACGCACGCGAGCGGGGATGGCCGCCGCTGGTCCACCTTACGCTCGGCGAACTCCTCAACCACATCCACCACAGATAGGGAAGTGCGGTGCGGGAAGCACTTTGCTCACGGCCGATGCCGCCCTCGCCTTGGCGTCTGACGCGGGCGACCGGCAGCGGTCAAGAAACCCTGCAACCCCCACCGATTCTTCGGCTTCCCCCAGGCCAGCTGATCAACAGCGAAAAGGAAAGACATGAGCAAGGTCATCAGCGCCCACGCCGTCTCGGTCGACGGCTACATCACCGGCCGCCACCCCGGCACCGGACGCGGCCTCGGCGACGCGAACACGCTGTTCGACTGGTACTTCAACGGCGACACACCCAGTCAGACGTTCGACGGATTCAAACTCAGCGAGCCCAGCGCCCGCCTCTTCGACACTCTCGCCGGACGCGTGGGCGCGATCGTGGCCGGCCGCAACACCTACGACGACTCCGACCACTTCGGAGGCGGCAGCCCGCACCCGGCAGCCCCGCTGATCCTCCTCAGCCACCGGCCCGCTCCAGAAGTCACCGAGCGGCAGACGCTGGTCACCACCGGCATCGAGGACGCGGTCGCGGCTGCGCGCCAGGCCGCCGGGGGGAAGGACGTCGGCCTGATGGGCGGCGGTGTGCTGGCCTCCGCGCTGGAAGCGGGGCTGGTTGATGAGGTGATCCTCCACCAGGTGCCCGTCCTGCTGGGCGCCGGTCGCAGGTTCTTCCAGGAGCTCCCGAAGCACGTGCGCCTGCGCCTGGTGGAGGCCGTCCCGGCCCCCGGCGTGACCCACCTGCACTACGAGGTGGCCAGATGATCCTCATCACCGGAGGGCTGGGCATGATCGGCGCCCACACCGCCCGCGCGCTCGTCGAGCTCGGACACCAGGTCGTCGTCACCACGCACCGCCGGGCCGAGGTTCCGTCGTTCCTCGCCGGCCGGGTCGCCGTGGAACCTCTCGACGTCACCGACCGGGGCACCTTCCTGGCCCTCGCTGGCCGCCATGAGATCAGCGACATCGTCCACCTCACCGGCAGCATCCCCGACATCGACCCGGTTGGCTTCTTCCGTACGGACATGGTCGGCCTGCTCAACGCGCTGGAGGCCGCCCGCGTCTGGGGCGTGCGCAGGTTCGCCGTCGCCAGCAGCCTCGGCGTGTACATCGGCCGGACCGAGACCCGCTGGCACGAGGAACTCGCGCTGCCTGCCGCACAGCTGCCGCACCTGATCGTCGCCTTCAAGAAGGCCGTCGAGCCCCTGACCACGCACAGCCTCCAGGGCACCGGGGTCCAGCCGGTCGTGTTGCGGATCGGGAGCATCTGGGGACCGCTGATGGACCCGGAATCACCGTTCAACTCCATCCCGCCGTACATCAGCGCCATGCTCCGCGGTGAGCAGCCGCAGCCGCTGTACGCTGACGATGGCGGCGACAGCTGCTACGCACCCGACGCAGGACGCGCGATCGCTCTGCTGACGACTGCACCAACCCTGCGGCACACCACCTACAACGTCTCCAGCGGCCGGCCCTACACCAACCGTGAGCTCGCCGACGCCGTGCAGGCGATCATCCCGGGCCTGCGGCTCGACCTGCTGCCCGGGCGGCAGAGCGGCGCTGGCGAGGACCCCTACCTCGACATCACCCGGCTCACCCACGACACCGGCTTCACCCCGGCCTTCGACATCGCCGCCGCGGTCGCCGACTATGTCGCCTGGCGCGCCGACAACCCCCGCTGACGACCCCGCTGAAGGAGCACCCCCATGCTTGACCCCGCCGTGCGCCGCGTCCTCGACGGCACCTCGATCGCGCACCTGGCCACCGTCTTGCCGGACGGCTCGCCCCACACCACTCCCGTCTACGTCGGCACCCAGGGCGAGCGAATCGTCTTCTTCACCGGCCCGAGCATGCGCAAAGCGCGCAACCTGCGCCGCGACCCCCGGCTGGCGCTGTCCATCGCGCCCGTCGACAACCCGTTCGAGCCTGTTGTCGTCCGTGGGCGGGTCGTCGAATGGCTCGAGGGCGACGTGGCATGGGAGATCATCGACCGGCTGGC
>DASUCK010000466.1:0-14032 GCA_036276095.1 Nonomuraea sp. | reverse complement strand
TCCTACGACGGCAAGGCCGTCCTGCAGGGGATCGACCTGACCGTCCGTCCGGGAGAGGTCGTGGCCCTGCTGGGCGCCAACGGGTCGGGCAAGTCGACGCTGGTCCGCGCGCTGCTCGGCCTCACGCCGCTGTCCCGCGGCACCACACTGATCTACGGCACCCCGCCGTCCAGGTTCCGCGACTGGTGGCGCATCGGGTACGTGCCCCAGCGCCTCCAGGTCGGCGGCGGCGTGCCGGCCACCGTACGCGAGGTGGTGGCCTCCGGCCGCATCGCCAGGCAGCGCCGGCTCCGCCGGACCACCGCCGCCGACCGGGCCGCCGTGGCCGAGGCGCTGGATGCCGTCCGGCTGGCCGACCGGGCCGGCGACCCCGTGCAGGCGCTGTCGGGCGGCCAGCAGCAGCGCGTGCTCATCGCCCGCGCGCTGGCCGGGGAGCCGGACACGTACGTGATGGACGAGCCCACCGCCGGCGTGGACGCCGAGACCCAGCAGCTGCTCGCCGGCACGCTGTCGGAGCTGGTGCTCAGCGGCAGGACCGTGGTGCTGGTCGCGCACGAGCTGGGCCCGCTGGAGCCGGTCATCACGCGGGGCGTGGTGATCCGCGAGGGCCGCGTCGCGCACGACGGCCGCCCGCCGCGGCCGGAGGGCGACTGCGCCCGGCCCGGCCACGACCACCAGCACCGGCACGCCGTCGAGCCGGCGGCCGGGCCGCTCACCGGGTGGCAGGGGGAACCAAGGTGATCTTCGAGCTTCTGCGGGAGCCGCTCTTCCAGCTCGCGCTCGTCGCGGCGCTGCTGGTGGGGCTGTGCGCGCCCGCCGTGGGCACGTTCATCGTGCAGCGCCGGCTGGCGCTGCTCGGCGACGGCATCGGCCACGTCGCGCTGACCGGCGTGGCGCTGGGCTTCCTGACCGGGTCCGCGCCGGTGCTCACCGCCGTGATCGTGTCGATCGCCGGAGCGGTGGCCATCGAGCTCGTCCGCGCCCGCGGCCGCACCAGCGGCGACGTGGCGCTCGCGCTGCTGTTCTACGGGGGCATCGCGGGCGGCGTCATGCTCATGGCGATCTCGCCGGGCGGCAGCAACGCCAAGCTCAACTCGTACCTGTTCGGCGCCATCGCCAGCGTCACCCCGGAGGACATCTGGGTCATCGCCGCGCTGGCCGCGGCCGTGATCGGCATGGTCGTGATCTTCGGCAGGGAGCTGTTCGTGCTCTGCCAGGACGAGGAGATGGCCAGGGCCAGCGGCCTGCCGGTGCGGTTCCTCAGCCTGCTGATCGCCGTCACGGCCGCGCTCACCGTCGTCATCGCCATGCGCGTGGTCGGGCTGCTGCTCGTCAGCGCGCTGATGGTGATCCCGGTGGCGACCAGCCAGCAGCTCACCCGCGGATTCCGTGCGACGATGCTGCTGGCCATGGTGTTCGGCGTGCTCGCCTCGGTGGGCGGGCTGCTGGCCTCCACCGTGTCCGCCAAGGTGCCGCCCGGCGCCGCCATCGTGCTCATTGCCCTCGCCGGCTTCGTCCTGGCCCTCGTGGTCGGTAGATTCGTACGGCGAGGCCGTACCGAGGAGTCGAGAGTGAGTCCACGAATGCGCGTCAAGGAGGTCGCATGACGTCGAGACGCGATGCCGTCCACGACACCCTCCGCAAGAGCGAGGGCTTCCGCAGCGCGCAGGACGTCTACGCCGAGATGCGCCTCCACGGCGCCAAGATCGGCCTGACCACCGTCTACCGCGCGCTGCAGGCCCTGGCCGACAAGGGGACGGTCGACGTGCTCCGCACCGACGACGGCGAGTCCGTCTACCGCGCGTGCGCCACCGAGACCCACCACCACCATCTGGTGTGCCGCCGCTGCGGCCGCACGGTCGAGGTGGCCGGGCCCGCCGTCGAGCGCTGGGCCGAGGCGGTCGGCACCGAACACGGGTTCACCGACATCACTCACACCGTCGAGGTCTTCGGCACCTGCTCCTCCTGCTCCCCGGCCCCCGTCAGGGTGGGTTGAGAGCGGGAGCGGCGCGAGCCGGCGAGCACCCCGAGCACGATCACCACGCAGCCGGCCAGCTGCAGCGGCGACGGCCGCTCCCCCAGCGCCACCGCCGACAGCACCACCGTCGTCATGGGCTGGATGAGCAGCAGCAACGCCGTGAGCGCGGCCGGCTGCCGCGGCAGCGAATACGTGATGAGCGACCACCCGAGCACCTGCGGCCCCAGCGCGAGCAGCAGCAGCCACCCGTGCGCCGGCCAGCTCGGGACGGGATCGGCGCCGCCGAAGACCGGGCTGAGCAGCGCGATCAGCACCGTGGCGACGACCGTCGCGTGCGCCAGCGGCCCGGCCGCGCGATCCGACCCGCCCTTCATGAGCAGCAGGAACGCCGCGTACGACACGGACGTGGCGATCCCGGCGAGCACACCCATCAGCGGGTCGCTCCCGTACGCCGAGCTGTCGAAGACTCCCGAGATCAGCACCACGCCGCCGAACACCACCGGCGTCGCCGCCACCAGCGGCGTCGCCGGCCGCTCCCGGAACAACGCCCACGCCGCGAACGCCACGATGAACACCTGCAGATTCCCCAGCACCGTCGCCAGCCCCGCCCCCACGAAGTCGATCGCGTGGTGCCAGAACAGCAGGTCGAACGCGAACGACACCCCGGCCAGCCAGGCGAACCCGGCCGCCCTGAACGGCATCGGCCCGAGCCTGCGCCGCTCCAGCCAGGCCATCACGAGCATGGGCGGCACGGCGTACGCGCAGCGGAACAACGCCGACGTCGCCGGCTCCACGCCCGCGAGCCTGACGAGGGGCGCGGACGTGGAGATGACGAGGGCCCCGGCGACGGCGACGAGCACGATACGCCGATGTGCACGCACAGAAACCCTCCAGGCCCGGGTAGGAGATACAGTGCGACCACGCTAGAATCCGGCGCGGACAGGAGTCAACATGCCGTTTGGCCATGACATGGTGCATTCTTTGGCCACCGTTGTCGAGCTGGTCAACACCTCACCCTCGACAGGCGGCGACGAAAGACTGTCCGGCCTGGCCGAGCTCCAGGCGTTCGTGGAGTCCCGCCAGATCAGCGGCGTGGGCTCCCTCACCCCCCGCGACCTCGGCCAGGTCCGCATCGTCCGCGAGGCGTTCCACCGCGTGTTCACGGCACCCGACCAGGCGACCGCCGTACGCACCCTGAACGCCATGCTCGCCGAGACCCGCATCACCCCCCGCCTCACCGAACACGACGGCCACCCCCTGCACGTCCACTACCACGCCGCGGACGCCACCCTGGCCGAACACGTCGCCGCCGACTGCGGCGTGGCCCTGGCCCACCTCCTCGTCGAAGGCGAACTCGAACGCCTCCGCACCTGCTCGGCCCCCGACTGCGACCGCGTCTTCGTGGACGAGTCCCGCAACCGGTCACGCGTCTACTGCGACAGCCGCACCTGCGGCAACCGTATGCACGTGGCCGCCTACCGCGCCCGCCGCCGCGCCTGACCCCACCCCTCCGCGATGGGGGCCGATCTGATCGAGGGCGGTCGCCTGCGCTCAGCGGGGGACGTAGGTGAGGCCGAGGACGCCGCTCCCCAGCCGGTCCACGTCGGCGAGCCCCAGGCACGTGGGCGGCGTGCTGATCTGGCCGTCCAGCGTCACCACGCCCTGCTCGATGATCTTCCCGCCGCACGGCCCGGCGGCGGGTCAGACCTGGTTGGGGACGGCGCCGCCGTACCGCCGGTCGCGTTTGGCGTAGATCTCGCACGCCTCCCACAGATCCCTGCGGTCGAAGTCCGGCCACAGCCGGTCGAGGAACACCATCTCCGCGTACGCCGACTGCCACAGCAGGAAGTTGGAGAACCGCTGCTCCCCCGACGACCGCACGAACAGGTCCACCTCGGGGATCTCCGGCTCGTCCAGGTAGCGGGCGAACACCTTCTCGTCGACCTTGCCCGGCTTGACCCGTCCGGCCGCGATGTCCCCGGCCAGTTTGACGGCCGCCTCCACGATCTCGGCCTGGCCGCCGTAGTTGACGCAGAACTGCAACGTCAGCCTGGTGTTGCGCTCGGTCATCTGCTCGGCGGTCTGCAACTCCGAGATGACGCTCTTCCACAGCCGCCCCGGTCGCCCCGCCCAGCGCACCCGCACGCCCATCGCGTGCAGCTCGTCGCGCCGCCGTCTGATCACGTCGCGGTTGAAGCCCATGAGGAAGCGCACCTCGTCGGGCGAGCGCTTCCAGTTCTCCGTGGAGAAGGCGTACGCGCTCAGGTAGGGGACGCCGAGCTCCAGAGCCCCCTCGATGACGTCGAACAGCGAGGCCTCGCCCGCCTTGTGCCCCTCGGTGCGCGGCAGGCCGCGCGCCTTGGCCCAGCGGCCGTTGCCGTCCATGACGATCGCCACGTGCCGCGGCACCAGCTCGCGCGGGATCGGCGGCGGCGTGGCGCCCGACGGATGCGGGGACGGAGGTCGTACGTTCACACGGGCTCCCTTTCGACGTGTCGAAGAGAGCGTATTCCGTGTTCGAGGTGCCATTGCAGATAGGCGGCGACCAGGCCGCTGCACTCGTTGCGATGGCGCGGCTCGGAGGCGTCGGCGACCACCCAGTCGCCGCGCAGCAGCGCCGTCATCAGCCCGATCGTCTCCCCCGCCGGAGCCGCCGCGCCAGCCGGCTTGCACGCCCCGCACACCACGCCCCCGGCCACGATGGCGAACGCCCTGACCGCCGGCGCCTGGCACTTGGCGCACGCATCCAGCGCCGGCGCGTACCCGGCCACCGCCAGCGAGCGCAGGAAGTAGGCGTCCAGCACCAGCCGCGGCTCGTGCTCCCGGTCGGCGAGCGTGCGCAGCCCGCCCACCAGCAGCAGGAACTGCCGCAACGCCGGCTCCTTCTCCCCGTGCGTCAGCCGGTCGGCCGTCTCCAGCATCGCGGTGCCCGCGGTGTAGCGGGGGTAGTCGGCGGCCAGCGCCTCGCCGTACGGCCTGATCGTCTCCGCCTGCGTGACCACGTCGAGGGTGCGGCCGGTGTGGAACTGCACGTCGACGTGCGTGAACGGCTCCAGCCGCGCCCCGAAGCGCGACGTGGTGCGGCGCACGCCCTTGGCCACCGCCCGGATCTTGCCGGTGCGCTTGGCCAGGACGGTGACGATGCGATCGGCTTCGCCGAGCTTCTGCGTACGCAGAACTACGCCTTCGTCACGGTAGAGACTCACTCGGACATCTTACGGCCCGGCTCTATACCGGACGTCTCATCGTTACGGGCATGCTCTGTTGACGCGACTTTGCGTGATCCTCACTAGACTTTGACGTCTGTCCCCGCATTACCCGTTGTTCAACCCCCCGATACCGCCTCGAAAGGGAGTCATGACCCGCGTGGTCCTGCTGGGCGCCTCGCCCGGCCCCGACACCTCTCCGACCGGCCTGAGGCTGGCCGCGCTGCCCGGAAATCCCACCGTCGGCGAACGGCTGCGCAGCCAGCTCACTTCCCTCGACCCGCGGCCGGCCACCATCGCGTCAGACGACGTGGCAGCCGCCCTGCGCACGCTGGCCGACGTCGCAGAGTCAGCAACGGAGAGCCTGCTCATCATCCCGGACAACTCCGTCGTCCACGACGAGCTGATCTACCAGATCACCAAGTCCAAACGCGGTGCGCTGGCGCTCGTGGCGAAGGAAGCCCGTTTCGGGGTCGCCGATGCGGAGGCTCAGGAGGAGGACAGCGCCTCGGCCCAGGAAGACACCATCCCGATCGACGAGGCCGAGCCGGAGATCGGCCTCGGCCGCGTCGAGGGGCTTCCCATGCGCTCGCGCATCGGAAAGTCCCGCGTCGTGTCCGTCGGCACCGCCACCCACGCCGTGACCAGGCCCAACGCGGTGATCCTCGGCCCGCTCCACATCAGCGCCCGCAACGCCCCCACGCTCGCCCAGACCTGCCGCGAGCTGGCCGCCATGGCCCACACCTTCGGCCCCGACGACGACCTGGCGCAGCTGATCGTGTTCGGCCTCGTACGCAACGGCGTGTCCGTCGGCATCCGCGGCCGCCGCGACCTCTTCTACCGCCGGGTCACCACCCCGGAGGAGGTCAACGAGGCCGGCGCCGAGATGGCCGGCATGGACGAAGACCGCGCCCGGCTCAACAACGCCGTCAAGGGCGCCGACGGCTTCTTCACCACGTACTTCGTCTCCACCTACTCCCGCTTCATCGCCCGCTGGGCGGCCCGGCGCGGGCTGACGCCCAACCAGGTGACGCTGATCTCGATCGCCCTCGGCATCGCCGCGGCCGCCTGCTTCGCCACCGGCGACCGGCCGTGGATGGTGCTGGGCGGGGTGCTGATCTACTTCGCGTTCGTCTTCGACTGCGTCGACGGGCAGGTCGCCCGCTACGCCCGCAAGTTCGGCGTGCTGGGCGCCTGGCTCGACGCGACGTTCGACCGGTTCAAGGAATACGTCGTCTTCGCCGGCCTGGCCCTCGGCTACGTGATCGCCGGCAACGGCGAGGACATCTGGATCCTGGCCCTGGCCGCGCTCGGCCTGCAGTCCGTACGCCACCTGCTCGACTTCTCCTTCGGCGCCGCAAACCGCCGCAAACCGCCCGCCAAGCTGCCCACGATCCCGCTCGGCGCCCCCGACGACCGCGACCTGCGCGCGGCGCTCAACCGCCGCAAGGTCGAGCGCAACCAGGGCGTGCGCGGCGTGCTCAAGATGTGGACCAAGGCCGGCAAGTTCCGCGCCGTCCACTGGGCCCGCAAGATGATCGTGTTCCCCATCGGCGAGCGGTTCGCGGCCATCGCGATCACCGCCGCCCTCTTCGACGCCCGGATCACCTTCCTCACCCTGCTGATCTGGGGTTGCGTCGCCGCCGCCTACACCCTTACCGGACGCCTGATGAGGTCCCTCGTATGATCACGCAACCGCAGGCCATGGCCACCCCCACCCCCGACCCCGAGGAAGAGCGCCGGCGGGTCCAGACCGCCCGCCTGCTCGCCTACCGCGACGACGGGCCGCTCGTCCAGGCGCTGTCCGGCCGGCTGGGCCGCGGCCTGCCGCCGGTGCCCGCCGCGCTGGCGGCCCTGCTCGCCGTCGCCGCCGTCACCGCCGCCGGCGTGCTGGAGCGCGGCCCGGTGCTGCTCGTGCCCGTCGCGATCGCCCTGCTGCTCATCCTGCCCACGGCGGCGCGCGACCACCTGGGCCGCTTCGACTGGCTGACGCCGCCGCTGCTGCGCGGCACCGAATTCCTCACCATGATCGCGATCGGCCTGGCCGCCGACGCGCCGAAGTGGCTGCTGTTCGTGCTCGTCTACGTCGTGGGCTACCACACCTACGACACCGTCTACCGCACCCGCCAGAGCATCTGGCCGCCCGCCTGGGTGTTCCGGGCCGGGCTGGGATGGGAGCTGCGGCTGTTGCTCGTCGGTGTGGGCGCGGCGTTCGACCTGGTGACGCCCGTGCTGGCGGTGCTGACGGCGTACTTGTTCGTGCTGTTCGCGGTGGAGAGCGTGACCAGCTGGGTCCGCCTCGACAAGGCCTCCGCCCAGGCCGGCGCCGACGCCGAACAGGACCTGGAGGCCTCCCCCGAAGACGCCCTCGAACAGGCCACCGGCGAAGCAGAGAAGGCCTGACAGCGCTGATTCCTTTCCGGCCGCGTGGTCGGTTCGGCGCCGCACCCATGTGCGGCGCCGTTCCCTTTTCGGCTTCGTACGGCGGGCTCCGGAAGGCCGCCGATCGGCCGCCCGTCCGAACGCGACCGGCATGTCGACGGACGAGCGCTTAGTCTGGGGCCAAGGGACCACTCCAGGAGACGCGGATGGCGTTCTTGTCACGGCTGTTCAAGCGGGGCGATCCGCTGGCCGAGCGGGAGGAGGCGCGCCGGCGGGGGATGCGGGACGCCCGGCGGCATCCTCTGGGCGAGTTCACGGATCCGGAGTTCCAGCCTGCGTACGTGACGGAGATCCGGGCGCGGGCGCGGGAGCGGATCACCGAGGTCGACCGGCGGCTGGCGACCAGGCGTGCCGAGCTGCTGGGGCGGGCGCTGGGCGCGCGGGAGGCGATCTTACGGGAGCTCGGCCGGAGCGACACGCGGCCGCAGGCGTTCCCGCAGCCGTTCCCGCAGCCGTTCGCCGAGCCTCTCCGGGAGCCGTTCCCGCAGTCGAACGGTCATGGCGGGGGGGCGAGCGGACTCGGCGCGGAATCCGGCGTCGGGGGTGAGCCGGACGGGTTCATCTCGATCGCGGAGGCGCGGGCGCGGCGGGCGGAGGCGCGGCGCCGGGTGCTGGTCGAGGAGGCGACCGCCGGTGTGCAGCGGGCCAGGGCCGCGATCGAGCACCTCACCCAGGAGTGGGAGAGCGCGCTGGTCGAGCGCGACCACGAGGTGGAGGCCGTGCACGCGCAGGCGGAGCAGCTGATCGCGGCGTACAAGAGCGGTGTGCTGGAGGCCCATCCGCGCCGAGAGGAGATCCCGTCGCTGTGGAAGGGCGAGGTCATCGCGGTGGAGCCCACCGGAGAGACGGCGACGGCGGTGTCGGGGCGGGAGGAGATCGGGCGGATCCTGCGGGAGGTGGAGGGCCGCATCGAGGTGTGGCACGCCGAGGTCCTGCCCCGCGAACTCCCGCCCGACGACCGGCGCCAGCTCATCCCCGCACCGGAGGATCAGGACGCCGGGACTGCGGACGCCGCCGCGCCGGGCAGCGGCCCCGATCACGATCCCCACGGTGGACAGGCGCGGCAGGCGAGGCCGGAGCCGGAGCAGGGAGGCGTGTGATGGCGGAGGGCGCACACGCTCGGACGGCTCCAGGGTCCGAGGCGGCCCCGGAATCTCGCAGGCCCCCACGATCTCGGGCGGCCTTACGGTCCAGGACGGCCCCACGCTCCCGAGCGATCCCGCGGTCCCGGGCGGTGGCGTGGCGGGGTTCGGTGGGCGCGGTCGCGTTGCTGGCGGTCGTCGGTGGCACGGCGGCGTGCGGGACGGAGCCGCGGGGCGTCTGCGGGGTGATCGTGGATGCGACGAGCTATGCCGAGCCGGCCACCTCCAGGAACGACGTCACCTCCAGGTTGCCGGCGTTCGCCCAGTCCTGTGACTGGGTGGCGTTCGCGGCTGTCACGGGGAGCTCCGAGAGCAGTACGTGCCGCCAGGACCCCGTGTCCGTCGCCGCCACCCGCGCCGAGAACCCGAACGAGAACCCGGTCGTCGAGGAACGGGTCCGGGCGCATCGGATCAAGGAGGTGGTCCCGCGGGCGATGCGGCTGTTCGACTGCCCGACGGAGGGCGAGGGGTCGGACGTCCTGGGCGCGCTCCGGTACGTGGCGAAGCAGCTCAGCGCCCACCGGCAGCCGGACAGGGCGCATCAGGTGATCGTGTTCAGCGACCTGATCAACAACCGGGGAGAGCTGGACCTGGACCGGCTCGACCTGGGCGAGGCCGCCCGCGAGCGGAAGATCAAGGAGCTCAGGGACGCGCGGCTGCTGCCTGACCTGACCGGCTGTTCGGTGGTCGTCCACGGTTTCCTGCGGAAGCGGACGTCGGACGCGGACCGGTTCCCCATGCTGGAGAGTTTCTGGCGGGAGGCGTTCGAGTCGGCGGGCGCGACCGCTGTGGACCTGCTCTGACCGGCCCGCCGATCGGAGAGCGCTCTCACATCGACCTCTGGCCACCGGTGCGCACCGTTGACACAACGTGAAGCCCGTGTGTTCATTATCAGTGAGAGAGCGCTCTCCCATTCGATGCACGCCTCCCCGCACCCCCCTGGAGCGAACGATGTCAACAGCACGCAGGCACCGGCGCCGCCTCGCGGCCGTCGCCGTGGTGCTCGCGGCGGTGGCCGGGCTGCTGGTCAAGGTGGCCGTCAGCGCCTCGGCGTCCGTCCCGCCCACGCCGTCCGGCTGGTCGCTGGTCTGGTCCGACGACTTCAACGGCACCGCCGGCACCCTGCCGTCCCCCACCAACTGGATCATCGACACCGGCCACGCGTACCCGGGAGGGCCGGCTAACTGGGGCACCGGCGAGATCCAGAACTACACCTCCAGCACCGCCAACCTCAGCCTCGACGGCGCCGGCAACCTGCGCATCACCCCGCTCCGCGGCGCCTCGGGCGAGTGGACGTCGGCCCGCGTCGAGACCAGGCGCGCCGACTTCAAGCCCGCCGACGGGCGCATCCTGCGCATCGAGGGCCGCATCCAGATGCCGAACGTGACCGGCAACGCCGCGCTCGGCTACTGGCCGGCCTTCTGGGCGCTCGGGTCGCCCTACCGGGGGAACTACTGGAACTGGCCGGGCATCGGCGAGTTCGACATCATGGAGAACGTCAACGGCATCAACTCCGTCTGGGGCGTGCTCCACTGCGGCGTCAGCCCGGGCGGGCCGTGCAACGAGACCACCGGCCTCGGCGCCAGCCGGGCCTGCCCCGGCTCCACCTGCCAGTCGGCCTTCCACACCTACCGGTTCGAGTGGGACCGCGGCGTGAGCCCCGACCAGCTCAGATGGTACGTCGACGGCCAGCAGTTCCACAGCGTCAGCCAGGCCCAGGTCGACGCCACGACCTGGACCAACATGACCGGCCACGCGGGCTACTTCCTGCTGCTCAACGTGGCCATGGGCGGCGCGTTCCCGAACGCGCTGGGCGGGCAGACGCCGACGGCGGCGACCGTGCCCGGCCATCCCATGGTGGTCGACTACGTGGCGGTGTGGCAGAGCGGCACCACCACCAGCCCGCCGCCGACGAACCCGCCGGGCGGCGTGGACGCCCGCTCCACCATCCAGGCCGAGCGCTACCAGGCGCAGTCCGGCACGATCGTGGAGACGACCACCGACACCGGCGGCGGCCAGAACGTCGGCGCCATCGCGGGCGGCGACTGGCTGCGCTACGACGGCGTGAACTTCGGCTCCGAGGCGGCCCGGCAGTTCAGCGCCAGGGTGGCCTCAGGGGCGGCGGGCGGCGTGAGCGGGCTGGTGCAGGTGCGGCTCGACAGCCCCACCGCCGCGCCCGTCGGCGACTTCGCCATCGCCAACACCGGCGGCTGGCAGAGCTGGCGCACCGTCCCGGCCAACATCTCCCCGGTGACCGGTACGCACACCGTCTACCTGACCTTCAGCAGCGGCCAGCCGGCCGACTTCGTGAACGTCAACTGGTTCACGTTCTCGACGTCCTGACCCCGAGGCCCGTCCGCCGCGCCCGCCGTCAGGAGCGGGTGCGGCGGTGGGAGACGATGCGTTCGGCCCAGCTCGCCGCCTCCGGGTCCTTGAGCCCTTCCACCACTCCCCCGAGGTACGCGGTCGCCAGGCTGTCGAAGCCGCTGTCGAGCTGCCGCAGCCGGCTGGCCCTGCGGCGGTCGGCCGCCTGGAGGTACTGGGCGATGCTCTCGGCGTAGCCGGCGTCGCGCTGGTAGGCGTTCTGGGCGGCGGCGCAGGCGGCGGCCTCGGCATCGCGTTTGGCGCGCAGCTCGCGCAGGCGGCGGTCGTTCGGGTTGTGCATGCGGCGGCCGAGGTCGGCGGCGATGAGCGCGGTGGCGATCAGCAGGGCCAACAGCAGGATCATGGTGGGCAGCTGGCCGACGCCCTCCGAGGTGGGGCCGATCTCCTCGCCGTCCACGATCAGCGGCTTGACGAGGGCGTCCCGGCGCAGCACCGCGACCGCGACGATCAGGCCGAGCCAGACCAGGGCGGTGCCGGCCAGCAGCCAGCGGCCCCTGGCCGAGCTGCCGTGCTCCTGCCAGGAGCGGAACGCCCGGCCGTACATGTGAGGCGCGACCAGCATGATCAGGGCGGCGCCGGCGGCCAGCAGCGCGGTCATGGCGACGCTGTCGCCCCAGCTGAGGATCACCTGGTAGAGGATCGGCACCTCGACGACGAGCAGGAGCAGCAGCAGGAGCGCGGCGGGCAGCCAGCGGCGGACGGCCGGCCACGGGCTGCCGGACACGGCGATCGAGCTGGGCCGGCCGTCGCCGGGGCGGCGGCTGGGCTGCTCCAGCTCGGTGACGCGGCGCTGACTGTCCTCCAGCGCCTGGCGGGCGGCCTGGAAGGCGCGCTGCGACTCGGCGAGCCTGATCTTCTGGGCCGCGAACTCGGCGCGCGCCTGCTGGATCTCCTGCTCGGTGCGTTCGTCGAGCCCGGCCAGCTCGGCCAGCCGCTCGTCCGCCAGCTCGTGGAAGCGCGGCACGCTGCCGGTCTGGAGCGTGAGGGTGTCGATCTGGCCCTCGGTGGCGTGCGCGCGGCCCAGGTCGCGTTCCTCGCCGCGGCGGCGGGGCCAGTCGGGCAGGTGGTAGAGGTCACCGTCGTAGGCGACGGCGGGGGTGATGCGGGTGACCTGGCCAGGCTCGGAAGTGTTGTCCTGCTTGCGGCGTGATAAGCGCATCTGGACTCCAAGAGGGTCGTGCTTCCGATGCTAATCGCCGTGCGGAAAACTGGCGGTGTGAGCGAATTGCCGGTCATCGATGTCGCCCGTCTCGTCGCCGGCGCGCCGGGCAGGCGCGCGGTCGCCGACGCCATCGGCGCCGCCTGCCGGGACAGCGGCTTCTTCTACGTCGCCGGCCACGGCGTGCCGCCCGGTCTCCTGGCCCGGCTGGACGCGGCCAGCCGGCGGTTCTTCGCCCTCCCTGAGGAGGTGAAGGCGGAGATCTCCATGGACAGGGGCGGGCGGGCCTGGCGCGGGTTCTTCCCCGTCGGCGGCGAGCTGACGTCCGGGCGGCCCGACCTGAAGGAGGGCGTCTACTTCGGCGCGGAGGAGCCGCCGGGCCCGCTGCCGCTGCACGGCCCCAACCTGTTCCCCGCCCAGGTGCCGGAGCTGCGGGAGGCGGTGCTCGAATACCTGGACGCGATGACCGGGCTGGCCCAGTCGGTGATGTCGGGCATCGCGCTGAGCCTCGGCCTGGACGAGGACTACTTCCGCGCCGGCTACACCGCCGACCCGACGATCCTGTTCCGGATCTTCCACTACCCGCCCACGCCGCCGGACGACGAGGCCGCGTGGGGCGTGGGCGAGCACACCGACTACGGCCTGCTCACCCTGCTCCTCCAGGACCGCAACGGCGGCCTGCAGGTGCGCACGCCGGGCGGCTGGATCGAGGCGCCGCCGGTGGAGGGCACGTTCGTGTGCAACATCGGCGACATGCTCGACAAGCTCACCGGCGGCCACTACCGCTCGACGCCCCACCGGGTGCGCAACCGGAGCGGCAACGAGCGGCTGAGCTTCCCGTTCTTCTTCGACCCGGGCTGGGACAGCGAGGTGCCGCCGTTGCCGTACGCGCCGGGCCACCGCTGGGACGGCCAGGTCGACTTCACCGGCACCTACGGCGAGTACCTGCTGTCGAAGGTGTCGAAGGTCTTCCCCGAGCTGTTCGAGACGCTATGACGACTCCCTGACCACGAGCCGGGCGGGCAGCACGACGGACTCGGTGTGGCGGCCTTCCAGCCGGGACAGCAGCAGCCGGGCGAGCGCGAGCGCCTGGTCGGCGACCGGCACGCGGACGGTGGTGAGCGCGGGCGTGGTGGCCGAGGCGGCGTCGGCGTCGTCGAAGCCGACGATCGCCAGGTCGTGCGGCACCCGCAGCCCGGCCTCCCGCGCCGCCTGCAGCGCCCCGATGGCGAGCTGGTCGGACGTGGCGAAGATCGCGTCGAGCGGGGTGTCGCCGAGGAGCTGCCGGGCCGCGGCCGCGCCCGAGGACCGGGTGAGGTCGGCGGGGGCCAGCAGCGGCTGCAGGCCGGCGTCGCGCAGCGCGGCGCGGTGGCCGGCCAGCCGGTCCTGGACGGCGACGAGGTCCATCGGGCCGCAGATCACCCCGACGCGGCGGCGGCCGCGGGTCAGCAGGTGCTCGGTGGCGGCCTGCGCGCCGCCGGCGTGGTCGACGTCCACGTACGGCACCAGCGACGCGATCGGCGGTTTGCCGAGCAGCACGACCGGCACGCCGGTGCGCGAGAGCCGCTCGGCCAGGGTGTCGCCGCGGTCGGGCGGCAGCAGCACGACGCCGTCGACCAGCCCGGCCTCGACGTGCTGGAAGCCGCAGTGGAGCGGCGATTCACTCAGCTCGGAGGTACAACCGAAGGTTGGCTGCACCTGGGTCGCGAGTTGCGTCGAT
>DASUCK010000465.1:0-16181 GCA_036276095.1 Nonomuraea sp. | reverse complement strand
TCATCTACGCGTTGAGGTGCGGCGAAGCGGGCCGTCGGCACGCCGTTCCGGCTTGCCCCGCGATTTCACATATTGACGCCGTCGCAGGTAGGGGCTACTGTCATGCCATAACTAAAAGGAAACTTTACTAATAGTTTCCTGGCATCCCACTCCCCAATCCACCCCCACCGGATGTCGGAGCATCATGAGACACAAGGTCCTGGCCTGTCTGGCGGCCCTAGCGCTGCCCCTCACCGCCGTCGCCATCGTCCCGCCCACCGCGTACGGAGCCTCCGCCGTCGTCATGGCCGACTGGGCTCCGTGGACGGCCTACACCGCGGGCACCCGCGTGGCGTACAACGGCGTCGAGTACGAATGCGTCCAGTCCCACACCTCCCAACCCGGCTGGGAGCCCTCGAACGTGCCGGCCCTGTGGAAGCCGGCCACCGGCGGGGGCACCGACACGACCGCGCCCACCGTCCCCGCCAACGTCCGCTCCACGGGCGTCACCAACACCAGCGTCGCCCTGGCCTGGAACGCCTCCACCGACAACGTCGCCGTCACCGGCTACGAGGTCTACCGCGGCACCACCCTGATCACCACCGTGACCGGCACCACCCACACCGACACCGGCCTCACCGCGAACACCACCTACACCTACACCGTCCGCGCCCGCGACGCCGCCGGCAACCGCTCGGCCGCCAGCGCGAGCGTCACCGCCACCACCACCGGCGGCACCGGCGGGGGCGGCAACAAGGTGCTCGGCTACTTCGTCCAGTGGGGCGTCTACCAGCGTGCCTACCACGTCAAGAACATCGACACCAGCGGCTCGGCGGCCAAGCTGACGCACATCAACTACGCCTTCGGCAACGTGCAGAACGGCCAGTGCACGATCGGCGACAGCTACGCCGACTACGACCGCTTCTACCAGGCGGGCGAGAGCGTGGACGGCGTCGCCGACACCTGGGACGCCGGCGCGCTGCGCGGCAACTTCAACCAGTTGCGCAAGCTGAAGGCGAAGTACCCGCACCTGAAGGTGCTGTTCTCCTTCGGCGGCTGGACCTGGTCCGGCGGTTTCGGCCAGGCCGCGCAGAACCCCGCCGCGTTCGCGGAGTCCTGCTACCGCCTGGTCGAGGACCCGCGGTGGGCCGACGTCTTCGACGGCATCGACATCGACTGGGAGTACCCGAACGCCTGCGGCCTGACCTGCGACACCAGCGGCCCGGCCGCGTTCAGGAACGTCATGTCGGCGCTGCGCGCCCGGTTCGGCTCCGGCAACCTGGTCACCGCCGCCATCACCGCCGACGGCACCGACGCCGGCAAGATCGACGCGGCCGACTACGCCGGCGCGGCCCAGTACGTCGACTGGTACAACGTCATGACGTACGACTTCTTCGGCGCCTGGGCGGCGCAGGGGCCGACGGCTCCGCACTCGCCGCTCACCTCCTACAGCGGCATCCCGATCGCCGGCTTCCACTCCGACCAGGCCATCCAGAAGCTGAGGGGCAAGGGCGTCCCGGCGAGCAAGCTGCTGCTCGGCATCGGCTTCTACGGCCGCGGCTGGACCGGCGTCACCCAGGCCGCGCCGGGCGGCACGGCCACCGGGCCGGCGCCGGGCACGTACGAGCAGGGCATCGAGGACTACAAGGTGCTCAAGACCCGCTGTCCGGCCACGGGCACGGTCGCGGGCACCGCGTACGCGCACTGCGGCAACCAGTGGTGGAGCTACGACACGCCGTCCACCATCGGCGGCAAGATGGGCTACTCGAAGAGCCAGGGCCTCGGCGGCGCGTTCTTCTGGGAGCTCAGCGGCGACACCTCCAACGGTGAGCTGATCACGGCCATGAAGAACGGCCTCGGCTGACCCGACAGCCGACAGCCGACGGCCGGCTGCCGGTCAGCCGAACGGCGGCCGTGACGAGAACCGGCGGGGCCGGCCCTACCTGACGCCGGAGGGTCGGCCCCGCCCCGTCCCACCGCCCGATCACCTCATCAGCAGATCACCCGGAACCGGCTCCGCCGGAGATCACCCGGAGCCCAGCCGCGCCAGCTGCTCAGCCGTCAGTGTCACGGTGGAGGCGGCCAGGTTCTCCTCCAGGTGCGCGACGCTCGACGTGCCGGGGATCGGCATCGTCACCGGCGAACGCGCCAGCAGCCAGGCCAGGCTGACCTGTGCGGACGTGGCCCCGACGACCTTGGCGACGTGCTCGACCGGACTGCCCGGCCCGGCCAGGGCGCCCTTGGCGATGGGGCTGTAGGGGATGAACCCGATGCCCTGCTCCGCGCAGTGCCGCAGCACGTCCTCGGAGTGGCGGTTGGTGAGGTTGTACCGGTTCTGCACGGTGACGATGTCGACCACGCGCCGGGCCCGCTCCAGCTCCTCGACGCTCACCTCCGACAGGCCGACGTGGCCGATCTTGCCCTCGTCCCTGAGCGCCTTCAGCTCGCCGACCTGGTCCTCCAGTGGCACCTGCGGGTCGATGCGGTGCAGCTGGAGCAGGTCGATCCGGTCCAGCCCGAGCCGGCGCAGGCTCATCTCGACCTCCTGCCGCAGGTACTCCGGCCGCCCCACGGCGTACCACTCCCCCGGCCCGGTCCTGACGAACCCCGCCTTGGTGGCGATCAGCAACCGCTCCGGGTACGGATGCAGGGCCGCACGGATGATCTCCTCGTTGACGTACGGCCCGTAGGAGTCGGCCGTGTCGATGAGGTCGACGCCCAGCTCGACGGCCCGGCGCAGCACCCGCAGCGCCTCGGCGTGGTCGCGCGGCGGCCCCCAGACGCCAGGGCCGGTGAGGCTCATGGCGCCGAACCCGAGGCGGTGGACGGTCTTGTCGCCGATCGTGAACGTGCCGGTGGACTCGAGGGATATCGCCATGAGAATTCCTGCTTGTCACGCGTTGACAGGGACCGTTCGTGAATGGTGATGCACGTATTCATCCCCAATCTTCCCCGTTTATGGTGCTCGGCGCCGGTCGCGGCCTACTTGCGTTGGTGGCCGAAGCGGCTGGGTTTGAGGGGGTGGAGGCGGGCCTGGGGGTCGGGCAGGGATTGGGGGCGGGCCGGGCGTTCCGCGGCCGGGTCGATGAGGGGTTCCGTGCCTTCGGCGTCGGCGATCCGGCGGGCCAGGCGGTCGCGGAGCCCGGCCGCCACCCCGGCGTGGGACGGGAGGCCGGCCAGGTTGACCAGTTCGTAAGGGTCGTTGGCCAGGTCGTAGAGGGCCTGCTCGCGGTAGCGGCCGGCGCACGGGTCGTCCCAGGGGTCGGCGTCCTCGGCCACGGCGTAGTACTTCCAGCGGGACGTGCGGATGCCGCGCCCCACCTCCGACTCGCTGACCTGGAAGAACACCTCCTCCGGCCATTCGGCCCCGCGCGGGTCGCGCAGCAGCGGCAGGAACGACCGCCCCTGCATCTCGGCGGGTACCGGCAGCCCGGCGGCCTCCAGCAGGGTCGGCGGCAGGTCGATGGTGCTGACCGGGCGCGCGATCGCGCCGCCGCCGTCGAAGCCGGGCCCGCGCAGCGCCAGCGGCACCCGCAGCGAGGCGTCGTGGCAGGAACGTTTGTACTCGCCGTTGCGGGTCTTGAAGTGGTTGCCGTGGTCGGAGGTGTACGCCACGATCGTGTCGTCCAGCAGGTCCATGCTGCGCAGCGCGTCCAGCAGCCGCCCGAGCCCTTCGTCCAGGCGCTTGACCTGCCCGAGGTAGCCGCCCATGTGCCGGTGCGCGGTGCCGCCGAGCGTGGCCAGGTCGGGGGGCATCCAGGTGCCCTGGTAGCGCTCCTCGTAGCCGTCGGGGGCCGGGTAGGCGTCGACCTCGTTCTGGTGGTGCGGCTCCAGTAAGGACAGGAACAGGTAGAACGGCTCGTCGTGATGGTCGGCCACGTACCTGATCGCGGCGTCCACGAGGGCGTCGGAGCGGTAGCCGGGCAGCAGCACGGGGTCGCCGGCCTCGTCGTACACGATGGTGCGGTAGGCGTCGGAGACGTGCTCCAGCGCGTTCGCGGCCAGCCACGTGCGGTAGCCGCCGCGCTCCACCGCCGGCACCGGCTCGTTCCCGGCGAGGTGCCACTTGCCGATGTAGCCGGTGGCGTAGCCGGCCGCGCCGAAGTGGTGGGCGAGGGTGCGCTCGCCGGGCGGCAGCACGCGGCCGTTGCGGTGGACGCCGGTCGTGGTCGGGTAGCGGCCCGTCTGGAGGGCGGCGCGGGCGGGCGCGCACACCGGCTGCGGGGTGAGCGCGACCGTGGCCTGCGTGCCGTGCCTGGCCATCCGCTCCAGGTTGGGGGTGAGCGGGCCGACGGTGTCCCACCGCTGCTGGTCGGTGAAGACGACGATCAGGTTCGGACGCAAAAGCAGAACTCCTTCATCCAGGGCTATCGAAGACCGGTCAGCGCGATGCCGCGCACGAAGTATCGCTGGGTGAAGACGAACAGCACGGCGGTGGGCACGAACAGGATCACCGAGCCGGCGGCCGTCAGGTGCCACAGCGTGAAGTACTCCTGGTTGAACAGGGTGAGCCCGACCGGGATCGTGCGCATCTCGGGCGTCGTGGTGGCGATCAGCGGCCACAGGAACTCGTTCCACTGGAACACGAACGTGAACAGCCCGAGCACGGCCAGCGCGGGCCGCGTCTGCGGCAGGATGACGCTCCGGTAGATGCGGAGCTCGGAGGCCCCGTCGATGCGCGCCGCGCTGATCAGGTCGTCCGGGATCGGCTGGATGAACTGCCGCATCAGGAAGATCCCGAACGCGTCCATCAGGAACGGCGTGATGAGCCCCTGGTACGTGTTCAGCCACCCCGTGTTGGCCATCAGCACGTACAGCGGGATCATCCGCACGAAGAACGGCACCATGGCGGTGGCCAGCAGCGCCACGAAGAGCGTGTTGCGCAGCGGGAAGCGGAACTTGGCGAACACGTACCCGACGAGGGGGTCGAACAGCAGGTGCGCCAGCGTGATGCCGCCCGCCACCACGAGGCTGTTGACGATGAAGTTGCCGAACGGCGCGCGGGCGAACAGTTCGGCGTAGTTGCCCCACTGCGGCGTGTCGGGCCACAGAACGGCGTTGGCCGACAGCGTCTCGGCCTCCGTCTGGAGCGACAGGGAGACCATGTAGACCAGCGGCAGCACGGTCACCAGCGAGGCGGCCACGAGCAGGACGTACAGCAGCTTGCGCATCAGTACGTGACCTCCCCGCGCCGCCCGGCGCGCAGCTGGATCAGGGTGAACACGACGATCACCAGCAGCAGCAGCATCGACTGCGCCGAGGAGTAGCCGAAGTCGCGGGTGCGGAAGGCGACGTTGAAGATGTGGAAGACCGACACGTCGGTGGCGTCGCCGGGCCCGCCGTTGGTGATGATGTACGCCTGCCCGAACGCCTGCAGCGACGAGATCACCATCATCACCGACACGAAGAGCGTGGTGGGGGCGAGCAGCGGCAGCGTGATCCGCCAGAACCGTTTCCACCCGTCAGCCCCGTCGATCTTGGCGGCCTCCTGGTACGTCTCCGGGATCCCCTGCAGGCCGGCCAGGAACAGCACCATCGTGTAGCCGACGTGCTGCCACAGGGTGACGGCGATGATCGTGAGCAGCGGGGAGGTGTTGAGCCACTGCTGCCCCGGCAGACCGAGCGCGACCAGCACCCGGTTGAGCACGCCGAGCTCGGGGTCGAGGATGTTGCGCCACAGCAGCCCGACGATCGCCACCGACGTCAGGTACGGCACGAGCAGCAGCACCCGGAACGCCACGCGGGCCCGTAGCGGCTGGTCCAGCGCGAGCGCCAGGGCCAGCCCGAGCACGAGCGACCCGGCCACCACCGTGACCGCGAACGCCACCGTGACCAGGAACGAGTGCCGCACCGCCGGGTCGGCCAGGGCCTGGACGTAGTTGGCGAGCCCGGCCCACTGGTCGGCCTGCGGCCCGGTGCGGAAGCTCGTGGCGATCACGTTGCCGATCGGCAGGTAGAAGAAGGCGGCGAAGAACAGGATCGCCGGGATGAGGAACAGGTAGGCGGTCCGGGCGTAGCGGCCCGCCAGGGTGCGCGGGCGCGGAGTCACTTGAGGTAGCCCTCCGCCGAGGTGACGAAGGCGTCGAGCGCGTCGGCGGCCGGCTGGTTCTGGATCATGATCTGCTGGTACATGACCTTGAGCTGCTCGTCCCACTTGCCGAGCTGCCCGGTGAGCCGCACCTCCTGCGTGGAGTCCTTCGCGGCCGGCAGCGCGTCGGCGAACACCTTGATGACCGGGTCCTGCTGCACCTCGGGCTGCTCCGTCCAGGACACGCGCGGCATGAGCATGCCGGTCTCCTTGGTGGCGGCGCGTTCGACGTCGAGCGCCGTGATGCGCTTGATGAAGTCCCACGACAGCTCGGGCCTGGCCGCCTTGGCCGGCACGAACATGCTCACCCCGGCCGCCTGCGTGGCCTGCTCCTTGTGCGTGAGCGGCGGCGCGACGCCCAGGTCGATGTCGGGGCTGGTCTTCCTGATCGGGTCGAGGTCCCACGGCCCGGTGAGGATCATGGCGGCGCGCTTGGCGGAGAACAGCTTCTGCGGGCTGGAGTAGTCGGTGCTCGACACCGGGACGGGCGCCACCTTGTGCTTGTGGATCAGGTCGGCCTGGAACTGCAGGGCGGCGACCGCGTCGTCGCGCGGCATCATGATCTCGCCGGTCCGCCGGTCGTAGGGGGTGACGCCGGCCTGCATCAGCCACGGCCAGACGTAGGCGTGGTCCTGGTTGAGCGCGACGCCGTACACGCCGTCCTTGGTGAGCTTCCGGGCGGCGGTCAGGAACTCCTCCCAGGTCGTGGGCGCCTCCACGCCGGCGGCCTCCAGCATGCCCTTGTTGTAGAGGAGCGTGTTGCAGGTCAGGTGGAGCTGCACGCCGTACACCTTGCCCTGGTAGGAGTTGCGCTCGACGGTCACCGGCTGCCAGTCGGCGGGGAAGCCCATGGCCTGGCCGTCGCGGTCGACGAAGTCCTGCAGCGGGCGGGCGTTGCCGGAGATGGCGAACTCCTGCACCCACCCGCCGGGCTCCTCGACCAGGTCGGGCACGGTGCCGGAGGCGAAGTCGGCCAGCAGCCGGGTGCGCAGGTCGGGCCACTGGTACTTCTGCAGGTTGACCTTGACCTTGTGGGCCTGCTCGAACTCGGCGATGACCGCACGGTAGGCCTGGTAGTCGTGGCCGGCGTTCCAGTAGACGGTGAAGGTGCCGGGGGCGGCGGTGTTCCGCGCGGTAGGGGCCCCCGCGCAGGCCGACAGGACCGGAGCGGCGGCGGCCGCCCCGGCCAGGCGGAGCAGGTCACGGCGGGAGAGTGTGGGGGACATCTCGCATTTCCCTTCTAGGAAGAGCCCCGCCGCAGGAAGGTCCAGGAGCGGACGATCTCGCGGCCGGGCAGGGCCTCCTCGGCCTGGAGGCGGTCGAACAGCAGCCGCACGACGTCGAGGTAGTCGTCCCTGAGCGGGCCGACCGTGCTGAGCTGCGGATGGGTGATGAGACCCTCTTCGATGTTGCCGACGCCGACGATCGCGACGTCGTCGGGCACGCGCAGCCCGGCGTCCCTGGCGGCCCAGATCGCGCTGATCGCGGCCCGGTCGGACGCCGCGAAGATCGCGTCGGGCCGGTCGGGCGAGCGCAGCAGCTCGGTGGCCGTCTGGTACGCCGCCACCCGGTCGTCCGCGCCGGAGGTGACGACGCGCTCGGTCACGCCGTGCCGGTCGAGGGCGGTGGTGTAGCCGAGCAGCCGGCCGACGGGGCGGTCACGGTAGAGCTCGTGGCGGTGCGCCAGGAACGCGATGCGCCGCCGGCCCTGCGCGAGGAGGTGCTCGACGGCCTCGACGCACGCCTCGGTCTCCGGCGTGCGTACGACGTCGCAGCCCGCCAGGCCGGGCTCGTTGCTCAGCACCACCATCGGCAGGCCGGTGGCGGCCAGACCGCCGAGCAGGTCGCGGGTGAGATGGTCGCCGGCGACGTTGACCAACGCGCCGTCGGCGATGCCGCCGCGCAGCACGTCGGCGGCCGCCTGGGCGCGGGCCTCGGAGTAGACGGCCAGGGTGACCACGGAGTAGCCGCGGGCGTCGGCCATCTCGTGCAGGTCGGTGGACAGCCGCTCGTCGGTGGGCACGCCGCCGAGCGAGCTCAGCACCAGGCAGACGCGCTGGGTGCGGCGCCTGCGCAGGCTCCTCGCGGCCTGGTTGGGCGTGTAGCCGAGCTGCCTGGCGGCGTCGAGCACCCGTTTCCTGGTCTCGGCGGCGACGGGACGGTCCCGGCCGCTGAGCACGTAGGAGACGGTCGCCACGGACACGTTCGCCAGCTCGGCCACTTGTCGTGCGGTAGGTCTCATGCTAGTCGAATAACATAGCATTCCCGACAGGGATACAAGGTTATTCTCCTTCGATGATGTCGTGAGGGTGCCTGTTGCGGGCCGGCCACGTGGGGTGCGGGCTGAGTCTGGTGTTAAACGATTAACAGATGGGGGTGACTTCGACCGTACTCCTCCCCCTCACCACGGATCAAGCGTCACTTCGCGCCGCGGTCACCGGCGCCGCCGTCTCCGCCCGCGCGGCGGCCACCCGCTCCGAGCCCGCGACCGGAGGAAGGCGTCCTTGATCGTCGCCCCGCGTGTTGAGAGGCCCCCTCTCGTCACTCTCCGTTACCTTGCGAGGTGACGGGGGGAGCAGTTGTGGATGGTTCGACACATGCGTGGAGGGTCGGCCGCCGCCGGCTGTTGATCGGCGGCGCCTTCGCGGCCCTGGGCGCGGCCACCGGCGTGACCGGGGGCGGTCCGACGGGCGCGGGACCGGCCCTCGCCGCGGCCCGGCCGCGTACGACCGTGCTGCGGGCCCGGCCGGCGACCGTGTCGCTGGGCCGGCGGAAGGTCTCCACCTGGGCCTACAACGACATGGTGCCGGGCCCGATGATCGCCGTCGGGGCCGGCCAGACCGTCCGCGCGCCGCTGGTCAACGGCCTGCCCGCGGACACCACCGTGCACTGGCACGGCGTCCGGATCGACGTCCGCATGGACGGCGCGCCCGGCTTCAGCCAGGAGCCCACGCGGCCGGGGCACCGGTTCGACTACGCCTTCCGCGCGCCCGACCCCGGCACGTACTTCTACCACTCGCACGTCGGCACCCAACTCGACCGCGGCCTGTACGGGCCGCTGATCGTGGCCGACCCGGACGAGCCGCTGCACTACGACGAGGAGTTCACGGTGCTGCTCGACGACTGGCTCGACGGCGTCGGCGGCACCCCGGACGACGCGCTGCGGCGGCTCAACGCGACCACCGCCCACGACGACACGTTGCGCAGCACGCTGCTGGGCGGAGTCACGTCGGAGCTGCGCCACCCGTTCTACCTGGTCAACGGCCGCACCGCGGACGCTCCCGCGACGTTGAGGTCCCGGCCGGGGCGGCTGGTCAGGTTCCGGGTGATCAACGCGGCGGCCGACACCGCCTTCAGGGTCGCGCTCGGCGGCCACCGCATGACCGTCACCCACGCCGACGGGTTCCCGTGCGCGCCGGTCACGGTGGACACGTTCCTGATCGGCATGGGCGAGCGGTACGACTTTCTCGTACGGCTGGAGTCGGGCGCGTTCCCGCTGGTCGCGCTGGCGGAGGGGAAGCGGGCGCGGGCGTTCGCGGTGGTGCGGACGAGCAAGCGGGCCGAGGCGCCCCGGGCGGACGTGTCGATGCCGCAGTTCAACCGGCGGATGCTGAAATATCAGGATCTGGTGGCCAGGCTCGGCGACAACCTCCCCCGCCCGTCCAGGACCGTCACCGTGACCCTCGGCATGCGGCCGTCGGGGAACGAGTGGACGCTCAACGACCGCGTCGCCGCCGACCCGCTGCGGCTGCGGGTGGACCACGGCGAGACGGTCAGGATCGTCCTGGACAACCGGTCGCCCATGTGGCACCCGATGCACCTGCACGGACACACGTTCCAGCTGCACCTGCCCGGCTCGCGCGGGCCGCGCAAGGACACCGTGAACATCAAGCCGCGCGAGCGCCTGGAGATCGACGTGCTGGCCGACAACCCCGGCGAGTGGATGTTCCACTGCCACAACCTGTACCACCAGGAGCAGGGCATGATGGGCGCGCTCGGCTACGGCCCGCCCCGCAGGTCCGGCCGCCACACCGCCGGCCACACAGGCGGCCACACAGGCGGCCATTCCGCCGGTCACTCAGCCGGTCACTCAGCCGGTCACTCACCGGGGCGCTCCTCCCGGCACACCGCCAGACGCTGAGTGGACGATTGGCGGCCATACCACCAGATATCTTGCGACCCGCCCCTACGCTGCGCGAGGATCACCGAATCACCCCCAGCCCACGCCGGCGGGCCCGCCCCCGCCCTCGGCTGCTTGACAACTTGGAGACGCTGTCGTGCGACCACAGGAGAGCATCGAGCAGTTCGGTTACCGCCAGGAGTTACGCCGCGGGGTCGGGCTTCCCGATCTCGTCTTCTACGGTCTCGCGTTCATGCTGCCGATCGCGCCGTTCGCGATCTTCGGTCTCGTCTACTCCCGCTCGGGCGGGATGCCGGTGCTGGCGTACCTGGTCGGCATGGTCGCGCTGCTGTTCACCGCGGCCTCGTACGCGCAGATGGTCAAGGCGTTCCCGCTGTCCGGCTCGGTGTACAACTACGCGGGGCGCGGCATAGCGCCTCCGGTGGGGTTCTTGACCGGGTGGATGGTCATGCTCGACTACATCCTCGTGCCGTGCCTGCTCTACCTGGTCGCCTCCATCGCCATGAACGCCAGCGTGCCGCAGGTGCCGGTGTGGGCGTGGCTGGTGCTGTTCGTGGCGGTCAACATGGTGATCAACCTGCGCGGCATCCGGATGACGGTCAAGCTCACCCGCCTGATGATCGCCGCCGAGGTGGTGGTGCTGGCGCTGTTCCTGCTGATCGGCGGGTGGGCGCTGCTGCAGGGCGGGGGGCGCGGTTTCAGCCTCGACCCGCTGTTCAACCCGGCGACGTTCTCCTGGCCGGTGGTGTTCGCGGCGGTGTCGGTCGCGGTGTTGTCGTTCCTCGGGTTCGACGGGATCAGCATGCTGGTCGAGGAGTCGACCGGCGGGTCCGAGCAGGTGGGCCGGGCCATGCGGCTGGCCCTGCTGCTGGCCGGGGCGCTGTTCGTCACGCAGGTGTGGGTGGCCGCGCTGCTCGTGCCCGACCCGGCCGCGCTGCTGCGCGACGGCTCCGACACCGCCTTCTACGACGCCGCCGCGGTCGCCGGCGGCGAGTGGCTGAGGCACGTCGCCTCGACCGCGACCGCGCTGTCCTGGGGCCTGGCCAACACGCTGGTCGCCCAGGTCGCCGTCTCGCGCCTGCTGTACGCGATGGCCCGTGACCGCCAGCTGCCGTCGTTCCTGGCCAAGGTGTCGGTGCGGCACTCGGTGCCGTCGAACGCCATCCTGTTCATGTCGGCCCTCTCGGTCGCGCTCGGCATCTGGATGTCGGCCCGCGACGACGGCGTGGGGCTGCTCAGCAGCCTGATCAACATGGGCGCGATGGTCGCGTTCATCGTGCTGCACGTGTCGGTGATCGTGCACTACGCGCTGCGCCAGGGCTCCGACAACGTGTGGGCCCACCTGGTCGCGCCGCTGGTCGGCATGGGGATCCTCATCTTCGTGGTGATCAACGCGAACGTGCTGGCGCAGCTGGTGGGCCTGGTCTGGCTGGGCGTGGGCGCCGCGGTGCTGCTCGCCCTGTACGCGTTCGGCCGCCGTCCCGCCCTCCGGGACCTGCCCCCGGTGCCGAGTGAACGCGGGGCGTCATGACCACCCGGCTTCCCCTCCACCAGGACCTCTATCTCCTGGCACACGACCAGTCCGGCAAGCCGCTGATCCACCAGTCGTCGATGGCGCTCGGGCTGGCGGGGGCGGCGCTGCTCGACCTGGCCCTGGACGGCCGCGTCGCGGTCGCCCGGGGCCGGGTCGCGGTCTCCGGCCGCCCCGCCCCCACCGGCGACGCCGTCGCCGACCACCTGCTCGCGTTCGTCGCGAGCGCGCCCGGCGACGTCCGGGTCCCGATCAGGAAGGCCGCCGCGGACGCCTGCGTCCGCACCCGCGAGGCGCTGATCGCCGCCGGGGTGCTGGTCCGGGTGACGAAGCGGGTGATGGGCGTCGTGCCGACCACCCGGTACGTGGCCGCCGACATCGCCTCCGTCGTCCGCGCCTCGTCGGGGGCGCGCTCGGCGGTGGAGGGCTGGAAGGAGCCGGACACGCGGTGCGCCGCGCTGTGCGGGCTGGTGGGGGTGCTGCGGCTGGAGGGGGAGCTGTACCTCGACCAGCCGCCGGGCGAGCTGGTGACCAGGCTGCGGGAGATCGCCGGCTCCGGTTCACGCGAGGTCGCCGAGCTGGTGAGCGTCGTCGACACGCTCGTCACCGAGGCGGCCATAGCCGTATACCGGTGATTCGCCCCCATGTCATGGACGGTGCCCCCAAGGAGAGTTACGCTCCGCTGGCCAAGAGATGGGGGGCAATCATGAGTTACACACTGTTACGTGGCATGTTCGTCATCCGGTACGCGGACCTGCCCCGAGGGGGACCCGAGCCCGACGGCGACACCGTCAAGTTCCTGCCCGACTCCCCCGCGCTGGTCGAGGGCCTGCCGCGGCACTCGGGCAAGCCGCCGAACATCAACCGCCGCGGCATCTCCGTACGTCTCGAAGCCATCGACGCGCTCGAGACCCACTTCGCCGAGACCCACCAGGAGCCCGCCGGCGCCCGAGCCGCCCGCGACGAGCTGCTGCGCCTCCTCGGCTTCACGAACATCAGGTACTGGGACGACCTGCCCGACAAGGTCCGCTCCGCCGACCAGGACGCGGTACGCGGGCACGTCCTCACCAACGGCGTCGACGCCAACGGCCGGCTGATCGCGTTCGCGTACGCGGGCGACCACGCGGCGCCCGACGGCACCAGCGTGTTCCTGGACGGGCCCCTGCTCGACGACTCCGTGAACGCCGCCCTGCTGGCCGCCGGGCTGGTCTACCCGGCGTTCTACGCCACGCTGCCCGCGGACCTGCGTACGCACCTGGCCGAGATGTCGGCGGCGGCCAGGGACAAGGCGCTGCCGACCGGCATCTGGCCGCGCTCGACCGCCGACCCCGACGGCCCGGCCGTGGTCGCCGACCTGGCGGCGGCCGAGCAGCTCGTCATGTGGCCGAAGCTGTTCCGGCGCATCGTGCCGTACCTGGCCGAGGGGTTCCAGGACTTCGACGGCTTCGACGCCTGGCTGCGGGCCGACCCGGTGCACCGCGACGACGAGCTGTTCCTGATCGACCGGCTCGAACGCGGCAACCTGCACGACGTCGTCCGGGCCTCCGGGCAGCAGGTGCAGCTCACCGTGTGGCCGGAGCGGTTCATCATCGACCCCGACCCGGCGCCGCCCGGGGCGGTCGTCAACCCGGCGCTCGTCACCGCCGGCGATCTGCTCGTCGTGGCCGCCCTGCCGGACCCGGCCGGCGCGGACCGCGGCGGTGAGACCGTCACGCTGCTCAACCTCACGCCCGACGCGATCGACCTCGCCGGCTGGTCGCTCCAGGACGCCGGCGGCGGCCGGCGGCGGCTCACCGGCTCCGTCGCGGGCGGCGCGACGCTCCGGGTGACGCTCGACGGCGCCCTGCGGCTCGGCAACCGGGGCGACGGCGTCGTCCTGGTCGATCCGGACGGCGCCACGATCGACCAGGTGACGTACCAGGCCGACCAGGTCCGCCCGGGCCGGACGATCTGCTTCGGCCGCTGAGGCGGGCCGCGGGGGGGGACGCGGCGGGGCCCCGATCGGCTTCGCCCGCTGAGCCCCCGCGGTGGGGGCGGCGTCAGGGGAAGAGCGCGCGGATCTGGGAGACGACCTCCACGATCACCGACACCTCGGCCGCCCTCGCCGACAGCCGCGCGAGCGCGTCGCGTACCCGCGACCGGTCGGGCTCGGCGCGCTCCAGCTCCCGCCGCACGTCGGCGACGTCCGCGCGGGCCCCCGCCGGCTCGGCCACCTCGCCCTCGTGCTCGCCGAGCAGCCGCTCCAGCCGGTCGAGCAGCCGCCGCAGCTCGGGCGGCGAGCCGGCGTTGTTGACGGTGGCACGGGCGTTGGCCCCCATCGCGATGGGGCCGCTGACGTTGCCGCCGCTGATGTCCAGCCGGTATTCCGCGTCCATGTCGGTCTCCTCAGGTTCCGCTGTTGACGGTGGCCGAAGCGTGCCGGCCGAAGGCGATCGGGCCGCTCACCGTGCCGCCCGCGCCCACGGCAACCGTGTTCATGGTGACGCTGGCCGCCTGCAAGCGGTAGGCGCCGGTGTCGACGTCGCGCTCCTCCAGGAAGTCGAGGACCGCCTCGGTGAGCCGCTGCTCGATCATCCGGGTGTACTTCGCCACGTCGAGGACCTGGATGTAGGTTTGCAGGTCCTCGCTCGCGCCGAGCTCGCGGATGCTGTGGCGGGCGCCGTACGGATAGACGATGTGCTTGCTGGGGTCGGGCGTCATCATGTTCTGGCGTACCGCCTGCACGATCGTGCGGGTGACCCGCGCGGGGGCGGCCAGCACGTCGCGCAGCAACAGCAGCCGCATCGCCTTGAGCGCCTCCCACGCGATGCGCCCGCCCGTCATGGTGGGCAGGCGGTCGACCACGTGGTACGGGCCGAGCGCCGGCGGCAGCACGGTGACCACGAACTGCGTGTAGAGCATGCGTCCCTCGACCGCCAGGTAGATGAACGCCGAGGTCAGCGCCTCCTGGTCGGCGGCCGGGGCGACGAGGTTGCCGTTGGCGTCGCGGATCTCCTGGCCGGCGTTGTTGATGGTCACGCGCTGGTAGTAGCGCACGCCGCCCTGCGGATGGCGGGCGATCGCGGCGATCTCCTCAGGAGTGGCGAGGAAGCGCGGCAGGCCGTTCTTGTCGATGAGCGGGTGGGCCAGGGGAACGCGTTCGCGCTGCCAGTCGGCGACCGTGAAGATCCCGCGCGTCACCACGTGGTCGCCGATGTCGAGCCGCTGGATGCCCTCGTTCGGGCGCAGCACCCGGTCGCGCATCTCCACGAGGCGGTCGCGGACGAAGGCGTGCAGCGCCACCGGGTCGATGTCGACCGGTTCGTCCCGGCGCCGGGCGGTCCCGGCCTCCCGCACCCTGTCGAGCTCGACGGCGATGGACCAGCTCCGGGTGATCACGCCGGTGCCCTTGAACGCGTCCTCGTCGGCGTACATGGTGATGTTGCCCCACTGGGCCCTGCTGATGTAGTCGAGCCTGCGGCCGAGCTTGGGATGGCTGTCGCCGGACGGCGCGGGCGAACCGGGCCTGAGCGCGCCGGCGAGCGTCATGTAGATCGCGATGCGGTACACGAGCGCGACGACGAGCGTGAGCAGCGGGACGAACGCGGCCCCGAACAGGGAGACCCCGACCAGGAGGGACATGCCCGACTCCTGGATGTCGCCGGTGATCGGATCGTAGGTGTACGCGGACGAGGCGCTCGCCAGGCCGAAAAGGCCGAGGAACAGCAGCCAGAAGATCATGGAGAGGATCGCGAAGCCCGCCCAGATCCACACCAGCAGCCGCAGGAGCACCGGCCCGCGCCGGATCCGCTTGGAGGTGAGCAGGGCGAAGGGGACGAGCAGCAGCATCCACGAGATCGTGCCCAGCGGATTGATCACCAGGCCGATGGCGAGGAGGCCCGTGATCAGGGAGTCGCGGACCACGAGCATCGCCCGCGAGCGCCGGCAGTGGTGCAGCACCGGCATGACGTCGAAGCCGCCATAGGAGGGAGGAACCGCGCGGTACGGGTCGAACAGCAACTCGTTCAGCACCCGGTCGCGGAACTCGCTGTCGAGGTAGGCGGCGGCGCACAGGTAACGCGTAACGTTGCTCATCTGGGAGTGGTTTTCCATGATGACCTCCGCTCGTTTTCAGGTGCGGGGCCCCGAGCTTATGGGAGGGAAAAGGCCAGGAGTGCGTCGTTATCAAATATTCTCCTTCCCGGGGCCGGGATCGCGCGCGATCGCGAGAGTGTTCGTTGACATTTGTCCTGATTTATTCGGATATTCCGGGAGGATGCATTGGTGCACGATCCGGGCTCCGGCCGCCACTGCGGGCGATGCGGCTCCCACGTCGGCGACCTGGCCCGATGCCCGCGTTGCGACGCCCTTCTCACGCAGCCGTCCGAGCCCGGACCGCCCGCGCCCGCCCGACACCTCGGCGGGGAGCCGGACGCGCGTCCGGGGCGCGGCGCACGGGCCAG
>DASUCK010000464.1:0-19102 GCA_036276095.1 Nonomuraea sp. | reverse complement strand
GGCCCGAGTCCTTGACCGCCTGGATCACGGCGTCGGGGTCCATGGCCAGCGCCTTCTTCGCCGCCTCGTACTCGCCGTAGACGTCGATGGTGAAGGAGTTGGGCTGGTCCCAGTTCGCGGTCAGGACCGGTGTCAGCGTCGTCGTCATGCCTCAGGGGCCTTCCATCCTCTGGCCTTGGCCACCTTCAGGCCCTCAAGCGAGGGGCCGGCCGCCGACGGGCCGTCGCCCGCCAGGTCGTCGGGCAGGCCCGCGAGCACCCGCGCGGCCTCCTTGAAGGTGCACAGCTTCTTCGGGCCGCGCGTGGGACGCACGTCCTTGCCGTCGCGCAGGTCGTCGACGAGCTGCCTGGCCGACTCGGGCGTCTGGTTGTCGAAGAACTCCCAGTTGACCATCATGACCGGCGCGAAGTCGCAGGCGGCGTTGCACTCCAGGCGCTCCAGCGAGACCTTGCCGTCGGAGGTGGTCTCGTCGTGACCGACGCCGACGTGCTCGGTCAGCTCCTCCCAGATCTGGTCGCCGCCCATGACCGCGCACAGCGCGTTGATGCACACGCCGACGTGGTAGTCACCCGCGGGCTTGCGCTTGTACATGGTGTAGAACGTCGACACGCCGACGACCTCGGCCTTGCTGATGCCGAGCATCTCGGCACAGAACTCCTGCCCGTCGTCGGAGACGTAACCGTCTTCCGACTGCACCAGGTGCAGCAGCGGCAGCAGGGCCGACCGCGTCTTCGGGTAGCGGCCGATGATCTCCTTGGCGTCTCTTTCGAGCCGCTCGCGGACCTCCGGCGAGTACGTCACCGGTCCACACCTCCCATGACGGGGTCGATAGAAGCCACCGCGGCGATCACGTCGGCGACCTGGCCGCCCTCGGCCATCGCGGGGAAGCTCTGCAGGTTGCAGAAGGACGGCTCGCGGAAGTGCACGCGGTAGGGGCGGGTGCCACCGTCACTGACCACGTGGGCGCCGAGCTCGCCCTTGGGCGACTCGATGCTGGCGTACGCCTGCCCGGCCGGCACCCGGAAGCCCTCGGTGACCAGCTTGAAGTGGTGGATGAGGGCTTCCATCGAGGAGCCCATGATGTGGGCGATGTGGTCGGGCGAGTTGCCCATGCCGTCGGGGCCGAGCGCGAGCTGCGCCGGCCAGCCGATCTTCTTGTCCTCGATCATCACCGGCTCGCCCTTGAGCGGGCCGGCGATGCGCTCCAGAGCCTGCTCGACGATCTTGAGCGACTCCTCCATCTCCCGCATGCGGACGAGGTAGCGCGAGTAGACGTCGCAGCCGCGCTCGGTGGCGACCTCGAACTCGTAGGTCTCGTAGCCGCAGTAGGGCTGCGACTTGCGGAGGTCCCACGGCAGGCCGGCGGCCCGCAGGATCGGGCCGGTGACGCCGAGCGCCATGCAACCGGTCAGGTCGAGGTAGGCGACGTCCGTCGTGCGGCGGACGTAGACCGGGTTCTCGTCGAGGAGCTTGCGGATGTCCTTGATCCGCTTGGGCATCTCCTTGAGGAACTCGCCGACCTTGTCGACCGCGCCGGCGGGCAGGTCGACGCTGACGCCGCCCGGACGTACGTAGGCGTGGTTCATCCGCAGGCCGGTGATGTACTCGAACAGGTCCATGACCAGCTCGCGGTCGCGGTAGCCGAACAGGAACGGCGTGGTCGCGCCCAGCTCCATGCCGAACGTGCCCATCGCCACCAGGTGGGAGGCGATGCGGTTGAGCTCCATCATCATCACGCGGATGGCCTGCGCCCGCGCCGGGACGCGGTCGGTGACGCCGAGCAGCTTCTCCACGCCCAGGCAGTACGCCGTCTCGTTGAAGATCGGCGAGAGGTAGTCCATCCGGGTCACGAACGTGGTGCCCTGCGTCCACGTCCGGTATTCGATGTTCTTCTCGATGCCGGTGTGGAGGTAGCCGATCACGCCGCGGGCCTCGGTCACCGTCTCGCCGTCGAGCGTCAGCACCAGCCGGAGCACGCCGTGGGTGGACGGGTGCTGCGGGCCCATGTTGACGACCAGGCGCTCCTCTTCGGTGTCGCGCGCGCCGGTGACGACCTGGTCCCAGTCGCCGCCGTTGACGGAGTAGACCTTGC
Source organism: Nonomuraea sp. (assembly GCA_036276095.1). GTDB lineage: Bacteria > Actinomycetota > Actinomycetes > Streptosporangiales > Streptosporangiaceae > Nonomuraea. The sequence continues at coordinate 17,010 of DASUCK010000464.1, read as the reverse complement.
CCTCGGTCGCCTCGTCGTAGGACGTGCTCACGAGTAGTACCTCCTCTGGTCGGGCGCGGGAATGGTGGCGCCGCGGTATTCGACCGGGATGCCGCCCAGCGGGTAGTCCTTGCGCTGCGGGTGCCCCTCCCAGTCGTCCGGCATCATGATCCGGGTGAGCGCGGGGTGGCCGTCGAAGACGATGCCGAAGAAGTCGTACGTCTCCCGCTCGTGCCAGTCGTGACCAGGGTAAACGCTGACGGTGGATGGAATGTGCGGGTCGGCGTCGGGACAGGAGACCTCCAGCCGCACCCGCCGGTTGTGGGTGATCGAGCACAGGTGGTAGACGGCGTGGAGCTCCTCGCCGGCCAGGTGGGGGTAGTGGACGCCGGACACGCCGAGCGACAGCTCGAACCGCAGCGCCGGCTCGTCCCGCAGCCGCTCGCAGACCTCGACGACGCGCTCCCGCTTGACGTGCAGGGTCAGCTCGCCGCGGTCGACGACCACGCGCTCGACGGCGTCGTCCATCGCCAGGGAGTCGACGATCTCGTCGAAGTAGCCGCCGTACGGGCGCGGCGTGGAGACCTGCGGCGCCCGGCGCACGACCAGGCCGCCGTAGCCGGAGGTGTCGCCCGTGTCCTGGGCGCCGAACATGCCGTGCCGGGCGACCGGAGCCTCGGGCACCGCCGGGACCGGCACCTCGGGGGTCTGGCCGCTGTCGGGGCTGCCGGGGAGGTTGTCGGGCGAGGTCACTTCGCGGCCCCCTGGTCGATCAGCGGCAGCGTGCGCAGCGCCTGCTGCTCCAGCTCGTCGATCTGCTTGGCGCGGTGGGCGCCGAACTTCATGTTCTGGATCTTGTCGTGCAGCTTCACGATCGAGTCGATGAGCATCTCGGGCCGCGGCGGGCAGCCGGGAAGGTAGATGTCGACCGGCACGACGTGGTCGACGCCCTGCACGATCGCGTAGTTGTTGAACATGCCGCCGCTGGAGGCGCACACGCCCATGGCGATGACCCACTTGGGCTCGGCCATCTGGTCGTAGATCTGGCGCAGCACCGGGGCCATCTTCTGGGAGACGCGCCCGGCGACGATCATCAGGTCGGCCTGGCGGGGAGACGCAGAGGCGCGCTCCATGCCGAAGCGCGCCAGGTCGTAGTGGGGGCCGCCGGTGGCCATCAGCTCGATGGCGCAGCACGCGAGCCCGAACGTGGCGGGCCACACGGAGTTCTTGCGCGCCCATCCCGCGGCCGCCTCGACCGTGCTGAGGATGAACCCGCTGGGGAGTTTCTCTTCAAGTCCCATTTTCAGTCCCAGTCCAGACCCTTGCGGCGCCACACGTACGCGTAGGCCACGAGCACGGTGACGATGAACAGCAGCATCTCGACGAGCGCGAACAGCCCGAGGCCCGAGGAGAGCACCCGGCCGACGTCGTCCGTCTGCGGCGCGAACGAGACGGCCCACGGATACAGGAAGATGATCTCGATGTCGAAGACGATGAAGAGCATCGCCGTGACCATGTATTTGAGCGGGAACCGTCCACCACCGACGGGCTGGGGCGTCGGCTCGATGCCGCATTCGTAGGCGTCAAGCTTGGCGCGGTTCCAGCGCTTGGGGCCGGTGAAGGGAGCGATGGCGACCGAGAAGATCGCGAAGCCCCCCGCGAGAACGGCGAGCACCAGGATGGGCACGTACAGGTCCATCGCTACGCCTCCTCTGGAGTCGCCGCGCGCGCGGGCGCGCAGCCGGATCTGTTAGTTGCGGGAATCATGCTGGTGGGGCGACCTTCGAGAGTGCGTTGATGATGATGTCCGACGCATCGCCTCGCCGGTCGGTGAGATTACCAAGGAGTTTGAGCGCGAAGCGCATCAGCCTCGGGTGGGGCAATCCGTGCCTGGTCCCGAAACTCATGACACCCGGCTTCCCGATGGCTTCCACGAACAACCTGCCGAGCGTGAAATATCCGCCGTAGGCGTTTTTCAGTGTCGTGGGATAGGTGCGCAGGGTGCGCTCGCGCTGCGCGGGCGTGGCGCCCTTGAGCGCCTTGGCGATCACCTCGGCGGCGATCTCGCCGGTCTCCATGGCGTAGGCGATGCCCTCGCCGTTGAACGGGTTGATCGATCCGCCCGAGTCGCCCACGAGCACGAGGCCGCGCGTGTAATGGGGCTGGCGGTTGAAGGCCATCGGGAGCGCGGCGCCGCGGATCGGGGCCGTCATGGTCTCCTCGGTGAACGCCCACTCGGCGGGCATGGCCCCGCACCAGCGGCGCAGCAGGTCGCGGTAGTCGATGTGCTTGAATTGGGCGCTGGTGTTGAGCAGCCCGAGCCCGACGTTGGCGGTGCCGTCGCCGACGCCGAAGATCCAGCCGTAGCCGGGCAGCAGCGTGTCGCCGTCCCGCAGCTCCAGCCAGATCTCCAGGTAGTCGTCGTCGTGGCGGGGACTCTGGAAGTAGGTGCGGACGGCCACGCCCATCGGCCGGTCCTCGCGCTTGTGCAGGCCCATGCCGACGGCCAGCCGGGTGCTGTTGCCGTCGGCGGCCACCACCAGGCGGCTGCGGTAGGTGCGCCCGTCCTTGGTGGTCACGCCGACGATGTGGCCGCTGCGGTCGTCGAGGACGGGCCCCGTGACGGTGACGCCTTCCCTCATCCGCACGCCGTTCTTGACGGCGTTGGCCGCGACGATCTCGTCGAAGTCCATCCGGGTGCGGACGAGCCCGAAGTCGGGGAAGCGCTCCAGCCGCGGCCAGTCGAGCTCGAAGCGGTGGCCGCCGCCGACGACGCGCAGGCCCTTGTTCCTGATCCAGCCGGGGCCGTCGAGGTCGACGCCCATGTTCTGCAGCTGCTTGACCGCCCGCGGGGTCAGCCCGTCGCCGCAGACCTTCTCGCGGGGGAACCTGGTCTTCTCCAGGAGCAGCACGTCGAGACCGGCCCGGGCGAGGTACCAGGCGGTCGCGGAACCGGCGGGACCGGCGCCGACGACGATGACGTCGGCGTCACCTGTGGTCATGGTCGCGCCCGCTTCGCCACTCGTCGGCTCCTACGTCGCTCTCTCGGGTCGAGCTCCTGCGCTTGGAGGGTGGCTGTTGGCACGGTCACTGGACTGTCCTGTCCTACACACGCGAAGGCTCTCGGGGTGTTGGTGCCTTCGTTCCTTTGTGAACCCCTTCACAAACTTGTCGGCCCGCAGTCTACTGCTTTTCCTGTACATAGTGGCAGTCGGGGTGCGGTTCTGTGATCCAGGGGGACGGCGTGTCGCCAGTGGCGCCACCGCTCCTGTCGCCGGGCCGCTCACCGCGGCTTGCAACCGCGGTGCATGGCCACGATCCCCATCGTCAGATCGCGCCACGCGACCCGTTCCCAGCCGGCCTGCTGAATGGTGCGGGCGAGAGTGGGCTGGTCGGGCCAGTCGCGGATCGACTCGGCGAGATATTCGTAGGAGTCGTCGTTGGACCCGAAGACCTTGGCCACCTTCGGCAGCAGCCGCATCAGGTATTCGCGGTAGACCAGATCGAACGCGCCGAACCGGACATGGGAGAACTCCAGGATGACCAGCCGGCCGCCGGGCCTGGTCACCCGCAGCATCTCCCGCAGCGCCCGGCCGGTGTCGTGCACGTTGCGCAGCGCCACCGAGATCGTCACCGCGTCGAACGAGTCGTCGGCGAACGGCAGCCGCAGCGCGTCACCGGCGACGAACGGCACCCCCGGCCCGCTCAGCGCGTTGCCGCCGTGGCGGCGCACGCCGGTGCGGAGCATGCCGAGGGAGAAGTCGCACGCGATCGCGCGGGCGCCGAGCGCGGTGAAGGCGTCAGTGGAGGTGCCGGTGCCCGCCCCCAGGTCGAGCACGACCTCGCCGGGCCCGGCGTCGACGGCCGCGGCCACCGCCTTGCGCCAGTGCCTGACCTGCCCGAGAGAGATCACGTCGTTGACGAGGTCGTAGCGCCGGGCGGTGCGATCGAACATCGCGGCGACCTCGTCCGGCTGCTTGTCCAACTGAGCGCGCGTCATGCTGGAAAGCTTATGGCTATCGGGACAATCGACGGAAAGTAGCCGCCTCGCTACCGAACGTCTGCTAGAAGTTGGGGAATGCTAGCCCGTGTCGCCCTTGCGGCGATCATCGCACCGGCCCTCGCCGCCGCGCCGCACCCCGCCGCGGCTGCCGTCGCCGCAGGCCACCCCGCCGCCTGGTCGCGCGCCGCCGCGACTCCGGTCGCGCATCCTCGCGTGGTGTCGGCCGATCCGGTCGACACCACTCCCCACGTGCTCGACGGCATCGTCAACGCCATCGCCGTCGTCGGGCGGACGGTCGTGGTCGGGGGCGCGTTCAGCGAGGTCGCCGACGCGCGGCGCACCACCGTCCTGCCGCGCGCCAACCTGTTCGCCTACGACCTGCGCACCGGGCGCATCCTGCCGGGGTTCGCGCCGCACGTCCCCGGTCCCGTCCGCGCGCTGGCCGCCGGCGACCACGACACCGTGTACGTCGGCGGCGACTTCCACGGCGTCAACGGCGGGCGTCCCACGGCGCTGGCCCGGCTGCGCCTGTCCGACGGCACCGCGGTGCCCGGCTTCGCGCCGCGCCTGGTCGGCGGCGCGGTGAACGCGCTGGCCAGGCACGGACGGATGCTGTACGTCGGCGGCGACTTCGTCGCCCCGCGCGCGGCGCTGGCCCGGCTCGACGCGGGCACCGGCGCGGCCGACCCCGGCTTCGACATCACGCCGGGCGCGCCGCTGGCCTCCGGCGTCAAGGTCCACGCCCTGGCCGTCGCCGGCGGCCGGCTGGCCGTGGACGGCTCGTTCACCACCCTCGACGGCCGGTCCCGGCCGCAGCTCGGGCTCATCGACGTCAGCGGCCCGGTCGCGAGGGTCGCGCCGTGGCGCACGTCCGCGTACGCCGGCAAATGCGCGTCCGCGTTCCCCTCCTACGTCCGCGGTCTCGACTTCGCACCTGACGGAAGCCATTTCGTGGTGGTCACCACGGGAGGCCCAAGAGGCGGAATGTGTGACACGGCAGCGCGCTTCGAGACGTACGCAAAGGGCTCGAATATCCGGCCCACCTGGGTCAACGCGACGGGCGGCGACTCGCTGTACGCGGTGGCGGTGACGGGCGCGGCGGTGTACGTCGGCGGGCATCAGCGCTGGCTGGACAATCCGCGGGGCCGCGACTCGGCCGGCCCTGGAGCGGTGTCGCGGCCGGGCATCGGCGCCATTCATCCGCGTACCGGAAAGGCGCTCAGTTGGAATCCGACACGGGAGCGCGGCATCGGCGTGAAGGCGTTTTCCGCACATGCCACCGGACTACTTGTCGGTAGCGACACAACGAGACTCGGACGGGAGTACCATGCCCGGATTGGCATGTTCCCTCTGCCCTAGTCGTCCTGCGGCTTCGGCCGGTCGAGCTTGTCGCTGATGCGTGCGCTCATGGCGTCGCGCTGCTCGGACAGCAGGACATAGCTAGCCATACCGCTGATCAAGAAAGCACCGCCGATCAACCACAGTGGGTGTGTCAGGCCGAGCAACCTGAGCACACCGAGGGTCACGAGAAACAGGCCGATCCGCGACGCGGTGTAAACGAGAACGGGACGCACAAGTTCGAGGTTACTCGGACCCGTGCACCGCTCGCTCTTCGCATCGGACGCGAGCACTGCTACTGTTCCCAGTTAGGGAGTTTCGTAAAGAAACACCCACGAGAGCCCCAAAGAGGCTCTATCATATAACAATCGGGCAGTCAGCTGATAACAACCCGTGATCTTTGCAGAAAACCACGGATAAATCAGGCTTCGCTCGACACACTGGTTACCTGTCCGCCCGCTGGCAGGAAGCGGGATGCGAGGGGGAGAGATTGGTGGAGAGTAGCAGCGAGCGTCTGCTGACCCCAGGAGAGGTTGCCGCCCTCTTCCGGGTAGACCCAAAGACGGTTACACGCTGGGCAGCGGCAGGCCGCATCAGCAGTATCCGCACCCCCGGAGGGCACCGGCGTTTCCGCGAGTCGGAAGTGCACGCCCTTCTCCGAGGCGAGGACGTTCTGACGGCCGACAGGCCGGCAGGTGAGTCCCCGCGCGTCTGACGTTCCGCGCAGACGGTGATCCTGTGGACCGATGGCAGGGTCACCTCTGGCGGAACCCACTGTTCGCGTGCTTCCGCCCACACGTCCGACGGCAAGCACGGGGCGGCGCCAACCGCCGACCGTGGCTGGCGCCTGTCCATTCACCGGTCAGGCGTCCTCCTCCTGCTGCGCCTTGAAGGCGAGGAACTCGCGTTCAAGGTCGTCGTTCTCCTCTTCCCAGCGCCGGCGGCGCAGCCGCGCCTCCTCCTCCGTCAGCGACTCCTCCAGCCACTCCTCGTAACCCGGGTCGCCGGGCCGCACCTCCGCGTACGCCTCCCCGAAAAGGCGCCCGTCCTCGCTGGTCAGGCTGCGCGGCACCCGCAGGGTCCCGTCCGCGAGCCGGATGACGTACATGACCGAATCACCTAGATTCCGTAGCGCCGGTTGAAGAACAGCATGACGTCGAGCGCCATTCGGGTGTCGCCGCCGAGCATGTCGACGAGGGCCGGCCGCTGCCGGGAGGCGATGGCGGCGAAGGCGTCGGCGAAGAACTCCTTGCGCCCGAGCCCGCCGCCCTGGCGGTGGAAGGACGACACCAGGACCGGCCTGGCCTTCTCGTAGAGGTCGGCGAACTCCCGCGAGTCGGACACCCATTCGCCGTACGCCGAATCGATGTCGTCGATGGCGTGGCCGACCTCGTGCATCATCACGTCGGGCGTCGGCGAGGGGCGGTCACCCACGACGATCTTGCGGTCTCCGTACGCGCCGGCGCAGATGTCCCACGTGGCGCGGCCGGAGGGTAACGGCGCGCCGCGTAAGTAGCCCATGTCGTCGAGGTCGGGGACGCCGCCCGGGCCGACATAGATACCTTCGAGACCGGCCGCGAGCTTCGCCTTCAGCCGGTCGGGCAGCCGGGCCAGGCTCTCGACGGCGCGTACGACGTCGGGCGGCGGCGGGCCCAGCCGGGCGTCCCACTGGCGGTGCAGGATCGACTCCAGCTTGCCGCAGTGGCGCAGGCCGTCGCCGAGCGAGGGCACGTCGGGACGATGGGGCTCGGCCCTGAGCGGACGGTCGTCGAGCTCGAAGTCGTACCAGGTGAGGCGGGGACGCTCGACCACGGCCGCGGACAGCCGCTCGGGGCGTTCGCGCACCGCGAAACCGTCCCACGGTTGCGTGGGGGCGTCGGTCCTGGGCCCGTGGTCGGAGCGTTCCCGGCGCTCAGCGCCCGGCCAGCGGCGCCGTTCCTGGCGGGCCTGCCTCGTGGTCTCGGCGCGGCTCTCCGCGGCCTCCTGGCGCTTCTCACGGACGTTCGCCCAGAACGACCGGTCCGCGCCCCTCGGCGCCTCCGCACGGCGGGAGAACAGGTACGACCCACGCCGCCACCACCGGCCGCGACGATGACGGCCCTTGTCGTTGGAAAAGGCCATCGCACCTCTCACCGCCCGTGGCGCCTCCGCCTCCGGGCGCCGCATCGAGTTCCACGGTACGACGCAGATCTTCCGCTAGTCACCCGAAATGGGACAACAGGAAGCACGATCACGTGGCGGATGGCTTACAGTTCGGGCATGGCAGGTGTTCTGATCGGCCTGGCGCTGCTGGCCTTCTGGCTCTTCTCACTGTTCGACGTGATCACGACACCCGAAGATGAGGTTAGGAACGTACCAAAAGCCCTGTGGATTCTTGTCGTCGTCCTGATCCCGCTGCTCGGCGGGCTGATCTGGATGGCGCGCGGGCGGCCCCGCGCCCCGCGGCAGGCGTGGCCGGTCCCCCCCGGCCCCGGCATGCCGAAGGGTCCCGACGACGACCCCGAGTTCCTCCGCGACCTCGACCGCCGCATGCGCGACGACGACGTGGGCTAGCCCTCCGGCTGGTTCACGTCGGCGTAACTGTGCAGGCCGTCGATGAGGACGTTGACGCCGATCAGGTTGAACAGCAGGCAGCCGAACGCCACGAGTTGCACCACCGTCGCCTTCGTGCCGCGCCAGCCGGCCGTCGCCTTGGCGTGCAGGTAGGCGGCGTAGGCCACCCAGGTGATGAACGACCAGACCTCCTTGGGGTCCCACCCCCAATACCGGCCCCACGCCCGGTCCGCCCAGAGCGCACCCGCGATCACGGCGAACGTCCACAGCGGGAAGGCGAACACGATCGCGCGGTGCGCCACCCGCTCGAGGTCGTCCCGGCCGGGCAGCCGGGACATCCCGGTGCCCCGGATCAGAGAGAGCATCCCGGACACGCCGGCCAGCGTCAGCAACCCGCTGGCCAGGATGGCCGCGGTGACGTGAATGGCGATCCAGTACGAGTCGAGCGCCGGCACGACCGGCCCGGCGGCGGTGTAGAACACCTTGACCGCCAGCCCGAGACCCAGCGCCGCCGTCACCATGACGAACGGCCCGAGGAAGCGCACGTTGTGCCGGAGCTGCGTGCCGAGGAACGCCGACACGGCGGCGAAGCAGATGGCCACCACGAACTCGTACATGTTGGCCCACGGCCACCGCTCCACCGCCAGCCCGCGCGTGACGATGGCCCCGCCGTTGGCCGCCCACCCCAGCCATGCCAGCACCAACGCCACAACCCCGGCCCTGACCGCCAGCGCCGACTCCCCCGCGAGCCCGCCCACGCCGGGCCCCGCTTCCCCGGCCGCCCCGGCCGCTCCGGCCGCTCCACGGTCGGGACCCGCGGTCCCGCGGACACCGCCGGACGCCGCGCCTCCGGGCTCGGCGGGAACGGACGCCGCGGCGCCGCCGTCGGCCCGATCCGCCGGGTCACCAGCCCCAGCCGGCACCTCTCGACCAGCCGGGTCACCGGCGCCGACCGGCACCGCCCGATCGCCAGGATCACCGGCGCCGACCGGCACCGCCACCTTGACGGCGTGCCGCTTGGCGTCAGCCCCGGCGGCCGCCGGCGCCCTGCCCGGACGAAACCGCCCGAACGCCAGCTCCATCGCGAACCCCACCATGGACACGACGTACAGCAGCACGGCGGCGACGACGAAAAGGTCGCTCAGCTCGGCGAGTTGCTCAGCGGACATCCTTCTCTCCTGCCGATAGAACCTTGACGATGTCGGCGAACTCCTCGGCGAAGCCCGCCGCGGAGCCTTCGGTGCGGGTCAGCCCGCCGACCTCGACCGCGCGGCCACCGGGGCCGCCCTGCACCCGTACGAAGACGCGGCGCCGCCGGATCATGAGCGACAGGGCGATGGCCACGACCGCGGTGCCGGCGAAGATCAGCACGGGCACCCGCCCGGGGTCGTACGCGATCTGGAGCGTCATCCACTCCTTGACCCCGACGAACTCCAGCTTGCCCGCCCCGCGGGGCAGCTCAAGAGACTGCCCCACGGCGAGCGGCCTGGGCACGTTCTGGCCCATGACGAGGGGTTTGAGCTTCCGCATGACCTCGGGCGGCGCCAGCTCGTACACCGACTGCGGCACCCCGGAACGCAGCCCCAGATCACCGGCGAACGCCCCGACGAGCTGCACCTCGGGGTTGAGCTGCCCGGGGAAGGCGGAGGCGTACGTGCCGTCGGTCAGGGGCACGCTCGTGGGCAGGAAGCGCAGCAGGAAGCCCAGCTGCTCCGGCTGCGCGTCCGGCGCCTTGATCACGCAGCCCGAGGTCATCGTGGCCTTCTGCTCGATCAGGCACGGCACCGGGCCTTCGAAGGCCACCTGCCCCTTGCCGTCGGTGACCTTGAAGACGGGCGCGTAGCCGTTGCCGATGAGGTAGGTCTGCGTGCCGTTGACCTCAAGGGGTGTGTTGACCTTGAGGACGACGTCGCGGGCGGGCGCGCCGGGGGCGTCGTCGACCTTGAGGTGGGCGGAGTAGTCGAGCGCCTGGCCCCGCTTCTCACCGGTGACCTGGTAGGACACCTGGAAGTCGGTCAGCCGGAACGAGAACGGCTCCAGCGACTCGGCCGACACCTGGCTGCCCGGGATGTACCGGTCGTAGGCGGCCACGGTGTTGGCGAACCCGTCGCCTTCCACGACGAGGACGTTGCCGCGGTAACCGTAGAGCGAGCCGGCGCCGATCGCGAGCAGGATGCCGACCAGGGCGACGTGGAACAACAGGTTTCCGGTCTCGCGCAGGTAGCCCTTCTCCGCCGAGACCCAGCCGTCGCCGGTCACCACGCGGAAGCGCAGCCCGCGCAGCCGCCGCGCGGCCTCCCCGACGACCAGGTCGCCCTCGAACGCGGCCGAGTGGGGCAGCCGGGACAGGTTCTTCGGCGCGGCGGGCGGCTTGCGGCGCAGCTCGCGCAGATAGGTCGCGGTGCGCGGGACGATGCAGCCGATCAGCGAGGTGAACAGCAGGAGGTAGACGGCCGCGAACCAGGTCGAGGTGAACACCTCGAACAGCTGGAGCCGGTCGTACCAGGCGGCCAGTGCCGGGCTCCGCTGGTAGAGGAGGGCGACCTTGTCGGGCTCGACGGCGCGCTGGGGCACCAGCGACCCGGGCACCGAGCCGAGCGCGAGCAGGAACAGCAGGATCAGCGCCGTACGCATCGAGGTGAGCGTGCGCCACCCCCACCGCAGCCAGCCCGTCATCCCGAACGCCGCCCGCCCCGGCGCCTGCTCCTTCTCCAGCTCCTGAACGCTCATCAGATCACCGGCTCGAAAGCACCGATCATGGCCTGCAGGCCCGCGATCATCTCTCCCCACAGCCCGGACACCAGCAGCGCCCCGACGGCCACCATCATGCCGCCGCCGATCCGGGTGATCAGCCGGGAGTGGCGGCGAATGGCCTGGAAGGTGCGCAGCGCCTTGCTGTACGCCAGCGCCGCCCCGACGAACGGCAGCCCGAGCCCCAGCGCGTACGCGACGGCGAGAAGGGCCCCCCGCGCGGCGCTGCCCTCGTTGAGGCCGAGCGCCAGCACGACGGCCAGCGTGGGCCCGATGCACGGTGTCCACCCGAGCCCGAACACCACCCCGAGCAGCGGCGCCCCGGCCAGCCCCGCGGCCGGCAGCCGATGGATGCGCACGTCACGCATCAGCCCCGGCACGACCCCGAGAAAGGCCAGCCCGAGCACGATCGTCAGCACGCCGAGCACCCGCGTGATGATCTCGGCGTTGCCCAGCAGCACCGACCCGAGCCCGCCGAACAGCGCCCCGCTGAGCACGAACACCACCCCGAACCCGGCCACGAACAGCGCCGCCCCCAGCACCAGCCGCCCCCGCCTGGGGTCGTCGGACATGCCGGTGACGTACGACAGGTAGCCCGGCACCAGCGGCAGCACGCACGGCGACAGGAACGACACCACCCCGGCCAGCACCGCGACCGGCACCGCCAGCAGCAGCGATCCGGAGGCCACGACGTCACTCATCGCGCACCTTGGTCACCGTGTCGATCAGGTCGGTGTACTTCACCGCGCCGAGCGCCCTGGCCGCGACGCGGCCCTGCCGGTCGATGATCAGGGTGGACGGGATGGCCGCGGGCGGCACCGTGCCCTGGAAGGCCAGCGCCACCTTGCCCGGCTGGTCGAAGATCGAAGGGTAGCCCGTTTGCTCGGTGCGCTCGAACGCCAGCGCGTCGGCCTGGCGGTCTTTGAAGTCGATGCCGATGAACTCCACGCCGCTGCCCCTGGTCTTGGCCGCGACCTCCTTGAGCACCGGTGCCTCGGCCCGGCACGGCGCGCACCACGACGCCCAGAAGTTGAGCACCACGACCTTGCCCTTGTGGGCGGCCAGCGAGGCGGTGCGGCCGTCGAGGGTGGGCCCCTCGACCGCCGGCGCGGCCTCGCGCTCGCCCGCCGGGAACACCTGCATCTTCCCGTCGCCGGCGACGAACCGGGTGTCGCCTGCCTGCGGCTGACCGCTCTGGTTGCCGGCGCATCCCGCGACCAGCACGGCCAGCAGGACGAGGGGGACGGACTTGGCGCGCACGGAGGAAGATCTCCTTGTACTACAACCGGTAGAGCTTGCAACTCTACCGGCGGGACCGCACGCTCCGGACATCGGGTCGCGTCACGCGCCGGGCACGGAAGGCCCGGCGTCGATCGACCCGGCCGGCTCGCTGTAGCCGATGCTGACCAGCCGGTCGCCGTCGAAGGTGAACGTGGTGAGACTGGCCAGCGCGCACTGCCGGCGGCGGGGATCGTGCCACAGCCTGCGGCCCTCGGCGGCCATGCGGATGGCCCAGATCGGGAGCTGGTGGCTGACCAGCACCGCCTCGTGGCCGCGCACCACGGCCCTGGCGTCGTCGATCATCGACCTCATCCGCTGGACGATGCCCAGGTAGGACTCGCCCCACGACGGGCGCAGCGGGTTCCAGAAGTAGCGGTAGTTGCGCCAGTCGCGAAACAACGCCGAGCCGTTGCCGGACGTGCGGCCCTCCAGGAGGTTGCCCGCCTCGATCAGGCGGACGTCCTGCCGGATCTCCAGGCCGAGCTGGTCGGCGAGCGGAGCGGCGGTCTCCATAGCGCGTTCCAGCGGCGAGCTGTAGAGAGCGACGATGTCACGGCCGCCGACCGCCTTGGCGACCGTGTCGGCCATGAGCCGGCCGGCCTCCGACAAATGGTAGCCAGGCAGCCTGCCGTAGAGGATGCCGCCGGGGTTGTGCACCTCACCGTGGCGCAGGAGATGAACGACGGTGGTTTCAGCCATGGTGCCGACAGCCTATCCGCTCGGCCGGATGCCATCGCGCTCAGCTGACCGCCCAGGCGTTCTCCTGCTCCCGGCTCGCCACGGCCAGGGCGTCGACCATGGCGCGGATGGCGGGGCGGCGGGCGGCGTCGGAGCGCCACACCGCGAAGATCCGGCGGGAGGCCCGCGGCCGGATCGGGACGAGCCGCACCCCGTCGGGTACGCAGTCGCGCCCGAGCCGCGGCACGATCGCGCACCCCAGCCCGCCCGCCACCAGCGCGAGCTGGGTCGGGTACTCGTCGGCCATGCAGGCGACCTCCGGTTCGAGTGACGCGTTGCGCAGCGTGAACACCAGCCAGTCGTGGCACACCGTGGTGGGCGAGGAGCTGATCCACCGGCAGCCGTGCAGCTGGGCCAGCTCCACCTCCCTGGCGTCGGCCAGCGGGTGGTCGGCGGGCAGGGCCACGTCGGCGATGTCGTCGAGCAGCGCCGCCTTGGACAGCCCCTCGGGCAGCGCCATGGGCCGGTTGAGCCAGTCCTGGACGACGCCGAGGTCGAGCTCGCCCCTGGCGACGTCGCGGACGACCCGCTCGGGCTCGCGTTCGAACAGCTGGATGGACAGGTCGGGGTGGCGGTCGCGAAGGGAGATCAGCGCTTTGGGCATGAGGCCGCGGGCGGCGGTGGGGAAGGCCGCGATGTTGAGCCGGCCGACGACCGCGCCGCGGAGCGCCTCGAAGTCCGCCTCGGCGGTCTCGACGAGGGCGAGGATGCGTTCGGCGTGCTCCGCGAGCAGGCCGGCGGCGTCGGTGAGGCGTACGCCGCGGCCGTTGCGCTCCATCAGCCGGGCGCCGGTCTCCCGCTCCAGCTTCGCGATCTGCTGGGACACGGCGGAGGGGGTGACCATGAGCGCGTCGGCGGCCGCACCCACAGACCCGTAGAGGTGAACTGCGTGCAGTGCCTTGAGCCGGTTCAGGTCCAACATGTAGCCACTCTAAACGGTTTAGCGTAGAAAGTCTCGCTTGTGCTCGACCGTGTAGCGGATGAAAATAGATGCATGCGAATCAACAAGTCGAAGAACCAGCAGCAGGACCGTCCCTCGTACCTGAAGGCGCTCGCCGAGCAGGCCCGCGAGCAGCGCATCCGCTACCAGAAGCCGACCCGCTGAACGCCCCGGCCGGCGTCGCGCGCGCCGGCACCCGTCAGAGAACGGCGGCGGCCGCCTTCGCCGCGGCGGGCAGCGCCTCCGCCACCCGGTTGACCGCCGCGTCGTCGTGGGCCGCCGACAGGAACCACGCCTCGTACGCCGACGGCGGCAGATAGACGCCCTGGTCGAGCATCGCATGGAAGAACGCCGTGAACGCGGCGGTGTTCTGGGTGCGGGCCGCGTCGAAGTCCGGCACCTCGGCGTCGGTGAAGAAGATCGAGAACAGGCTTCCCGCCCGCTGCAGCCGATGCGGCACCCCTGCCGCGGCCAGCGCGTCGGAGGCCGCCCGACCCACCGCACTCGCCGCGGCGTCGACGCGATCGTAGGCGGCCCGGTCCAGCGCCCGCAGCGTGGCCAGACCCGCGGCGCAGGCCAGCGGGTTGCCCGACAGGGTGCCCGCCTGATAGACGGGGCCCTCGGGCGCGAGGCAGGCCATGATGTCGGCCCGGCCGCCGAACGCCGCCGCCGGCAACCCGCCCCCCATCACCTTCCCGAACGTCATCAGGTCGGCCTCGACGGGATCGAGGCCGTACCAGCCGGCGGGCGAGACCCGGAAGCCGGTCAGCACCTCGTCGACGATCAGCAGCGCGCCGTTGGCCGTGCACAGCTCGCGCAGGCGCGCGTTGAAGCCGGCGCGCGGCGGCACCACGCCCATGTTCGCCGGGCACGCCTCGGTGATCACGCACGCGACGTCGGCCGCCGCGAAGGCCGCCTCGACGGCCTCGACCGAGTTGTACGGCAGCACGATCGTGTCGGCCGCCGACGCCCCGGTCACGCCCGGCGTGTCGGGCAGTCCGAACGTCACCACCCCCGACCCCGCCGACGCCAGCAGCGCGTCGACGTGCCCGTGGTAGCACCCGGCGAATTTGATCACCTTCGACCGCCCGGTGAAGCCCCGGGCCAGCCGCACCGCGCTCATCGTCGCCTCGGTGCCGGAGCTGACCAGCCGCACCTTCTCGACCGGCGCCACCCTGGCCACGATCTCCTCGGCCAGTTCGACCTCGCCGCGGGTGGCGGTGCCGTAGGAGAACCCGTGGGCCACGGCCGCGGACACGGCCTCGACGACCGCCGGGTGCCGGTGTCCGAGGATCATCGGGCCCCAGGAGCAGACCAGGTCGACGTACTGATTGCCGTCGACGTCGGTGATGTAGGGGCCCTGCCCCGAGGCCATGAAACGGGGTGTACCGCCGACCGCCCCGAACGCGCGCACCGGCGAGTTGACGCCCCCGGGCACGATCCGGCGGGCACGGTCGAACAGGTCCTCGGACTTCTGAGTACGGCTCACCGATCCAGGTTAGCCGGGCGTCCCGCCGCCCCCCGACCGAGCACCCCGCACCCGCCGATCAGTCGGCGAGCCACTCCAGGACGCGCAGCGGGTCGGGAAGGGGACGGCCGTCAGGGGGCCGGAGCCAGGACACCGGCTGGCCGCTCGGCAGCGTCGAGGGCGGGGCCAGGACGTAGCTGTCGCGGCAGTGCCAGCGCAGGCCCGGGGTGTCCTCGATGGTGGCCGGGTCGCAGTCGAGGTGGCAGGACCACCATTCGTCCTCGTCCTCGGGGTTTCCGCGGGTGGCCACGTAGAACAAAACCCGGTCGCCTTTGGAGGCGACCGGGCCTGGGTGTGCTCCGGCGGCGTCGATCCGGGTGAGGGCCGCAAGGCCGGCGGCGAGAGGTACGTCGAAGACGTCGAACACGCGTCCGGTGGGCAGGATCACCCCGGCCTCCGGCGTGGCCTGCCACCATCGGGTGAGCTGCGCCGGGTCGGTCGTGGCCTGCAGGGACCAGGCGGGGGACAGCGGGTGCGCGCCCGGGTCGGGACAACCGAGCCGGTCGCAGGAGCACGCCCGCGGACCGTCCCGCAGCGGGTGGGCGCCGGGCACCACCGGCCACCCCATGGCGGCGTAATCGAGCGCTGAGGCCATACGCGTCGGCTGGCCCCGTTTCTGGGACCCTTTTCTGGTACGCCGAGCCAGTGGTACCCCCACCATTGGTGTCTCCCGTCGAAATCCCTCGCCAGCGCCTGAGGAGGTCCCGGCTCCGGGCAGGCGATCGCACAGGCCACGCGGGACACACCAGCACTTGTCATCGCACTCTAACGCACACGCCCCACCAATCGACGGGAAACCCCTTGGTTAGGAGCGCGTGGGCGGCCGTGGCGGGCCTGTCAGAGGCGGCGGGCCACTTCCGTGGCCCAGTACGTCAGGATCAGGTCGGCCCCGGCGCGCTTGATCGCGACCAGCGACTCCATGATCATCCGCTCGCGGTCGACCCAGCCGTTGGCCGCGGCGGCCTCGATCATGGCGTACTCGCCGCTCACCTGGTAGGCGGCCACCGGCACGTCGACCTCGGCCCGGAAGGCGGAGATGACGTCGAGGTAGGCCAGCGCGGGCTTGACCATGACGGCGTCGGCGCCCTCGGCGAGGTCGAGGCGCACCTCGCGAAGCGCCTCCTCCAGCGACCCCGCAGGGTCCTGCTGGTGGGTGCTGCGGTCGCCGAACTGCGGCGCGCACTCGGCGGCGTCGCGGAACGGCCCGTAGAAGGCGGAGGCGTACTTGGCGGAATAGGCCAGAATGGGGATATTTCCGTAACCGGCGCCGTCCAGCGCCGCCCTGATCGCCCCGACCTGGCCGTCCATCATCCCGCTCGGCGCCACCACCTGCGACCCCGCCGCGGCCTGCGCGACCGCGATGGACGCGTACCGCTCCAGCGTGGCGTCGTTGTCGACGTCGCCCGACGGGGTCAGGATGCCGCAGTGGCCGTTGTCGGTGAACTCGTCGAGGCACGTGTCGGCCATCACCACGATGGCGTCGCCCACCTCGGCGTTCACGTCGCGCAGCGCGACCTGCAGCACGCCGTCGGGGTCGTCGGCGGCCGAGCCGCGGGCGTCCTTCACCGCCGGGACGCCGAACAGGATCAGCCCGCCCACACCGGCCTCGGCCGCCTCGTGGGCGGCCTTGCGCAGCGAGTCGCGGGTGTGCTGGACGACCCCGGGCATCGAGGTCACCGGGCGCGGCTCGGCGAGACCTTCGCGCACAAAGAGCGGCAGCACCAGGTGGCCCGCCGCCACCTCGGTCTCCCGCACCAGTCCGCGCAGGGCGGGGGTGCGGCGCAGCCGGCGGGGCCGGATCACCGGCCGCGGCACCGCGCCGCCGCCCTGGTGCCCCGGGTGCCCCGGGTGCGGGGTCCGGCCGTCGACCGGCTGGCCGGGGCTCCGTCCCCGCTGCTC
>DASUCK010000463.1:0-5406 GCA_036276095.1 Nonomuraea sp. | reverse complement strand
GAGCGTGTTGTCCGGCCATCCCGCGGTCGCCGAGTGCGCCGTCATCGGCGTGCCCGACGAGCGGTGGGGCGAGGTCGGCAAGGCGCTCGTCGTGGTGCGCCCCGGCGCGACCGCGGACGCCGACGAGCTGCTGAAGCATCTGGACGGGCGGCTTGCCCGCTACAAAATCCCGAAATATGTGGAACTCGTCCCCGAGTTGCCCAAGAACGCCGCCGGCAAGCTGCTCAAGGCCCCCCTCAGGCGGCTCTACGGATTGAGGAGATGATCCGTCATGCGTACCTCACCGCCGTTCCGCGCCGACCACGTCGGCAGCCTGCTCCGCCCGCACTCCCTCCTCCGCGCCCGGGAGAGCCTCACCGGCGAGGCGCTGCGGGAGGCCGAGGACGACGCCATCAGGGAGGTGGTGCGCAGGCAGGAGGAGATCGGCCTGCAGAGCGCGACGGACGGCGAGTTCCGGCGGTCCTCCTGGCACATGGACTTCATCTACCGGCTCGGCGGCATCGGCCAGGCCGACGACGAGCGCATCACGGTGCGGTTCCACAACGAGAAGGGCGACATCGCGTTCACCCCGGCGGCGCTGCGCGTGCACGACCGGATCCGGCTCGCCGAGCCGATCTTCGCCGACGACTTCACGTTCCTGCGCGACACCGTCGCCGGGCGCGGCAGCGGGCTCGTGCCGAAGCTGACCATCCCGTCGCCCAGCATGGTCCACTACCGCGGCGGCCCGGCCGCCATCGACCCGGCGGTCTACCCCGACGTCGAGGAGTTCTGGCGCGACCTGAGCACCGCCTACGCCGAGCAGGTACGCGCGATCGGCGCGCTCGGGTGCACCTACCTGCAGTTCGACGACACCAGCCTGGCCTACCTCAACGACCCGGCGCAGCGGGCCGAGCTCGCCGCCCGCGGCGACGACGCCGACCACATGCACCTGCGCTACATCAAGCAGATCAACGCCGCGCTCGCCGCCAAGCCCGCCGGGATGACGATCACCACGCACATGTGCCGCGGCAACTTCCGCTCCTCCTGGGCCGCCGCCGGCGGCTACGACCACGTCGCCGAGGCGCTCTTCGGCGAGCTGAAGGTGGACGGCTTCTTCCTGGAGTACGACGACGAGCGCTCCGGCGGCTTCGAGCCGCTGCGCTACGTCCCCAAGGGGAAGCTGGTCGTCCTCGGGCTGGTCACCACGAAGCGGGGCGAGCTGGAGACGAAGGACGCGCTGAAGCGGCGCATCGACGAGGCCGCCAAGTTCGTCGACCTCGACCAGCTCTGCCTCTCGCCGCAGTGCGGCTTCTCCTCCACGGTCGAGGGCAACGAACTCACCATCGACCAGCAGTTCGCCAAGCTCGGCCGGATCGTCGAGACCGCCCGCGAGGTGTGGGGCTGAGCGCGGCGGCGCGGCCCGCGGCCGGCGAGCGCGGCGGGTGCGGACGGCCGTCGGCGTGGACGAGCGGTGCGCAGTGCCCTCGGCGGCGGCCGGCGGTGGAGCGGGGAGGGCCCGGGCGACCCCTACCCGGGCCCCCTCCGCGGTTCAGCGGACGACGACGGTGGTCAGCGTCCGCGGCTGGAGCGTCACCGTACGTCCCGCGACCGGGGACGGGGTGAGCGAGTTGTCGTTGTTCGTCACGTACGCGGTCGCCCGCCCGTGCACGCCGTTCCAGGTGACCGGGGCCGTGCCGGTGTTGAGCGCCACGATCACGCGGGAGCCGTCGGGGTTGCGGAAGGCCGACACCTTCAGCGCCGGGTCGGCGGCCGAGGCGTCCAGGCGGACGGCGCCGGGCCGGATGAAGCGGCTGTAGCCCGCCATCGCCCAGAACCGCTTCGACACGGTGTACGTCCTGGCCACGTCGTCGATCTGCATGAACGCCCTGGTCGCGCCGCGTGAGGCGCCCAGCCAGTAGACGTAGGCGCTGGCGTTGCCGAGGGTGAGCGCGTCGTGGATGGCCGAGGCGATGGTGAGGCCGTCGAAGCCGCTGCCGTCGTCCCAGGCCTCGTTCCAGCGGTCGCCGTTCGGGTTCCACTCCGACATCCAGGTCCTCCGGTTCGTCGGCAGCGGGCCGTCGACCGGGCTGGCGTACGTGTGGCCGGTGTGGGTCCTCACCCAGCGGCGGGCCTCGGGGTCGGCCTCGATGGCCGCCGAGTACGCCTTGGCCTCGTTCCAGCCGAAGGAGTCGCAGCACGCCAGCCGCACGCCCGCGCGGGTGGCGATCGGGCCGATCACCTTGACGAACTCGGCGGCCTGCGCGGGGGTGAAGCGCATGGACGCGTACGTGGCCGTCCAGTCGGGCTCGTTCGTGAACCCGAGGTCGGTGATCTTGATGCCTTCCCTGGCGTAGAACTTCGTGTACGCCACCAGGTAGTTCGCGTATGCCCGCTGCCACTCGGGCAGGAGCCCGCCGCCGTTCTTGTCGTCGCCGTTGTCCTTCATGTAGCCGGGAGCGCTCCAGGCGTCGGCGAAGAACCGGCTGACGCCATACCGCTGGGCCTCCTTGGCGACCCACACCTGGCTGTTGTCGTCGCCGTCCCAGACGTACTGGGGCGGGGCGTCCGGGCCGCCGGGGTTCTCGGGCTGGTGCGACACCATGTGGTCGTACGGGCTGCCGGCGGGTGAGGAGCCGATGCCGAGGCGCAGGATGCTCATCCCGGCACCCTCCCGCCGGTCGAACCACAGGTCGAGGATCTCCCGCTGCTGGGCGGGCGTGAGCGCCTCGAGCAGCTCGTTCCGGCGGAACGCCTGGGAGATGCCGAAGCCGTCGATCTCCTGGTGTCTCACGCGCTCGTTCACGGTGATGGCCGGCGGGTCCGCGGGGTGCGCCACCGCCGGGACGCCCAGCAGGGCGAGCGCGACAACTGCTCGTAACATGACGCCTCCGAAAGTTTCGGATGTGTGGCGATATGTTTCGCCAATCGCCGGAACGTTAAATGCCGCACCGGTCCCCCGTCAACACCGGAACGGCCGTGGCGTCCTCGCGCGACAGGCCCGCGCCGGCTCGGGCCCGAGCACCGGGTCCGTGTTCCCCGATCCTCAGGCCGGGATCCAGTTGCCGTGGAAGCCCGCGGGAATGCGCGCCGGGACGTGCACCTCGGCGAGCGGGGGCGCGGCGAAGTCGGCGGCGTCCAGGATGGCCAGGTAGCTCGTGCCGGCGCCGCGGTCGTGGGCGCACGTCATCAGGAAACCCTCGTTCTCACCGGCACCGGCCCGGGGTACGAAGACGGCCTCGCCGCAGGTGTGGCCTGGAGGGAGGCGGTGCGCCGCCCGTCCGCCGCCGGTGAGGTCGTAGGCGTAGATCCGCGACCGCTCGGGCTCGGCGTCCAGGGAGAAGCTCGTCGTGTAGCCGTAACGGTGGGGGAGCCCGATCACCGGGTCGGCCACCCGGGGGTACTCGCTGGGCGCGTCGTCGAGCGGTTCCTCGGCGACCGCGCCCGACCTGAGGTCCAGCGTCCAGCGGTACACGACCGGAAGCCCGCCCGCCAGGTCGTCGGCGCCGCCGCGCCACAGCGTGGGGACGCGGGTGCCGGTGACGGTGATCGTGTCGCCCTCCGGGGCCTCGTAGGCGTTCATGGTGTGCCACACGTAGCACGGGACGACGTCGAACCAGCGTACGGGCGCGTCGTCGCCGGCCGTCCGTGCCAGCACGCCGAACCTGGCGCGGTGCGCGTCGTCCCAGCGCCACGGCGGCCCGCCCGCCGCGGCCTGGGCGGAGTCGAAGACGACGGGCAGGTCCATGACGACCACGTGGTTCCGGGTGATGGCGAAGTCGTGCGTCATCGTCGCCCGCGGCACGTCCACGACCCGCCGCTGCACCACCTCGCCGGCGGCCGAGACGCGGTAGCAGGTCAGGTACGGCGGACGCAGCTGACATCCGAAGAACAGCAGCTCGCCCGTGATCGGGCAGGTCTTCGGGTGCGCCGTCATCGGGGTCCGCAGGGCCCCGTCGAAGGTGTGCGCCCCGATCGTGGCGAGGTCCGGCGTCACCTCGTACGGGAAGCCGCCCTCCTCCAGGGCGAACAGCCGGCCCGCGTGCGCGATCAGATGGGTGTTGGCCGTGGTGACCCGGTAGTCGATCCGCCCGGTCTCCTGGTCGAAGGCGAGGGCGAAGCGGGACCGGCCGGGGTTCTCGTACAGCGGCGTGCGCACGTACCGGTTGCGGTACCAGCGCGCCCTGCCGCCCTCCAGCGCGATGGTGTGGATCATTCCGTCGCCCGCGAAGGAGTGCGGCGACCAGCCGGTGCGCGGGTTGGGCCCGTTGCGGAAGAACTGCCCGCTCAGCTCGGCCGGGATCTCGCCGACGACCTTGGACGGCTCCAGGGTCACCTCGGCGGCGACCGGCGCGTTGTTGCCGGCGAGGTGCAGCGGCACGGTGTCGGACATGCTGGAACTCCTGTCGGCAGGGGTGGAGACGCCGACAACCGTGCACGAAGAAATCCGCGGACAACAGTCTTGTTCTTGCCGCCCGCCTCAGCCGCCCGGAGGAGTCGCAGGTGAGAGCCGCCTCAGAAACCCTGGGTGGAGTCGCTCAAGCTCATCGACCGACTGGCGGAGGTCGAGAAACACCCACGGACGCACACGGCCGCATCGTGGTGCGGGTTCGCGGCCAGGCCGCGTCGCAGATCACAGGCGGTCTGGTGCCGACCGCGGTGGGCGGTCAATTTGTCGCGGAAAATCTCGAAACAGTCTGAAGAAATCCGTGCTCATGTAAAAGCATCAGATGTGGTCTGGTTTCCAGACGGTAAGTCCGTGCGTTTCCGCGATCGGCTTCCAGGCCCGCGCGAATCGGGCCTTCGCCTTCTGCGCGGCCTCCGATCTTTCCACGCCGCGTTTGTAGTCGCGGTCCTCGGCGACCGGTCCGGAGCAGCCGCCGCCGACGTGCCGCCGGGCCCAGGACAGGAACGCGGCGTCGGCGTCGTAGGAGGCGCCGAGCGCGTCCACCAGGGCGTCCTTGAGCGCCTGCCCGTCCGGCACGGCGGCGACGGTCAGTGCGCGGGCGGCGGTGAGCTGGTCGCGGCGGCCGGCGGTGATCTCCTCGATGGCGTCCACGCCGCCGGGCCGGCACCGGCTCGCCCCGGCGATGGCCCCCGCGAGGTCGGCGCGCGAGGAACTGCTCCTGGACAGCAGGTCGTCCATCGCCCGGGCCTGCTGCGCCGCATCGGGTGACGTCGCGCCCGGCGAGGTCGTGCCCGGTGAAGGCGTGCCCGGTGAAGGTGTGTCCGGTGACGTCGGGGAAGGGGACGGCGCACCGGGGGACGACGCGTCTCCCCTCTCGTCCGGTGCTCCGGTTCCGGCGGCGTCGGGGGTGTGCGGCGCCTGGCTGGGGACCTGGCCCCGCGCGGACCCGGCCGCCTCGCCCGGGGCGGCCGGCCGGCCCGCCAGCAGCCACCAGCTCGCGGCGAGCGCGACGGCGGCCGTCG
>DASUCK010000462.1:0-14664 GCA_036276095.1 Nonomuraea sp. | reverse complement strand
GAGAGTTCCTGGAGGCCGCCGTGGTCGCCGGCCTCGCGGCGTCCGGAGTCGATGTGCTGCGCCTCGGCGTGCTGCCCACTCCGGCTGTCGCCCACCTCACGGCCGCGCTCGGCGCCGATCTCGGCGTCATGCTGTCGGCCTCGCACAATCCGGCGCCCGACAACGGCATCAAGTTTCTGGCCAGGGGCGGCTTCAAGCTGTCCGACGCGGTCGAGGACGAGATCGAGCGGCGGCTCGGCGAGGAGTGGAGCTTTCCCGTCGGGTCGGGCGTGGGCCGCGTGCGCGACGCGTACGGCGAGGCCGACCGCTACATCTCCCACGTGCTCACCACGATGAACGCCGCGCTCGACGGCCTCAACGTGGTGGTCGACTGCGCTCACGGCGCCGCCCACATGGTGGCTCCGGAGGCGATGGTGCGCGCGGGGGCCAGGGTGGAGGCCATCGGCGCCCGTCCCGACGGCCTCAACATCAACGCCCACCACGGCTCCACACACCTCGACAAGCTCCGGCAGGTGGTGGTCTCGCGCGGCGCCGACCTCGGCGTGGCCTACGACGGCGACGCCGACCGCTGCCTGGCGGTCGACCACACCGGCGAGATCGTGGACGGCGACCGGATCATGGCCATCCTGGCCGGCGCCATGCACGGCGAGGGCCTGCTGGCGAAGGAGACCGTGGTCGCGACCGTGATGTCCAACCTGGGGTTCAAGCTGGCGATGCGCGAGGCCGGCATCACCGTGGTCGAGACCGCGGTGGGCGACCGCTACGTGCTCGAACGCATGAAGTCCGACGGCTACAACCTGGGCGGCGAGCAGTCGGGCCACGTCATCATGCTGGACCACGCCACCACGGGCGACGGCCTGCTCACCTCGCTCCACCTGCTGGGCGTGGTGTCGAAGGCGGGCGTGCCGCTCAAGGAGCTGGCCTCGGTGATGACGCCGCTCCCGCAGATCCTGATCAACGTCAAGGACGTCGACAAGGCCAAGGCCGGCTCGCCCGAGCTGGTGTCGGCCGTGGCGGAGGCGGAGTCGGAGCTGGGCGAGACGGGCCGGGTCCTGATCCGGCCGAGCGGCACCGAGCCGATGATCCGCGTGATGGTCGAGGCCGCGTCGGAGGAACACGCCACGCAGGTGGCCACCCGCCTCGCCGACGCGGTCCGCAAGTCCTGCGCCATCTGACGGTCTCAGCACGAAAGGGGCACACTTCGCTGTGCCCCTTTCGTCATTCCCGCACCCGGGCCGTCCGGGGTGATGCGGACGCGGCCCCGCCTGCTACTCGTCGCCGGTCAGGGCGAAGACTCGCAGGCGGCGACCGGCCACGTAGACGCCGGCGACGGTCACGATCAGCAGGGCCGGGACGGCGAAGCCGAGGGTGACGTCCGTTCTGAGGAACGGGGTGTCGGAGAACTGGTCGGCGATCGACCTGGCCCAGTGCTGGATCGAGAACTTGCGGGCGCCGGGGATGAAGCCGCCCACCACGGACTCCCAGACCAGGGCGTAGATGACGCCGATCGTGACGGCGTGGCGGGTGACGACGCCGAGCAGGAGGAAGACGGCGGCATAGGCGATGCCGGCCACCAGGGCGCCGAGGGCGAAGCCGGTGGCGATGCCGTCCTCGGTGCCGGCCAGCAGCCAGGCCGCGACGTACGTGGGCACGGCCCCGAACAGCGTCATCAGCGACGCCGCCACCGCGAACTTGGTCCGTACGATGACCGGCCGGGAGATCGGCTTGGACATCAGGTGGATGATCGTGCCGTCGTCGATCTCCGGCGCGATGACGCCGGTGCCCGTGATCACGCCCAGCAGCGGGAGCATGGTGCCGATGGCGAAGCTCTGCGTCAGCTCCACGGCGATGCTCTGGTCGGGCCCGCTGAGCAGGCGGATCAGCACGGCCAGGCCGATGAGGGCGGCGGGCAGCAGGAGGAGCAGGATGATCCGGCGGCGGCCCAGCAGAGCGCGGTACGTGATGCCCGCGACCACGGTGTTCACGGGCTCACCCCGTGGGGGCGTCCGGGCGCCGGGCGGCGGCGGTCACTCGCGGTGTTCATCAGCTGCTCCTGTGGATCAAGTACGAGAACACGCTCTCCAGGTCCTCGTCCGCCGGGGAGATCTGGTGCAGGCGTACGCCCTCCTCCTTGGCCACGCGGGGGAGGAGCCGGGCGAACCGGCGGAACTCGATGGCCTGGACCTCCAGGCCGTCGGGGCGGAGGGTGATGCCGCCGGTCGAGTGGTCGCGGATGAGGGCGGCGGCGAGCCGCCTGTCGTCACTCGACCGGATCATGAACAGGTGGGGGCGGTCGGTCATCAGGCGCCGGATCTCGCGGAAGTTGCCCGACGCCGCGTGCCGCCCCGCCACCAGCACCTCGATGTGCTGGGCGACCCGCTCGACCTCCTCCAGGATGTGGGAGCTGAACAGGATGGTCTTGCCGGCCGTGCCCATGGCCCTGATGAGGTCCATCAGGTGCAGGCGCTGGCGCGGGTCCATGCCGTTGAACGGCTCGTCCAGCAGCAGCACCGGCGGGTCGTGGACGAGCGCGGCGGCGACCTTGACCCGCTGGCGCATGCCCTTGGAGTACGTCTCGACGCGCCGGTCCTTCGGCTCCTCCATCTCGACCGTGGCCAGCGCCTTGCGGGCGGCCTCGACCGGGTCGGGCAGGCCGTGGAGGCGGGCGGCGGAGAGCACGAACTGCCAGCCGGTCAGGAAGCCGTATACGCCCTCCCGTTCCGGAACTAAGCCGATATTTCGGTAAATTTGGTGGTTCTTCCACACCCGCGTGCCGTCCAGCGTGACCGTGCCGCTCGACGGTGCCAGGAAGCCGGCCATCATGTGCAGGAGCGTCGACTTTCCCGCGCCGTTGGGGCCGAGCAGGCCGGTGACGCCGGGGCCGATGGTCATGGTCACGTCGTTGACGGCCACCACGTTGCCGTACCAGCGGGACACCTGCGAGAGCTCGATCTTCATCGCGCGGCCGCCTTCCTGTAACGCAGCACCAGAGCGGCCAGGCCGATGCCGAGCAGCACCACCAGGGTCGCCGCCGAGGCGGGGCCGTTGGGATAGGCGGCCGACTCGATGGAGTGGGGCGGCGTGCCGAACAGCCACGACTGCACGGAGTCGACCAGCCAGAACGGGTTGAGCAGCCACGCCCAGGCGGCGGCGGACTCGTTGCCCGTGGAGTAGAGGGTGCCGTAGACGATGGGGACCGACGCCGACGACAGCAGGTAGACCACGATGACCGACGCCACGCCGAGCCCGCGCCGGGGCGTGAACGAGGCCAGCGCCAGCCCGTAGACCGACAGCAGCAGCGCCAGCACGAGCGCCATGAGCATGGCCCCCGCGTATTCGCCGGTGGCCGGCGGGCCGGGCATGTCGACCACCAGCTCGCCCAGGAACGTGAGCGTGAGCGGCAGCGCGACCAGCAGGAACAGCGCCGTGGCCATGGCGGTGACCTTGGCGGTGACGTACTCGACGACCGAGACCGGGCGCGACAGGTAGAGCGGCAGCACGCGGTGGCGCAGGTCGGGCGCGACCGCCGTGGGCGCCTGCGCGGCCAGGAAGATCGCCACCACGGCCTGCATGATCACCGCGAACCCGCTGTAGGCGATGCCGCGCTGCGCGGCCAGCGCCATCATGGCGATGTTGACCACGGACGGCAGCAGCATGATCGTGACCAGCGCGAACGGGATGATCTTGCTGCGGGCCGGGCGGCCGAGGCCGAAGACGCCGCGCAGGCTGTGGAGGGTCAGCGCCCTGGTCGCGTGGCCGCGGCCGAGCCGCGGGCCGTCGTAGTGGCGGTATCCGAT
This sequence comes from Nonomuraea sp., assembly GCA_036276095.1. Taxonomy (GTDB): domain Bacteria; phylum Actinomycetota; class Actinomycetes; order Streptosporangiales; family Streptosporangiaceae; genus Nonomuraea. Next base: position 10,867 of record DASUCK010000462.1, on the reverse strand, counting down.
GTCGTAGATCTCAGACACCGGCCACCTCCTCGCGGAAGACGTCCTCGATGCGGTGGCGCCCCTGCTCCATGCGGATCAGGCAGAGGTCGAGGTCGACGGCGGCGTCGCGGATCGCGTCGTACGTCTCGGGCCCGAGCACCTTGACCACCAGCATGCGGCCCTGCCGCGAGACGGTCTGCCCGTCGTCGGCCAGGCGCCCGGCCAGGTCTTCCAGGCCCTCGTCGACCTCGACCGTGACGGTCTGGGTGGCCTGGGTGAACTCCCCGATGGCCGAGGACCGCAGCAGCCGCCCGGCGTCGATGACGATCACGTGGTCGCAGACGCGCTCCAGCTCGCCCAGCAGGTGGGAGGTGACCAGCACGCTGATGCCGAACTCGGTGCCGATGCGCCTGATCAGCGTCAGCATCTCGTCGCGGCCCCGGGGGTCGAGGCCGTTGGTCGGCTCGTCGAGGAAGATCAGTTTGGGGTCGTGGACGAGGGCCTGGGCCAGCTTGACGCGCTGTTTCATGCCCGTGGAGTAGCCGCCGACGGCGCGGTAGCGCTCTTCGGCCAGGCCGACGTGGCGCAGCACGTCGGCGGCGCGTTCGCGGGCGGCGGTGCGCGGCAGCCCGGACATCTGGGCGAGGTGGACGACCAGTTCGGTGGCGGAGACGTCGGGCGGCAGGCATTCGTGCTCGGGCATGTAGCCCACGAGCCTGCGGATCTCGGCGCCGTGGGTCGTCACGTCGAGATCGAGCACGCGCGCCGCGCCGCCGCTGGGCGGGAGGAGGCCGAGCAGGATCTTGATCAACGTCGACTTGCCCGCGCCGTTCGCTCCGACCAGACCGGTGACCCCCGGACCGACGGTGACCGTGAGCCGGTCGACCGCGGTGACGGTGGGGAAGCGTTTGGTCAGCCCCTCGGTGGCGAGGATGTGCATGAGCCGGACCCTACCTGTGCGGCGAGGGCCGCCGCCTCGGTCATACGGATGAACGTCGTCCTACTTGAGGCCAGAATCTGCGCTGGACCAGAAGGGTGACCGTGCCCGAGATGACCATGCCGAGGATGTTGACGCCCAGTTGCAGGGCCGAGGACCCGACCTCGTGCCAGGCGCCCACGGCCAGCGCCACGGCCGCGTAGCCGGCGGCGGGGATCGTGGTGACGGAGATGAAGACGCCGATCAGGGCCGAGGACTTGCCTCCGGTGATCGACAGCACCCCGGCCGCGCCGGCCAGCAACGCCACGATGAACGACCACCGGTCGGGCTTGACGATGAACTGCACCTCGGCGTTCGTCTGGAGGTTGTGGAGGTCGATCCAGCCGAGCCAGGTCGAGACCAGCGCGCAGGCGAAGGTGACGGCGATGGCCAGCGCGAACCCGACGGCCAGCGTCCGCAGCGCGCCGGCGATCAGCCCCCACCGGCCGCCCAGGAGCCCGAAGCAGATGGCCGCGATCGCGCCGAACTCCGGGCCGAGCACCATCGCCCCCACGATCAGGACGGGGGAGTTCTGCAGCGCTCCGATGCCGGCGAGCTGGGTGGCGATGGCCAGGAAGGCGAGGTACGCCCAGGTGACGCGGGTCTCGGCCGACACCCGCTGCGCCAGCTCCTCCCAGATCACCGCGTCGTCGGGCTCGCCCGGCGCCTCCTCGACCGCCTCGGCCGCGGCCTTGGACAGCGACAGGTCGATCTGCTCGGCGGCGATCGAGCCTTCGTCGCGCAGCCAGCCGAGCCGGCCGATCAGCTCGTTGGCCGACTCGCGGGCGGTGTCGCAGAGGATGACGTCGCCTCTCGGCTCCCGGCCGGCGCCCGGCAGGACCACGATGTTGGTGACCCCGGGACAGTCTTCGAGGACCGCCGTCACCTCCTCGGTGCGCGCGGCCGGGCTGATCAGTCGGAGATGTAGCACTCACCCATTGTCGTCGATCAGATGTTGACGGTGTTTTGATACGTACATCCGAGGCTGCCGCTTATGATCCGCTTCACGTGCCATGATCACGACGAGGAGTGCTGGTTCGCCGGCATCGACGACCAGGAGTGCCGGGGCAGGCTCGCCCGTTACCTGGTGGCGGAGGTGTTCACGTCCGGCGAAGCCGTACCCGCCTGACGGAGTGGTCGGGGCCCTTCTGGAGCACGAGGTCGGCGCGGCCCCTGGTGGGGGCGATGTTCTCGACCAGGTTGCGCTCGTTGATGTCGCGCCAGACGTTGACGGCGAAGGTGGTGGCCTCTTCGTACGACATGTCGGCGATGTGCCGGAAGTAGGACTTCGGGTCCTCGAAGGCGGTGCGGCGGAGCTTGTGGAAGCGGTCGACGTACCAGGTCCGGATGTCCTCGACCTTGGCGTCGACGTAGATGGAGAAGTCGAAGTAGTCGTTGACGGCGAGGGAGGTGGGCGGGGCGGGTTGGAGGACGTTGAGCCCTTCGATGATCAGAATGTCCGGACTTTTCACGGTTTGGACGGCGCCGGGGATGATGTCGTACTCAAGGTGGCTGTAAACCGGCGCGTTGGCCTCCGCCGCGCCCGCCTTCACCTCCGCCACGAACCTGACCAGCGCCCGCCGGTCATAGCTCTCGGGGAAGCCCTTGCGATGCATGATCCCCTTGGCCTCCAGCACCGCGTTCGGGTAGAGGAAGCTGTCGGTCGTGACCAGCTCCACCTGCGGGTGCTCGGGCCAGCGGGCCAGTAGCGTGTGCAGCAGCCGCGCGGTCGTCGACTTGCCCACCGCCACGCTGCCCGCGATGCCCAGGATGTACGGAACCCGCCGCCCGGCATGCCCGAGGAACGCGCTCAGCACGCTGCTGCGCTGCTTGGACCCGGTGAAGTGCAGGTTGAGCAGCCGGGTCAGGGGGAGGTAGATGTCGGTGACCTCGGTCAGGTCGATGGGGTCGTCGAGGCCGCGCAGCTCTTCCAGCTCTTCTGCGGTGAGAGTCAAGGGCGTGTTCTTGCGGAGCTCGCTCCACTGCTCCCTGCTCAGTTCCACGTAGCCGTTGTTCACCTAGGCAGCGTAACGATCGGCCCCAAACGCGATCACGGCCGGGTGGGCGTCGTCCGTCCACAGCCTGTGGACAAACCTGTGGGTTATCGAGACTCTGTTCGGGGAATGACGTTCCGTCTGGTCGAAGCGGTCGTGCGGGTGTGGCCGGGCGGCTACTGTCACCTGTGTGGATCGCCGTCGTTTCCTCTCCGCCATGGCCATCGGCGTCGTGGGGCCCTTCGCCGGTGTGGCGTGCGCCGGGGCGCAGGGCGGCGCCAGGCCGGCGCCCAGCGGGTACGGCCCGCCGCGCCCCGTCCCCGACCTGCGCGACGGGGAGGTGCGTCTCCACCTGCCCGAGGGGTTCGCGTACCGGTCGTTCAGCGCGGCCGGGGAGAAGTTCAGCGACGGCACCACGGTGCCGGGCCGGCACGACGGCATGGGCGCCTTCCCCGGCCCCGACGGCAGCGTGATCCTGATCCGCAACCACGAGGTCAACGGCCCGGTCGGCGCGTTCGGCGACAAGGCCAGGGCCTACGACCCGATGGCCGGCGGCGGCACCTCGACCCTGCGGGTCACCCCCCACGGCGAGGTGATCAGGCACGTGCCCTCGCTCAACGGCACCATGATGAACTGCTCGGGCGGCCCCATGCCCTGGGGCGCCTGGGTGAGCTGCGAGGAGACGGTCAACGGCCCCGACGTGGCCGGCGACTTCTCCGGCGCCGACAACACCCGGCTCACCCAGAGACACGGCTACCTCTTCGAGGTCCCGGTCGAGGGCCGGGCCACGGCCCGCCCCATCCGCGCGGCCGGGCGCTTCCCGCACGAGTCGGCCGCCTTCGACCCGTCATCAGGCGCCCTCTACCTCACCGAGGACAACTTCGCCCACCCGTCCGGCTTCTACCGCTACCTCCCGCCGAGGAACCCGGCCAGGTCGGGGAAGCTGCTCGACGGCGGGCGCCTGCAGATGCTCGCCGTCAAGGGCGCCAGGCGTAAGGACCTCTCCAAGGGCCAGGAGCCGGGCGCCGCGTACGCCACCGCGTGGGTCGACATCGACGACCCCGACCCCCGCTTCCGCGGCCGGCCGTCCTACGAGGAGGTCGTGCAGGCCGTCGGCCGGCAGGGCAGGGCCAAGGGGGCGGCGCTGTTCGCCCGGCTGGAGGGCGCGGTCTTCCACCAGGGCATCGTCTACTTCGTCTCCACCCAGGGCGGCGACACCGATCCCGCCGACCCGCCGCCGGACGGCTTCGGCAAGGGCCGGGGCCAGGTGTGGGCGTACGAGACGTGGAGCGGCCGGCTCAGGCTCGTCTACGAGTCGCCCCGCGCCGCCGCCCTCGACCTGCCCGACAACGTGACCGTGAGCCGGCGCGGCACGCTCGTGCTGTGCGAGGACGGCGAGGGCGCCAACTTCCTGCGCGGCCTCACCAGGTCGGGCGAGATCTTCGACTTCTGCCGCCTGCAGCCCATCCCCGGCGATCCCGGCGCCGAGTTCGCCGGCTCCACGTTCGCGCCCGGCGGCCAGACCCTGTACGTCAACGTCCAGGGCGAGCGCGGCCGCTCCTTCGCGATCTGGGGGCCGTGGGAGCGCGGGCTGTTCTGACGTGCTGTTGTAATAGGACAATGATCCTGGGCATCGGCGTCGACGTCGTGGACATCACCCGCTTCGAGGCGGCGCTCCAGCGCACGCCGCGGCTGCGGGAGCGGTTGTTCACCGAGGCCGAGCGGTCGCTGCCGGTGCGGTCGCTGGCGGCCAGGTTCGCCGCCAAGGAGGCGGTCGCCAAGGCGCTCGGCGCCCCCAAGGGGCTGGGCCACCTGGAGGCGGAGGTGCGCTGCGACGAGCTGGGCAAGCCCGAGCTGCACGTCACGGGGAAGGTCGCCGAGGTCGCGTACGAGCTGGGGGTCAAGCGCTGGCACCTGTCGCTCAGCCACGACGCGGGCGTCGCCGTGGCCTACGTGATCGCGGAGGGATAGCTTCGGATCCATGCGCACCGCCTACACCGCCGACCAGGTCCGCGCCGCCGAGCAGGAGCTGATGTCCCGGCTGCCGCCCGGCACGCTCATGCAGCGCGCCGCCGCCGGCCTCGCCGCCGTCTGCGCCGACCTGCTCGGCAAGGTGTACGGCACGCGCGTCGCCCTCCTCGTCGGCAGCGGCGACAACGGCGGCGACGCCTTGTACGCCGGCGAGCGCCTGGCCAGACGCGGGGCCCGGGTGAGCGCGATCCTGGCCGGGTCCAGAACCCACGGGGCAGGGCTGGCCGCGCTGCTGGCCGCCGGCGGGCGGGTGGCCGACCGGACGGCGCTGGAACGGGCCGACCTGATCGTGGACGGGCTCGTCGGGATCGGTGCGAGCGGGGCGCTGCGGGAGCCGTACCGGGAGGTCGTCGAGGAGGCGAACGCGGCCCGCGCGCCCGTCGTGGCCGTGGACGTGCCGAGCGGGGTCGACGCGAGCAGCGGGCGCGTGGACGGCGCGGCGGTGCGGGCGCGGGTGACCGTGACCATGGGGGCGTACAAGACGGGGCTGCTCGTCGATCCGGGGGCGGACCGCGCGGGGGTGGTGGAGCTGGTCGACATCGGGCTCGGGGCGTACCTGCCCGACCCCGACGTGGCCGCGCTCACCGACGGCGACGTGGACGACCTGCTGCCCCGCCTCGGCAAGGAGACGGACAAATACCGCAGGGGCGTGCTCGGCGTCGCGGCCGGGAGCGAGCTCTACACCGGCGCCGCCGTGCTGGCCGTCGGCGGGGCGCTCAGGGCCGGCGCGGGCATGGTCCGGTACGCCGGCCCGTCCGCGCCCGTCGCCCAGGTCCGCGCGCACTGGCCGGAGGCCGTGATCACGCAGCTGGAGCGGCCCTTGATCGAGCACGTCGGACGGGTGCAGGCGTGGGTGCTCGGCCCCGGGCTCGGCACCGACGACTGGGCCCGCGAGGTGGCTGCCGGAGTGCTGGAGTCCCAGGTTCCGGTGCTCGTCGACGCCGACGCCCTGACGCTGGTCGCCAGGGAGCGTTCGCTGCTGTTCCGCAGCGTGCCGACGCTGATCACGCCCCACGCCGGAGAGCTGGCCCGGCTGCTGCGGGTAGACCGCGACGACGTCGAGGCCCGGCGCCTGGAGCACGCCCGCCGTGCCGCCGCGGAGCTGGGCGTGACGGTGCTGCTCAAGGGCTCGACCACGGTCGTGGCCGAAGAGTCCCGCCCCGTACGCGTCAACGCCACCGGCACCTCCTGGCTGGCCACCGGCGGCACCGGCGACGTGCTGTCCGGCGTCGCGGGGGCCCTGCTCGCCCAGGGGCTGAGCTGCTACGACGCCGGGTCGTGCGCGGCGTACCTGCACGGACTGGCCGGCCGCCTGGCCGCCGACGGCGCCCCGCTGGCCGCCGCCGACGTCGCGACCGCCCTCCCGGCCGCCATCCGCGCGGTCACCTCGGCCTGAGGCGGACGTAGTAAATCTACGTTCGGGGGCCGCGGGCGGGACGGAAATCGCGCTCGACCACACCGCTGAGCTGCCACACTGGAAGGATGTACTCCCCGACGGCGACCCCGGCGCAGGCGCGGGTGGACCTCGACGCGATCAGGCGGAACGTGGCCCTGCTCAAGGAGCGGTCCGGCGGCGTGGAGCTGATGGGCGCCGTCAAGGCCGACGCGTACGGCCACGGCCTCGTGCCCTGCTCCGAGGCCGTCCTGGAGGGGGGCGCGACCCGCCTCGGCACCGCGTTCGTCAGCGAGGCCCTGGCGCTGCGCGCGGGCGGCGTGACCGCGCCGATCCTGGCCTGGCTGATCACGCCGGGCGAGCCGCTCGACGACGCCCTCGCACACGACGTCGAGCTGTCGGCCGCCGACGAGCGGCTGCTCTGCGAGATCGCCGCCGCCGCCCGCCGCACGGGCCGCACCGCGCGGCTCCACCTGGAGGCCGACACCGGCATGAGCAGGGGCGGGGCGCCGCTGGCCGCCTGGCCGGGCCTGCTGGCCAAGGCGCTGGAGCTGCGCGCCGAGGGCGCGATCGAGATCGTCGGCCTCTGGTCCCACTTCGCCTGCGCCGACATTCCCGGCCACCCGTCGATCGGCCGGCAGCTGGAGGCGTACGCGACCGCGCTCAAGCTCGCCGAGCAGGCCGGCGCGGCCGGCTCCCACGTGATCAGACACCTGTCCAACTCGGCGGCCGTCGTGACGCTCCCCGAGGCCCGCTTCGACCTGGTGCGGCCCGGCATCGCGATCTACGGCCTGACCCCGGTCCCCGAGCTGGGCGACTTCGGGCTCCGCCCGGCCATGACGCTCACCGCCAGGATCGGCCTGGCCAAGCGGGTCCCGGAAGGGTCGGGCGTGTCCTACGCGCACCTCTACGTCACCGATCGCGAGACCACGCTCGGCCTCGTCCCGCTGGGCTACGCCGACGGCATACTCCGCCACGCCACCGGCCGGGCCGAGGTGCTCGCGGGCGGCCGCCGCCGCACGATCGCGGGCCGCGTGTGCATGGACCAGTTCATGATCGACATGGGTGACGACCCGCTCGCCGCGGGCGACGAGGTGGTGCTGTTCGGGCCCGGTGACAGGGGCGAGCCGACCGCTCAGGAGTGGGCGGATAACCTCGGCACGATCACGCATGAGATCGTGACCAGGATCGGCTCGCGCGTGCCGCGGGTCTACGAGGGTCGGGCACGAGAAGGATCGGGGAGATGACGACGACGACAACACGGCGCAGGGTAGGGATCGCCGGCGCGCTCGTCGGCGCGGCTTCCGCCGGTGTCGCGGCGGCGGCGCTGGCCAAGCGCTACGCGGTCGGCCGGATCAGGTTGCGCCCCGACGCGGAGGCGAGCGAGCCGTTCGGCGAATTGCGCGGCAGGGAACACACGCTGATCACCTCCGACGGGGTGGCGCTGCACGTCGAGCTCGACGGCCCCGACGACGCGCCGCTGACGATCGTGTTCTGCCACGGCTACTGCCTCAGCCTGGAGTCCTGGCACTACCAGCGCAAGGACCTGCGGGAAAACCACCGCCTCGTCCTGTGGGACCAGCGTTCCCACGGCCGCTCCCAGCGGGCCCGCCCCGACGACAGCACCATCGACCGGCTGGGCGACGACCTCGCCGAGGTGATCGCGGAGTTCGTGCCGGGGCCGTGCGTGCTGGTCGGCCACTCGATGGGCGGCATGACGATCATGGCGCTCGCCGACCGCCACCCCGGGCTATTCGGCGACAAGATCAGGGCCGTGTCGCTGATCGCGACCTCGGCGGGCAAGCTGGCCGAGATCACGCTGGGGCTGCCCGCGATGCTGTCCAAGGTCGTCCACAGGGTCGCCCCGTCCACGGTGTCGATGCTGGGCAAGCGCGGCGCGCTGGTCGACCGCACCCGCCACGCGGGCAGCGACATCGCCTTCCTGATCACCCGCTACATGGGCTTCGGCGACTCCAGGAACGTCAGCCCGACCGTCGTCGACTTCGCCGAGTCCATGATCAGGGCGACGCCGACCGAGGTGGTCGCCGACTTCTACCCGGCGCTGATGAACCACGACAAGCTGTCCGCGCTGCACGTCCTCGACCCGGTGCCGACCGCGATCATGGTGGGCGACCGCGACTGGCTGACACCGCCCGACCACAGCAAGGCCATCGCGGCCGCGCTGCCCAAGGCCCAGCTGACCGAGGTGCCCGACACCTCCCACCTGATCCAGCTGGAGCGGCCCGGTGCGGTCAACGACGCGCTGCGCGACCTGGTGAAGAGGGTGGAGCAGGAGTGATCGCCGCGACTCCGGAGGACATGCGCGCGTACGGCGCCCGCCTGGCCGCGCTGCTGCGCGCCGGCGACCTCGTCGTCCTGTCCGGGCCGCTCGGTGCCGGCAAGACCACGCTGGTGCAGGGCATCGCCGAAGGGCTCAAGGTACGCGGCCCGATCACCTCGCCGACGTTCGTGATCGCCAGAGTGCACCCGTCGCTGCGCCAGGGCCCGCCGCTGGTCCACGCCGACGCCTACCGGCTGGGCGGCGACCTGGAGGTCGACGACCTCGACCTCGACGCCTCGCTGGAGGAGTCGGTCACCGTCGTGGAATGGGGCGAGGGCCTGGTGGAGGGGCTGGCCGACGACCGGCTGGAGGTGCACATCGACCGCGAGGCCGGCGACGAAGCCCGCGTGGTCACCGTACGCGGGGTGGGCGCGCGCTGGGCCGACACGCCGTTTGATCGGCTCGAAGGCTAAAACCCCGATCAATCCCCGGCAAAGCTGGCACCCTTGACGTAGCTGACGGATGATGTAAATCATGATCGTTGGCTAGGGATTCGCCCAGAATTTCTGGGTATCACGAGGGGCGACATCCACGATTTGGGTGGATGCTTGTGGCAAGACGGCAAAGTGGGGTGCGGCCGGTGCTCAGGGTCAGGCGAGTCGCGTACGCGGGGGCCATTCTCATGATCGGTCTGACCGGCTGCACAGCCTCGGCCGAGACCGACCCCACACCGACACCCACGGCCACCGGCAGCGTCACCCCGACCGGTACGGCCAGCCCCAGTGGCACCGCGCGCCCGACCGCCAGCCGGCCGCCCACCATCCAGGTCCAGCTCAACCCCGACCGCGTCACCGCGGGCGAGACCTGGACAGTGTGGATCCTCGCCAACTGCCCCGAACCGACCGGCGGCCCCGCCCACACCGGCACCGCCACGTCCAGGGCGTTCGTCACGGGCGCCACGCTCAACCCGGTCCGCGAGGGCGGCAGCACACCCACCCCGACCGGCGCGGCGGCCGGCTCGCCGTGGGTGCGCGGCTCCGCCGAGGTCTCCGGCACGATCCGGCGCGGCACCTACCCCGTCAACGTCAAGTGCGACGGCACCAACCACACCGGCACGGCCCGGCTGCGCGTCGTCCCGGCCGAGGACCTGCCCACCAGCGTGCCGACCAGGGCGCCCAGGGCGGGCGGCGGCGGCACGTACGCGCAGGACGTCGAGGACGAGCCGGCCATCCCGCTCGGCCCGGCCGGCCTGCTGATCGGATTGGCGCTCGCCGCGGGGATCGGTTTCGCGATCAAGCGGCGCAACCGGGCGTAAGCCGTGGCCCGCCCAGGACGGGTGGTGCTCGCGGGAGCCGCGACCGGGCTGGTGCTGGTCGCCTTCGGCAACCACGTGCAGCAGACCACCACCTCCACCCCGGCCTCCGACGTCGTCCCCGAGACCATCGACATCCCCTCGATCGACGTGGCGGCCCCGCTCATGAAGCTGGGCCTGGAGAAGAACGGCGACGTCGAGTTACCGCCGTACGAGAAGCCCAAGATGGCCGGCTGGTACGAGGGCAGCGCCGTGCCCGGCGAGAAGGGCGCCTCCGTGATCATCGGCCATGTCGACACCAAGACCGCGCCGGCCGTGTTCTACAAGCTCAGGCAGTTACGCAAGGGCGAGACCGTGAAGGTCGAGCGCAGCGACGGCAAGACCGTGACGTACAAGGTGGACTCGATCGAGCAGGTGCACAAGGACAGCTTCCCGACCCGGCGGGTGTACCTGGAGGAGGGGCTGCGGCTGGTGACCTGCGGCGGCAAGTTCGACTACGGCAGGGGCGAGTACGTCGACAACATCATCGTCTACGCTTCTCAGGCATGATCCATCCGCCCGCGACCGGTGCCCGCGTCCCCTGGCACGCCGCGACATCGCGGGTCCGCGCCGCGCTGGAGCGGGTGCGGTGGCGTACCGGATGGGAGTGAGCGATCCGGCCGGGTGAGCGGCGACCTGCGGGTAGGCTAGTCAGTCGTGCTGGTCCTGGCCTTTGATACCGCGACACCCGCCGTCACCGCCGCGCTCCACGACGGCGAGCGGGTGCTCGCCGAGTCCACGACGATCGACGCCCGGCGCCACGGCGAGCTGCTCGTCCCCACCATCGAGCGCGTGCTGGGTGAGGCGGGGGCGGCGCTGCGCGACGTGACCGCCATCGTGGCGGGCAGCGGCCCCGGCCCCT
>DASUCK010000461.1:0-3347 GCA_036276095.1 Nonomuraea sp. | reverse complement strand
TCAGTCGACAGGCTGCGATAGGCGTCAACGAACGAGGACAGATCCTCGATGACGTGAATTCTCGTGACCTTGCCGTCACGGAAGTCCTGGACCCATGCGTAGGCGGTCTGGGCCACGTGCCCCGTCTTCTTGAAGCGGAAGGTCTCCTCACCCAGAATGATTACGCGGTCCTGGTTCTCATTGGTGAAGTACTCCAATGGCTTCTCGAACGGCTGGAACTCGGCGATCGCGTCGGGGTCCATGAAGTAGTCGAGCACTGCCTGCTTGCCCCGGAACTCCCCACTGATCGGGGTGCCAGCCGGGATGGTGGCCGACATGACGACATCGTCGGCCAGACTGTCGAAGAACGGCTGGTAGTCTCCCGTCGCCTGGACTTTGTCCCAGACGTTCTTGGTGGCGGTGACGTTATCCATCGTGCGAATCCTTTACTGATCGTGGGGTGATGATCGGAGGTTCAGCCAGCGAGCCGTGCCACAGTCGCGCCGTCCACCGAGTGGAAGCCCGCGACAGGTGCAAGGCCCAGAGCGGGGTAACACACATAAATCAACGTGGTGTCCTCGTCCGCCTCGTAGACGACCGGCGTGCCTGCATGCAGATAGATGAGCTCGCCGACGGCGGCTGTCTTGCGGGTTTCTCCTGAACGTACGCTGAACAGGCCACGAGTGATGATCAACGCTTCGTCGTAGGTAACAGTCCACGCATTGCTCGCGCCCTTGCGGTAGTGCGCGTATCCGACGCTCATGGCCGCGTTGCCGGGCGGAGCGATGACGTCGCCCACGGCCATGTCCACCTCCCCCGCCTGGAACCAGGTGCCAACATCTCCAGACGAGAAGTGCTGGACGCCGACCGCATCTGTCGCCATATGAGGACCTCCTGTAGTGTAGACATATCCTAATACTGTCTCACTTTAGGACTATATCGAATGTATACCAACAGTGAGCCCGGTCGCAAGGTTCCCGCCGGAGCCGAGCGCGGGAGGGGCGATGCGGGGTTGGGCATGCTGGTCGCCCGCCTGATGTTCGCCGTTCAAGACGAGCTCTACCAGCGCCTGGCGGCTGCGGGCTACGACGACCTGCGGCCTAACCACGGAGTGGTGATGGCGTACCTGGATCACAGCGGCACCAGGGCAACGGATCTCGCCACACGGTCAGGACGCCAGAAGCAGCTCATCGGCCGCGTGGTCGACGAACTCGAGGTACTTGGTTACGTCGAGCGTTGCCCGGATCCCGCTGACCGACGGGCGAAGCTGGTCGTCCCGACAGAGCGCGGGAGAGCCGCGATGAATCTCTCCGACAAGATCATGAAAGATCTGGAAGGACGGGAGTCCCGCGCCATCGGTCCCGCCACGTATGAAGAATTCCGGCAGGTTCTCGGCAGGCTCATCGAGAGCATTCACCGCCATCGAGAGGTGCGCTGAATGGATGTTCGGCCCCATGGCGCCGGCGCCGGCCCGTGCCGCGGCCGACGCAGCGGCCGTCGCCTGAGACGGTGAATGCGGAGACTCGGAGGCCCGGCTCGGAGAGCGTTCGGGCACCGCGGCGAGAGCGCGGCGCTGACCCTCGGTGACGTGGATGCGGATCCGCGCGTCCACCATAGTGTCATGACAGCCGCCACTCGGACCGGCCCGGCCGAGGCCGGGCGGCCGCCGGTCGTCCACGAGGGTGCGGGCGGCCGACCGGTCAGGGGCGTACGAGCCGGTGCGGGGCGAGCTCCCGCTTCTCGCCACGTTGCAGGTAGACGACCCGGTCGGCGAGGCCGCCCTGCTCGATGTGGTCCTTGAAGTCCGCCAGCGGCGAGCTGAAGACGGTGTAGTCGTCGAAGTGCACCGGCACGACCGTGTGCGGGTTGAGCCGGTCCACCCACGAGGCGCCCTGCTCGCCGTCCATCGTGACGAGCACGGAGCCGAGCAGTTTGGTGCCGCCCAGGTGGACGATGCCCAGGTCGATCTCGGGGAAGCGGTGGACGATCGAGTCCAGGCGCCGGTCGAGCAGGGTGTCGCCGCTGATGAGCAGGCGCAGTTCCATGAGCTCGTCCTGGTTGCAGAACTCCAGCACCGTGCCGATCGTCGGCGGCAGCATCCACTCGACCGGGGTCGGCGCGTGCTTGGCCGGCACCGCGGTGATGATCACGCTGCCGCCGGGGCCGCGTAGCTCGTGCTGCTGGAAGTCCTCCAGGCCCACGCTCCGGGCGAAGCCGCGGCGGCGCAGTCTGCGGGCCGCCGAGGTGGTGGTGATGATCGGCGTGTCGCGGTCCAGGCCGCGGCGGGCCACCCGGTCCCAGTGGTCGCCGTGCAGGTGTGACAGCAGAACCGCGTCCAGCGGCGGCAGCTCGTCGAGCCCGATGGCGGGGTCGAAGCGGCGGCGCGAGCTCAGCCCGTAGCCGAGGTAGGCGCGCTGTCCGCGGCGCAGGAAGTTGGGGTCCGTCAGGAACGTGAAGCCGTTGTAGCGGATCAGGGTGGTGGCGTTCCCGATGAACTGCAGGCTTCCTTTCACGTCCGGCCTCATTCGGGGTGCGGGGGCCGCTGCGCCGGAGGCTTGCCGCCACCCTTGCCACCGCCTTTGCGGCCCTTGTCGGTGCCGTGCGGGTGGGCGCCGCGCCTGGCGGCCCTGGTCTCGCGAATGGCGTCGGCGGACTTGGAATCCGTCAGCGCCTTGCCGGATCTGCGAAGTTCGGGCTGTTGTGGATTACTCATCACACTTTCCCCCCTTTTGGGGTCACCCTGCCACGATGGCGCGCCGTCAAACCCCCATGCGCTCCGGCCGCGCCCGTCACGGGTCGCGGGGCAGGCCGAGCGCCCGCTCGGCGATGATGTTGAGCTGCACCTCCGTCGTCCCGCCGCCGATCGTGAACGCCCGCGTGGCGAGGATCATCCGGCTCCAGTACGCGTCCGTGGGCGCCAGCGACCAGCAGAACTCCGAGATCGCCTGCGCGTGCCGCATGCCGAGCAGCTTGCGCACGCTGGAGGCCGCACCCGGATCCCCGCCGGACAGCCGCGCGAGCGTCACCCGCAGGCCGAGCGCCGAGATCGCCTGCCCCTCCGCCCACAGGCGTCCCACCTGCTCGCGGCGCGCCGGCCGAAGCGCGGGAAGGCGGGCGACGAGCGTGACCATGTCGGTGTGCCGCGACCCGGGGCCCCAGGAGTCGCCGAGGGCGACCCGCTCGTACGAGAGCGTGTCCCTGGCCACGCGCCAGCCCTCGTTCACCCCGCCGACCACCAGGTCGTCGGGCACGAAGACGTCGTCGAGGAACACCTCGTTGAAGATCTCGTCGCCGTTGATCTCCCTCAGCGGCCGGACGGTGACGCCCGGGGACGACATGTCCACCAGGAAGTACGAGATGCCGTCGTG
>DASUCK010000460.1:0-3103 GCA_036276095.1 Nonomuraea sp. | reverse complement strand
CGGATGGCCTCCAGGCCCAGCAGCACGCCGAGCCGGCTGGTGGCGAAGCCGGGCGAGTCGTTGATCACCACGCTCGTCTTGCCCAGGCGGTCGACGTACCGTCTGGCCAGGGCGAGCAGCGGCGCGGGGGTGGCCTTCGTGACGACGATCTCGACCAGGCGCTGCACCGGGACCGGGTTGAAGAAGTGGAGCCCGATGAGGCGTTCCGGGCGGTCGAGCGCGGCGGCCAGTTCGGCGATGGACAGCGAGCTGGTGTTGGTGGCCAGCACGGCGTCCTGGCGGATCCTCGACTCGGCCTCGGCCAGCACCTCCGCCTTGAGCGCAGGGTCCTCGGGCACCGCCTCGATCACCAGGTCGGCGTCGGCGGGGACCGGGCCCATGGTGAGCCGGGCCAGCGCGTCGGCCCGGTCGGCCAGGCCCTTGGCGGCGGCCACGGCCAGCCCCTCGGCGATCCGCTCCCTGGCCGTGCGGGCCTGCGGCTCCTGCACGGTGACGCGGTCTCCCCTGGCCAGGAACACCTGGGCGATCCCGCTGCCCATGCGGCCGCCGCCGATGACACCGACGTTCACGGTCACCTTCTCGATTGCACGATGTGGAAGCGGCCGGCGACGTAGCCGGGGTCGGTCAGGGACGCCGTCGCGGCCGGGTTGGCGCCCGTGCCGTGGTAGTCGCTGAAGGCGGCCGACTGGTTGACGAAGACCCCGCCGGTCAGGTTGCACGACAGGTTGACGCCCGCGTCGAGCGCGGCCCGCTCGGCCCGGTCGAGCACGTCCTCGGAGGTGGAGTAGGCGGACGCGGTGAGGGCGCCGCGGGCCTTGATCGTCCGGCGCAGCACGTCCAGGCTCTCCTCGGTGGAGGCCGTCGGGATGAGGAACGAGATCGGGCCGAAGTGCTCGCGGCCGTAGACGTCGGCGGCGGACGGGTCGACCCGGACGATCAGCGGCGTCCTGACCACCGCGTCGGGGAACGACGGGTGCCGGACGGCCCGCGCGGCCAGCACCACCTCGCCCAGCTCGGGCGCGGCCTCCACGCGGGCCAGCACGTCGGGGTTGACGATCGCGCCGGTCAGCTCGACCGCGCGGGCGTCGTCGCCGAGCAGCCGGTCGACGGCCGCGGCCAGCCCGGAGGCGACCTCGTCGAAGCTCTTGTGCCCCTCGTCGGTGTCGATGCCCCCGGCGGGGACGAGGATGTTCTGGGGCGCGGTGCACATCTGGCCGCTGTAGAGCGACAGCGAGAACGCCAGGTTGCCCAGCATGCCGCGCCAGGAGTCGGTGGAGTCGAGGACGACGGTGTTGACCCCGGCCTTCTCGGTGTGCACGAGCGCCTGGCGGGCGTTGCGCTCCAGCCACTCGCCGAACTCGGTGGAGCCGGTGAAGTCGACCACGCGGACGTCGGGGTGCGTGGCCAGCGTCTTGGCCAGCCCCTGCCCCTCCTCGGCGGCCAGCGACACCAGGGCCGGGTCGAAGCCCGCCTCGGCCAGCACCTCGCGGGCGATCTTCACGGTGATCGCGAGCGGCAGCACCGCCCGCGGGTGCGGCTTGACGATCACCGGGTTGCCGGTGACGAGCGAGGCGAACAACCCCGGGTAGGCGTTCCAGGTCGGGAACGTGTTGCACCCGATGACCACGGCCAGGCCCGCGGGCACGACGGTGAAGCGCTTGGTCATGACCAGCGGCTCGCCCTTGCCGGGCTTCTCCCAGCGGGCGGTGGCGGCCGAGGAGGTCATGGCGGCGTAGCCGTACGCGACGGCCTCCAGGGCGCGGTCCTGGGCGTGCGGCCCGCCGGCCTGGAAGGCCATCACGAACGCCTGCCCGGTGGTGTGCTGCACGGCGTTGGCCAGCTCGAAGCTGTGGCGGTTGATCCGGTTGACGATCTCGACGCAGGTCAGGGCGCGGGCGTCGGGCCCGGCGTCGCGCCAGGCCGGCAGCGCCGCCTTGGCGGCCTCGACGAGCCGCTCGACGTCGGGCTCGGGATAGGTGACGCCGAGCTCGATCCCGTACGGCGAGCGCTCGGCGCCGATCCAGGCCCCGGTGCCCGGCTGCTCCAGCGGGAACGGCTTGCCGAGGGAGGACTCGAACGCCTCCTTGCCCCGGTCGGCCGCCCCCTCGCCGTACGCCCGCGGGCTCGGCGACTCCGGATAGGCGCTCCAGTAGCCCCGGCCGGCGATCGCCGACAGGGCTTTCTCCAGGGTGTCGCGATGCTGTTCGAACATGTTTGCTCACCCTCTTGACAGAGATCGGCCAGACGGTGAAGTGTTTACCGAACATTCGGTCAGTTGACAAGGGAGACCTGCGTTGGAGAGCGCGCGTCGCATGATGGACGCCGACACCGCCTCCGCGGCCCTGGGCATCGAGCTGACGGAGCTGGCCGAGGGCCGCGCGGTGTGCCGCATGAAGGTGACCGGCCAGATGATCAACGGCCACGCGCTGTGCCACGGCGGCTACGTCTTCCTGCTGGCCGACACCGCGTTCGCGTGCGCGTGCAACACGTACGGGCCGGTGACGGTGGCGGCGGGCGCGGAGATCACGTTCGTCTCCCCCGCCCGCGAGGGCGACGTGCTGGTGGCCGAGGCCGTCGAGCGCACCCGCTACAGCCGCAGCGGCGTCTACGACGTCACGGTACGCCGGGCAGGCGGGACGACCGGCGGGGAGACGGCAGGGAAACCCGGCGGGGAAGCAGCTGGGGAGGTGGTCGCGGAGTTCCGCGGCCGGAGCCGGGAGGTGCGATGAGACTCGGGGATCCGCCGCGGCCGGAGGAGCTCGACCCGATCGAGCGGGCCTCCCGCGACGAGCTCATGGCCCTGCAGCTGGAGCGCCTGCGGTGGACGCTCCACCACGCGTACGAAAATGTGCCGTTTTATCGGGAAAAATTTGACAGTGTCGGCGTGCACCCGAGCGACTGCAAGGACCTCGGCGACCTGGCCACGTTCCCCTTCACCACCAAGGACGACCTGCGGTCCCACTACCCGTACGGCATGTTCGCCGTGCCCCGCGAGCGGGTGGTGCGGATCCACGCCTCCAGCGGCACCACCGGGCAGCCGACCGTGGTCGGCTACACCCGCGACGACATCGACGTCTGGGCCGGCGTCATGGCCCGCTCGATC
>DASUCK010000459.1:0-2279 GCA_036276095.1 Nonomuraea sp. | reverse complement strand
CGCCAGGAAGCTCAGGCCGTTGAGCAGGAACGCGGCGGCCGTGCCGAACGCGCCGATCGCGAGGCCGGCCGCGGCAGGGCCGACGACGCGGGCCCCGTTGAACATGGCCGAGTTGAGCGCCACCGCGTTGCCGACGTGGTCGCGCCCCACGAGTTCCACTGCGAACGACTGGCGCGCCGGCATGTCGACGGAGTTGGCGATGCCGAGCAGGAACGCCAGCACCACGATCATCCAGACCTCGACGACGCCGGTGATCACCAAGGCGGCCAGGATGAACGCGAGCACCATCATCGCGACCTGCGCGGCGAGCAGGACCTTCTGCTTGGGGAGGGCATCGGCGGCCACGCCCGCGAACAGGCCAAGGATGACGACCGGAATGAACTGGGCTGTCGTCACGATGCCCAGCCAGATCGGGTCGCCGGTCAGCTCCCAGACGAGCCAGGCCTGCGCGACCTGCTGCATCCAGGTGCCGACCAGCGAGACCAGCTGGCCGGCGAAGAACAGCCGGTAGTTGCGGTGATGGAAGGCTGTCATGTTGGCGGTCAGCCGCTCCCGGCTGAACGATTCGCGGCCGATCATGGCGTCTTCGCCTGCTTCTTCTGACGCTCCGAGTACGGAGCGGGCACGTGGTCGAGCTCTGCGAGGTGGCCGGCCAGGTGGGCGCGCCGTGCCTCGGCGGCTTCGATCATCGAGGCCAGGCGGTCTGCCTTCGCGCGGAGGAACTCGATCTGGCGGTCCACCCGTCGCTGGGCGTCGAGCAGGAGCGCTCGACGCTCGTCCGGATCGGTGGTGCTGCGGAGGCGCTCACGGTTGCGTTCGCGGGCCGCTTCGTCCTCCAGCAGCTGGCCGATCTGCGCGAGGGAGAAGCCGGCGTCGTCGCGGAGACTGCGGATGAACAGCAGGCGGTCCAGGTCGGACTGGTCGTACAGCCGGTAGTCACCCTCGGACCGGGCGGCGGGCTCCAGGAGGCCAAGCTCTTCGTAGTAGCGGATCGCCCGCGTGGTGAGGCCGGTCTCGGCAGCGACCTCGTTGATCCGCAGCAGGCGGACATCGGTGTGGGTCATTCGGCGCCGATCGTAGCACAACCTTGACGTTCACGTGAAGGTGAGGGTGAGGGTCGTACGACGGAGACCGCCTGCGCTTCTCGAATTCGCACCCACAGACCGCGGTGTCGTGAATCCACCAGGATCGGGGCCTGTCCGGCGGCAGCGAGGGCTGGGGCCATGCAGGAATGAGCTCGCCGCCGGCTCTCGCCGCGGTTGGCGATCCCCTCCCCGCCTCACTCGCAGTCGAGGGGCGAGAACCCGATAGGAGTCATCGAAGGACGTCGCCCAACGATTAGCTGGTGCACATCAGAGAAGTGCACGGGCCTGCGGCGGGGGGCGATGGGGCTCGGGGAGTGGCGCCGCGTCTTGCCCGCCCGGCGGCCGGCACACCGCCAGCCGGAATGGGACTTTCGCCCGGGACGATGGCCGACTAGCATGGCGGCGTTCCGCGGCGATCGGAGCGAGCGGAGCCCCCATACCGCCTCTGACCCGTGGGACAAGGAGGAGGTCCCTGCGATGACATCCTGGCGACGCCTGTTCCCGGTGCTAGCAACTGCCGCCCTCGTGGGCGCCGCCTGCACCGGCGGTGGTAGCCCAGCGTCCAGCTCGGCACCCCAGTCTGAAGCCCCCGCCAGCGGAGCGCCGGCAGCCGACATCTGCACGGCGCCGCCCAGGCGCGACGGCCTGACCCTGACGTTCGTGTCGTACGGGGGCGCGTACCAGGAGGCGCAGCGAAAGGGCTGGCTGGAGCCGTACGCGGCCCTCACCGGCGTAACGTTCCAGGAGAGCGAGGACTCGTCGAACGCCGAAATCAAGGCCCAGGCCGAGGCCGGTCTGGTGACCTGGGACATCGTCGACGTGGGCAACGACTTCGGTCTCGACGCGCATGCCGACATCCTCGAACCACTCGACTACACCAAGATCCACAAGGACGAGATCCTCGACGGTTTTGCGAGCACCTATCGCGTCGCGGACATCACCTACGGCGTCGTCCTCGGCTACAACACCGACAAGACCGGCGGCAAGGTCCCGGAGGGCTGGGCCGACTTCTTCGACACCACGAAGTTCCCTGGCAAGCGGGGCTTCTGGGATTACTCGGCCGGCGGCATCTTCGAGTTCGCGCTCATGGCCGATGGCGTCGCCCCGGCCGACCTGTACCCGCTCGATCTCGAGCGGGCCACCACCAAGCTCGACACGATCAAGGACGACATCGTCTTCTGGGGCTCCGGCGCG
>DASUCK010000458.1:0-22496 GCA_036276095.1 Nonomuraea sp. | reverse complement strand
ACGGTCGTCTCCGGGGTGCGCCTGGCGGCCGGCGGGCCCGTGCTGCGACGGCTCATGCCGGCCTCCGCGTGCACCGGCGTGATGCTGGTGGCCATCGAGCTGCTCACCCCCGGCCGGCTGGCCGAGCTGGCCGGCACCGCCGAGCGGGGCAGCACGGCGTACGCCGTGGTCGCCGCGCTCGGGTTCGCCGGCAGCGCCGCGGGCAGCGCGCTCGCGCCCCGCGTGGCCCGGCTGGCGGGCGGCTCGGCCCGGGGAGCGATCGCGGGCGCCGTGGTGGCCGCGCTGGCGGTCGGCGTGCTGGCCGCGACGGCCGGGCTGGGCGGCGCGTCCGGGCTCGTGACCGCCGGGGCGGCCTACGTCACGCTGTTCGCCGGCTCCTCGGTGACCGGCCTGCTGGCGCTGGAGATGACGCACAACGCCGTCACCGCCGCCGAGCGCACCACCGTCACCTCGACGGCCTCGCTGAGCCTGCAGGCCGGCGGGATCCTCGCCAACCTGACGCTCGCCTCGCTGGCCGCCCACGCCGGCGTGGCCGCCGCCTGGGGCGTGGCGGCGGCCGTGACGCTGTCCTCGGCCCTGCTGTACGTCCGGATGCCCGCGGTCACGACGCCCAGTCCGCCTCCGGTCCCACGGGCACGATCCGGCTCGGGTTGATGTGGGGATGGGTCATGTAGTAGTGGCGCTTGATGTGGTCGAAGTCGGTGGTCCCGCCGAACGCCGGGATCGCGTACAGGCGCCGCGCGTACGCCCACAGCGCCGGGTAGTCGACCAGCCGCCGCACCATGCACTTGAAGTGCGCGTAGTAGACGGCGTCGAACCTGGCCAGCGTGGTGTAGAGGCGCACGTCGCTGTCGGTGAGGGTGTCGAAGAGGAACTCCGACTCGGCCAGGCGCACCTCCAGCAGGTCGAGCGTGGCGAAGACGCGGGCGACCGCCTCCTCGTACGCCTGCTGGCCGCGGGCGAAGCCCGCCTCGTACACCGCGTTGTTGAGCCCGTGGTAGAGGCGGTCGTTCATGATGTCGATGTCGGGGCGCAGGCGCTCGGGATAGAGGTCGGGCGAGGTGCCCCATGACATCTCCAGATCGAGGGTGATCTGGGGGAAGTCGTTGGTGACGATCCGCTTGTCCTTGGTGTCCCATACGCACGGCACGGTGTAGCGGCCGCTGTAGCCGGGGTCGGTCGCGTGGTAGAGCTCCGACAGGTACTCCGGGTCGCCGCCGGGGATCCGCCAGCCCCTCTCGTCCCTGACGGGGTCGACGATCGTGACGTCCAGCAGGTCCTCCAGGCCGAGGAGCTCGCGGACGATCAGCACGCGCTGCGCCCACGGGCAGGCATAGGAGGCGTAGACCCGGTACCGGCCGGGTTCGGGCGGGCCGAGCCGTTCGGTGAAGCGGTTCGGCTGCCGGACGAAGCGGCCCTCGTCGGAGGTCTCGCGGCTCGACTCCATGGCTCTAGTAGAACATGGTTCGGATCGAGAGCCGCCCGCTGCGGGGTTCCCCGCGCGACGCTGGACGAGCTGGCCGGCGCGTCGATGTCCATCCGGCACATGGTCGCTATGGCCAGGCCGGACCGGCTCGTCGAGGACGGCGACGACCTCGGCCTGCCCGGCTGGGACCTGCCCGCGGTCTGGACGCCCGGACACTCGCCGGGCCACCTGGCTGACCTGGTCGCGGCCGTGGGAGACGATCCCGCCGTTCATGCGGCGGGCGGCCACCAACGAGACGCTGGCGCACCTGGCCTGGCTGGCGGCCAAGGGGAGGGTGGTGCGGGAGCCGGGCGAGCTGGACCTGTGGCGGCGGCCCTGAGGCGGTTATCGTACTCGTACTAGAACGTTGTTCTCCTGGCTGGAGGTTCGATGCTTCGGTTCGATGACAGGGTCGCGATCATCACGGGGGCCGGGCACGGCCTCGGCAGGTCGCACGCGCTCCTGCTGGCCGAGCGGGGCGCCAAGGTCGTCATCAACGACCTCGGAGGCGCCCTCGACGGCACGGGAGCCTCCGCCGGGCCGGCCGCCGAGGTGGCCGAGCTCATCACCAAGAACGGCGGCCAGGCCGTGGCCAACGACGACAACGTCGCCACGCCCGAGGGCGCCAGGGCCGTCGTCCGGGCCGCCGTCGACGCGTTCGGCAAGGTCGACATCGTCGTCAACAACGCGGGCATCCTGCGCGACAGATCGTTCGGCAAGATGACCGTCGAGGAGTTCGACTCCGTCCTCGCCGTGCACGTGCGCGGGTCGTTCCTGGTCAGCCACGCGGCCTACCCGCACATGAAGGAGGCCGGGTACGGGCGCGTCGTCAACACCTCCAGCCCCGCCGGGCTGTTCGGCAACTTCGGCCAGGCCAACTACTCGACCGCCAAGATGGGCCTCGTCGGGCTCACCAAGACGATCGGCATCGAGGGCGCCCGCAACGGCATCAGGGCCAACGCCATCGCGCCCATCGCCTGGACCCGGATGACCGAGTCGCTGCTGCCGGCCGAGTTCGAGGCCACGTTCACGCCCGAACGGGTGAGCGCGCTGGTGGCGTACCTCGTGCACGAGTCGTGCGAGGTCAGCGGCGAGGTGTTCACGGTCGGGGCCGGGCGGGTGGCGCGGGTCCTCGTCGCCGAGGGGCCCGGCTGGAAGACCGGCGACCTCACGCCCGAGGCGATCGCGGACAACTGGGAGTCGGTGATGGCCGAGCAGCCGTACGTCCTCACGGCCGGCGACTCCATGAAGGCCATGCTGTAACCCGCGCCGGCGTCCTTCTTCGGCTTGCCGGCCTTGCGCAGCCGGCCCTCGTCGTCCGACGGGGGCCGGCTTCTGCGCGACCAGGACCGATGGCGAAATTTCCGGCGACACGGTCTTTGTTCGATCTTCGGCGGAAGTTTGGGGAGTTTGGTCGATTCTCGCTCTTGATTTGCCGCATCAGTGATCTTATTGTCGCCACATGACCCCCCAGCCGGGCTCCGCCGGGGACGTGCTGACGCTGATCAGCGCCGGTTCGGCCACGACCCGTTCCGATCTCGCGAGGCTCACCGGCCTGGCCAGGTCGACGATCTCCCAGCGCGTCGACGCGTTGATCGAGCGCGGCCTGGTCGAGGAGACCGAGAGCGGCGAGTCCACCGGTGGCCGCCCGCCGCGCCAGCTCCGCCTCCACACCGAGGACCACGCCTTCGCGGGCGTCGACCTCGGCGCCACCCACTGCCGCGTCGCGCTGATGGACATCTCGGGCAACGTGCTGGTCGAGTGCGAGGACTCCCTGCTGATCGGCGACGGCCCCGAGAAGGTGCTCGCCCACGTCGACCAGCGCCTCGACCGGCTGCTCGCCCAGGTGGGCCGGCCGCGCACGATGCTGCGCACCGTCGGGATCGGCGTGCCGGGGCCGGTCGAGTTCGCCACCGGGCGGCCGAACAACCCGCCGATCATGCCGGGCTGGAACGACTATCCCATCCCCGAGTACTTCGACGGCGTCGACGTCCTGGTGGACAACGACGTCAACGTGATGGCGCTGGGCGAGCACCGCAACGCCTTCCAGGGCACCAGCCACCTGCTGTTCGTCAAGGTCGGCACCGGCATCGGCTGCGGCATCGTGGCCGACGGCACGCTCCACAGGGGCGCGCAGGGCTCGGCCGGCGACATCGGCCACATCAGGGTCAGCGGCCACGACGACGCCGGCTGCCGGTGCGGCAACAGCGCGTGCCTGGAGGCCGTGGCCGGCGGGGCCGCGATCGCCCGGCGGCTGACCGAGCTGGGGCTGCCCGCCGAGACCGGCGCCGACGTGGTGGCGCTGGTGCAGTCGGGCAACACGCAGGCGCTGCGGCTGGTCAGGGAGGCGGGCCGGCTCGTCGGCGAGGTGCTGGCCAGCCTGGTCAACTTCTTCAACCCCGAGGTCATCGTCATCGGCGGCGCGCTGTCGCGGGTGCACGAGCACCTCTTGGCCGGCATCAGGGAGACGGTCTACCGCAGGTCGCTTCCGCTGGCCACGCACCACCTGTCGATCACGCCGAGCCGTACGGGGATCAACGCGGCCGCGCTCGGCGCCGGGCTGCTCGCCGTCGAGCACTACCTGTCACCCGACAACATCAACCGCATTGTCAACGCCTGAAGCCACACCGCTGAAAGATAGGGACGACCGATGCTGGTCATGAAAGGCATCGTCAAGCAGTTCCCCGGCGTGCGCGCGCTGGACGGGGTCGACCTGGACGTACGAGCCGGCGAGGTGCACTGCCTGCTCGGCCAGAACGGCGCCGGCAAGTCCACCCTGATCAAGGTCCTGGCCGGCGTGCACCAGCCGGACGAGGGCACCATCGTCTTCAACGGCGAGCAGGTCCGGCCGAACAGCCCGATCGACGCCATCAAGCTCGGCTTCGCCACCATCTACCAGGAGCTCGACCTGGTCGACGGGCTCAGCGTGGCGGAGAACATCTACCTCGGCCACGAGCACGCCCGCTTCGGCTTCGTCCAGCGGGCGGCGGCCAGGAAGGCCGCCCGGGCGGTGCTGGAGCGCCTCGGTCACCCGGAGATCCGCCCGTCGGCCGAGGTCGGCCGGCTGTCGCCGGCGGCCAAGCAGGTCGTCTCGATGGCCAGGGCGCTCTCGCACGAGGCCCGCCTGATCATCATGGACGAGCCGTCGGCGGCCCTCGCCCACGACGAGGTGGCCAACCTGTTCCGCATCATCCGCGAGCTGACCGCCCAGGGCGTGGCCGTGGTCTACATCTCCCACCGGCTGGAGGAGATCCGCGAGATCGGCGACCGGGTCACGGTGCTGAAGGACGGCCGTACGGTCGCCGTCGGCCTGCCCGCCCGCGACACGCCGACCGCGCAGATCGTCTCCCTCATGACCGGCAGGAACGTCGAGTACGTCTTCCCGCCGCGCGGCGGCCGCGAGCTCGGCGACGAGGTGCTCCGCGTCGAGGACCTCAGCTCTCCCGGCGTGTTCTCCGGCGTGTCGTTCAGCGTGCGGGCGGGCGAGATCGTGGGCCTGGCGGGCCTGGTCGGCTCGGGCCGTTCGGAGATCCTGGAGGCCGTCTACGGCGCCCGTCCCGCCTCCGGCCGCGTCCTGCTCGACGGGAAGCCGGTGCGCCGCGGCGTCGTCGGCACCGTGCGGAACGGCATGGGCCTGGCCCCGGAGGAGCGCAAGGCGCAGGCCCTCATCCTCGACCAGACGGTCACCGCGAACATCACGCTCGGCAGCCTGCCGGGTTTCGCCAGGTTCGGCTGGATCGACCGCAAGCGCGAGCGCGACGAGGCCAGACGCCTGTCGGAGATGCTGGACATCCGCCCGCCCGACCCCGAACGCCCGATCCGGACGCTCTCCGGCGGTAACCAGCAGAAGGCCGTGCTCGCCCGCTGGCTGCTCGGCGGCCGCAAACTGCTCCTGCTCGACGAGCCGACCAGGGGCGTGGACGTGGGCGCGCGGGCCGAGCTGTACGCCGTCGTCCACGACCTGGCCAAGCGCGGCATCGGCGTGCTCCTGGTGTCCAGCGAGGTGCCCGAGGTGCTCGGTTTGGCCGATCGCGTTCTGGTGCTGCGCGAGGGGTCGGTCATCCACGAAGGGGCGGCGGCGGAGCTGGACGAGCACCGCGTACTCGACATGATCATGAATGGGAGGGCGGCGTGATGAGCGAGCCCACAACGGACCGGCTCACCAAGGCGCCCGCGCCGGCGCTGTCGAGCCGCCTGGCGATCGGGGAGATGCGACATCTCGGCCTGCTCGGGGCGCTCGCGATCCTGGTGGTCGTGGGTCTGGTCACCAGATTCGACAACTTCGCCACCGCGTCCAACCTGGTCAGCATCCTGTCGCTGGCGGCCACGATCGGCGTGATCACGGTCGGCGCCACGTTCGTGATCATCGGTGGCGGCATCGACCTGTCGGTCGGCGCGGTCATGGCGCTGGCCTCGGTCTGGGCCACGACCCTGGCCACGCAGTCGTACGGGCCGTGGGTGATGGCGATGTGCGCCATCCTCGTCGGCACCGGCGCGGGGCTGGTCAACGGATGGCTGATCGCCTACGGGCGGCTGGTGCCGTTCATCGCCACGCTGGCCATGCTGGTGGCCGCCCGCGGCCTGGCGCAGCGGATGTCCGACCGCAGGACCCAGCTCATCCAGGGCGAGAACTCCGCGATCGTGGAGCTGTCGACCACGCGGCTGCTCGGCATCCCGCTCCTGGTGTACGTCTTCGCCCTGGTCGTGGTGCTGGGGTGGGTGCTGCTGAACCGGACGACGTTCGGGCGGCGGACGTACGCGGTCGGGGGCAACCCCGAGGCGGCCCGGCTGGCCGGCATCGACGTGCGCCGGCACACCATGCTGCTCTACGCGCTGTCCGGCCTGTGCTGCGGCATCGCCGCCATCCTCATCATGGCCAGGACCACGACCGGCTCGTCCACCCACGGCGACCTGTACGAACTGGACGCCATCGCCGCCGTGATCATCGGCGGCACGCTGCTCACCGGGGGCCGGGGGACGATCATGGGCTCCATCCTGGGCCTGCTGATCTTCACCCTCATCACGAACCTGTTCATCCTCAACGGCCTCAACACCAGCGACCAGCTGATCGCCAAGGGCCTGATCATCGTCGTCGCCGTCCTTCTCCAGCGGCGGAACCTGAAGGAGAGAGCACCATGAGTGAGAACGTCGCCCGCAGGGGATTCCTCGTCGGCGGACTCGGCGGGGCCGCGCTGCTGGCGGCCGGCTGCACCAGCAACGAGCCGGCGGCCGCGCCCACCTCGGCATCATCCGCTCCCGCCCCCGCGGCGAGCGGCAACGACCAGCCGGGCCAGCGGGTCACGATCGGCTTCTCCGCGCCGGCGGCCGACCACGGCTGGATCGCGGCCATCGCCAAGAACGCCGAGGCCACCGCCAAGCAGTACGCCGACATCGACTGGAAGCCGGTCGAGCCCACGAACGACATCAACCAGCAGATCTCCGCCGTCGAGTCGCTGATCTCCCAGAAGGTCAACGCTCTGGTGATCCTGCCGAACGACGGCCAGCAGCTCAACCAGGTCGCGCTGCAGGCCACGGAGGCCGGCATCCCGGTGATCAACCTGGACCGGATCTTTCCGGACAAGCTGGCGTACCGGACGTGGATCGGCGGCGACAACTATGGCATGGGCGTCGCGGCCGGGCACTTCATCGGCAAGTCGCTCAAGGACAAGGGCGTGCAGAACCCGGTCATCGTGGAGATCCAGGGCATCGCCACGCTGCCGCTGACGCAGGACCGCAGCCGCGGCTTCGCCGACGCGCTGAAGACGTACGGGTTCAGCGTCACGGCCAAGCAGGACGCCCAGTTCACCGTCGAGACCGGCAACGAGGTGGCCACGAACCTGCTCCAGGCGCACAGCAAGATCGACGCGCTGTGGAACCACGACGACGACCAGGGCGTCGGCGTGCTCGCGGCCATCAAGGAGGCCAACCGGAACGAGTTCGTCATGGTCGGCGGGGCGGGCTCGCTGAACGCCATGCGGGAGATCCAGTCGGGCACGTCGGTGCTGCAGGCCACCGTCACCTACAGCCCCACGATGGCCTCGTCGGCCGTCAGGCTGGCCCGCTTGATCGCGCAGGGAAAGGGCATGAGTGACCTGGTGGAGAACCAGGTGCCACAGTCGATCACGCTGGCCTCGGAGACCATCACGAAGGATAACGTCGAGCAGTACCTGCCACTCGGCTTCGAATCCTGATCGGGGGTTGCATGTCAGACAAGACCACCATCGGTGTGGGCATGGTCGGCTACGCCTTCATGGGCCGTGTCCACTCGCAGGCCTGGCGCAGCGTGGGGGCGTTCTTCGACCTGCCGCTGGCACCCCGCATGGCGGTGCTGAGCGGCCGGTCGAAGGACCGCGCGGAAGCCGCCGCCGGACAACTCGGCTGGGCCGCGGTGGAGACGGACTGGAGAGAGCTGGTCAAGCGCGACGACGTGCAGATCGTGGACATCTGCACGCCCGGCGACTCGCACGCCGAGATCGCCGTCGCCGCCCTTGCCGCCGGCAAGCACGTGATCTGCGAGAAGCCGCTGGCCAACACCGTGGCCGAGGCCGAGGCCATGGTCGCGGCGGCGGCCACGGCGCCCGGCAAGAGCATGGTGGCCTTCAACTACCGGCGGGTGCCCGCGGTCGCGCTCGCCCGCCGGTACGTCGAGGAGGGCAAACTCGGCGAGATCCGGCACGTGCGCGCCCAGTACCTGCAGGACTGGATCGTCGATCCGGAGTTCCCGCTGGTGTGGCGGCTGCAGAAGGACAAGGCCGGGGCCGGCGCGCTCGGCGACATCGGCTCCCACATCGTGGACGCGGCCGAGTTCGTCACCGGGCAGCGCGTGGTGGGTGTGTCGGCGCTCACGGAGACCTTCATCAAGCGGCGGCCGCTGGCCGGGGAGTCGGCCGGGCTCGGCGCCACCCGTGCCGACGCGACCGGCGAGGTCACGGTCGACGACGCCGCGCTGTTCATCGGCCGGATGTCGGGCGGGGCGCTGGCCTCGTTCGAGGCCACCCGGTTCGCCACCGGCCGCAAGAACGCCATGCGCATCGAGATCAACGGCCAGCTCGGCAGCCTGGCCTTCGACTTCGAGTCCATGAACGAGCTGTGGTACAGCGCGGGCGGCGCCGGCTTCGAGCGGATCCTGGTCACCGAGCCCGACCACCCGTACGTCGGCGCCTGGTGGCCGCCCGGCCACGGTCTCGGCTACGAGCACACCTTCACTCACGAGATCAAGGACTTCCTGGAGGCGATCGCCACCGGAGCCGACCCGGCGCCGTCGTTCGCCGACGGGCTGCGGGTGCAGCGGGTCCTGGAGGCGGTCGAGCGGAGCGCGGCTGACGGCAGCCGCTACACGAACGTGGAGGATTGACGCGATGCGACCAGTCACGCTGTTCACCGGACAGTGGGCGGACCTGCCGTTCGAGGAGGTGTGCCGGCTGGCGGCCGAATGGGGCTACGACGGCCTTGAGATCGCCTGCTCCGGCGACCACTTCGACGTCGCCCAGGCCGTGGCGGAGCCGTCGTACGTGGAGCAGAAGAAGGCCCAGCTCGACAAGCACGGCCTCAAGGTCTGGACGATCTCCAACCACCTGGTCGGCCAGGCCGTCTGCGACCACCCCATCGACGAGCGGCACAAGGGCATCCTCCCGGCCCGCATCTGGGGCGACGGCGAGCCCGAGGGCGTGCGGCAGCGGGCCGCCGAGGAGATGAAGGACACCGCCAGGGCCGCGGCGCTGCTCGGCGTCACCACGGTCGTGGGGTTCACCGGGTCGTCGATCTGGCACATGGTGGCCATGTTCCCGCCCGTGCCCGCGTCCGCGATCGACGCCGGCTACCAGGACTTCGCCGACCGCTGGAACCCCATCCTCGACGTCTTCGACGAGGTCGGCGTGCGTTTCGCCCACGAGGTCCACCCGAGCGAGATCGCCTACGACTACTACACGACGGTCCGGGCGCTGGAGGCCGTCGGCAACCGGCCGGCGTTCGGCCTCAACTGGGACCCGTCCCACATGGTGTGGCAGGACCTCGACCCCGTGGGCTTCATCCTCGACTTCAAGGACCGCATCTACCACGTCGACTGCAAGGACACCCGCATGCGCGTCGGCGACGGCCGCAGGGGCCGCCTGTCCTCGCACCTGCCGTGGGCCGACATGCGCCGCGGCTGGGACTTCGTCTCGACGGGCCGCGGCGACGTCCCGTGGGAGGACTGCTTCCGCGCGCTGAACGCGATCGGGTACGACGGCCCGATCTCGATCGAGTGGGAGGACGCCGGCATGGACCGCCTGGACGGCGCCAAGGAGGCGCTGTCCTACATCCGAACCCTCAACTCCATCACCCCGCCCGCCACGGCCTTCGACGCCGCCTTCTCCACGACGTAGCCCGCTCCGGGTCGTCGCCCCGGCGGTTCCCGGAGGTGCCCCGAGGAGCCGCCGGGGCCTCCGCGCGCCCGGCGGGACGAAAAGGGGCCTGGCGCGGGATGTGCGCCAGGCCGCCGGTGTCGATCACTGTGCATCTGATCGCTGTGCATCTGATCACTGAGCAGATGATCGCTGTTCAGTGATCGCTGTTCAGCTGATCGATGGTCGGTGGTCGGTCGGTGGTCAGTCGTCGTGGTCTTCGTCGGCGAGGTCCTCGTAGTACTTCCAGAGGTACATCTTGTGCCACTGGTCGTCCCACCGGTTCCAGTTCTCCCAGCGGTCCCATCTCTTCAGTGCCCAGGCGAGCACCCACCACGGCTCACCTGGGTCGTGGAGTGGGGCCAGCTGGTGCTGAGTCGCCGCCGGAGACCGTGTCTCGGCGAAGGCGGGCGCGGCCATCAGGGTCGAGGCCCCGATGGCGGCGGCGGCCAGCATGGATGCGAGTCGACGCAACGTGCCTTCCTTTCTGTGAGGGTGCTGCTACTAGCTGTAGCAGAGCAGGAAGGCGGAGTGCGGTTCCCTCGCCGGTGACCAGGGCATTCGCCCCGGCGACGTCAGTCGATGAGGACGATCTGGCGCAGCGCCTCGCCGTCCCGCAGGGCCGCGACGGCGTCGTTCAGGTCGGCGAGCCGGATGCGGGAGCTGATCATCGATTCGAGGTCGAGCCGGCCGGCCTTGTAGAGCTTGGCGAAGTACGGGAAGTCGTGCCGCACGTCGGCCTCGCCGTACAGGCTGGACAGCAGGTTCTTGCCCTCGAACAGCAGGCTGAACGCCGAGAACGAGACCATGTCGTCCATGGCGCCCGCGCCGACCACGATGACGTCGCCGCCGGGCCGGGTGACCTGCCAGGCGCTCTGGATGGTGGCCGACTTGCCGACCACCTCGAAGCCGTAGTCGAAGCCGGCGCCGCCGGTGAGCTCGTTGACCGCGTCCGGCACCCCTTCGGGCGTGACCGCCTTCGTGGCGCCGACCTTGGTGGCCAGCTCGTGCTTGGACTCCAGCGGGTCCACCGCGAGGATCGCCCGCGCGCCGGCGACGCGCGCGCCCTGGATGACCGACAGGCCCACGCCGCCGCAGCCGACCACCGCCACGGTGGAGCCTGGACGCACCTTGGCGGTGTTGAGTGCGGCGCCGACGCCGGTGGTGATGCCGCAGCCGATCAGGGCGGCGACCTCCCACGGCACGTCGGTGTCGATCTTGACCACGCCCTCCTTCGGCACCACGATCTCCTCGGCCCAGGTGCCGCAACCGGCCATCCCGAACGCGGTCGTCCCGTCGCCGCCGAACCGGAAGTTGCCCTTGCTGAAGGACTCGATCACGTACTTCATGCACAGGTACGGCTGCCCGCCGAGGCAGAGGTCGCACTCCTGGCAGGCCGGCCGCCAGCTGATGACCACGTGGTCGCCCGGGTGGACGGAGGTGACGTGCTCGCCGACCTCGACCACCTCGCCGGCCCCCTCGTGACCGGGGACGAGCGGCACGGGCTGCGGCAGCACGCCGGACATGGCCGACAGGTCCGAGTGGCAGACGCCGGTGGCCCTGATCCGCACCCGGACGTCCGCGGGGCCGACCGGGGCGAGCGTGACGTCGTCGCGGATCTCGAGCTTGTCGTTGCCTACCGCGTGCAGGATGGCGGCGCGCATGTGGGGTTCCTCCTCCGGCTCGAAGACTGGTCGCCTCGAGGGCCTATTCCTCGATGGTCAGAGCGGCTTTGGGGCAGGACCGCACCGCGTGCCGGACGCGGTCCCGCAGGTCGGGGGGTGGTTCTGGAAGCAGGATGTGGAGGTGGTCGTCGTCGTCGACCTCGAACACCTCGGGCGCGAGACCCATGCACACCGCGTTGGCCTCACAGACCAGCTCGTCCACTGTGACTTTCATGACAGCCTCCTGTGGTCCCATGAGACCACTCTCGTCGGCTCCACGACGTACGCAACCCTCTTCCGCCCGGTCTGCTCGACGTACGGCCGCAGCAGGTCGTCCGGCACGCCGGGGGTCATCCCGCGGGCGATCAGCATGCCGACGTCGAGCACGCGGTCCCGGTCGGGGACCGGCTCGGCCTTGCCGTACACCAGGACCCCGCGGAGCTCGTCGTACGTCTCGCCGGTCTCGACCAGGCAGCTCAGGCGGGGGTCGCGGGCGAGGTTGCGGGCCTTCTGCGCCTTGGCGTAGGTCCAGAAGGCGATGCGGCCCCCGTCGAGGCCGTAGAACATGGTGACCAGGTGGGGCGTGCCGTCGGGGTTGATGGTGGCCAGCTGCAGCTTGCGGGAGCCGGCCAGGAGGGCGGCCACGTCGTCGTCCGGCATCGCGATGCGAGCGCGCTGATTCACGAGCCAAGTAGAACAGGTTACAGAAGAAGCCTGCAAGGCTTCGCTGGAATGTTATTCGGTTCGGCTAGGGTGCACTTCCATGACGATGCCGTCACAGCTGCTCTTCGCGGCCAAGCACGCCAAGGGGTTCATGCCGGACGAAGAGGGCCTGGCGCTGTTCGAGGCCGCCTGCCGGTACGGCGCCCTCGGCCCCATCTGCGAGATCGGTACCTACTGCGGCAAGTCCACGGTCTACCTCGGCGCGGCGGCCCGGCTCGCCGGCTCCGTGGTCGTGACCGTCGACCACCACCGCGGCTCGGAGGAGATCCAGCCCGGCTGGGCCCACCACGACCCGACGCTTATGGACCTCCGGTTCGGCAAGATGGACTCCCTGCCCACCTTCCGCGCCACCATCGCCGCCGCCGGCCTGGAGGACGAGGTGATCGCCGTCGTCGGCCGCTCGGAGCGGGTGGCCGCGCTGTGGACGGCGCCGCTCGGCATGCTCTTCATCGACGGCGGCCACTCCGAGGACCCGGTGACCCGCGACTACGAGGGCTGGGCGCCGCACGTCATGGCCGGCGGCGGGCTGGTCTTCCACGACGTCTATCCCGACCCCGCCGCGGGCGGGCAGGCGCCGTACCAGGTCTACCTGCGGGCGCTGGAGTCGGGGGCCTTCGCCGAGGTGTCGGCGAAGGGCTCGATCCGTGTGCTGGAGCGGGTCGGTCCCGGCATCTGACTCAGCGGCGGTGGCGGCGGGTCCAGGAGTGCCGGATCTGCGACTGCCACGAGCGGAAGTCCTCATGCGTACGCGCCTCGTGGCCGAGCTCGATGAGCGCCCGGTCGGTCCAGGCGGCCACCTCCTCCGGGTCGGCCCCGGCCAGGATCGGCACGGCCTGCACGGCGTGGTCCGGCAGCGTCCCCGACGGCAGCCGCGCGGCCACCGCGAACGCGCACCCCTGCGCCAGGTGGGCGCGGAACCCGTCCGAGCCGGCGTGCTCGGTCAGCCAGTACAGCTCGTCGCCCTCGGCTCCGCCGGTGTGCGTGGCCGCGAACCCGACCCCGCTCCACAGGTCGGCCCGCCGCCCCGCGGGGAAGCCCGCGATCCTGGCCGCCACGTCGTCCGGCGAGGCGCAGTCGTGGTACCAGAGCAGCCGCCCGAGCCCCTGGTCGAACACCGCGCAGTGGGCCCGCGTGAGCAGGTCGGGCATGGTGCGCTCGCCGATCATCCGGTCGGCCCGCGCCAGGCTCCACTGGAACCCGAACCCGTCCACGGCCAGCCACCGCAGCAGCGGGTGCGCCTGCCGCGCCCCGCGTACGGGACGCAGGCGCAGCAGGGCGTACCCGCGACCGGCGCCGAGGTAGGCGGCGTGCCGGTGATGCTGGGCGGGGCCGGTGAGTAGCTCGTGAAGGCGCCGGCCCCGCGTCAAGGTGAGCAGGTCGAGGACGGTGGAGGCGGCAGCCGCCCCTTCGTAGCCGAAGGGCCGCTGCTCAACCGGAATATCCTCAACTTTCTCCACTTCTCGCGACAGCACCGCATTGAAGCCGAAAATGTACGATTTTTCAGCTTTCGAGAAGACTGTCCGAGAAGCTCCATTTCTCTGCCGGAACCTTCGCCGGCCCAGATCGGACTCCAGAGAATCCTTGACCAGGAATCTCCGCAGCCCCTTCGCCGGGGTCAGTGTCGGCCGGATCCCCGCCTGATCCAAGAACGATGTTGTGCCCGTGTCGCCCACGCTTCCCCAGAAGACGCCTCGTACGGCCACTCCCGAAGCTAGTGACCCCATTGCGTCCCGAGTCGGCGGCACACCGGATTTCCCCGGCAAAGAACCCGCAAAAGCGGTTGCGTCCAGGTCAGTGCCGCTGTGGCGGCAGGATCGGCGCCGTGCACCCGCACACGTCCGGGTCGTACACGGACGTGCCGGCGATGTCCCGGAACAGCCCGGCCCCGGGCGACAGCTCCAGCAGCGCGTCCGCGGCCAGCACGGCCGCCGCCGCGGTGTAGCCCGACCGCTCGTGCGGGAAGTGCTTGCGGTTGGCGAACTGCCACCCCGTCCAGTACGAGCCGTCCTCGTGCCGGAGATGCTGCACGTCGGCGAACAGGGCGACGGCGCGGTCCCGGTCGCCGAGCGCGTCCAGGGCCAGCACCAGCTCGCACGTCTCGGCCCCGGTCACCCACGGCTGGTCCGACACGCACCGGATGCCGAGCCCCGGCACCACGAACGTGGCCCACTCCCGCTCCAGCAGCTCCGCCCCCGCCCGCCCGCGCACCGCGCCGCCGAGCACCGGGTAGTACCAGTCCATGGAGAAGCGGCTCTTGTCGGCGAACGCCTCGGGATGCGCGGCCAGCACGTGCGCCAGCCGGTCGGCGGCCAGCTCCCAGTGCGGCTGCGGGTCCCCGAGGTGCTCGGCCAGCCGGACGCCGCAGCGAAGCCCCTGGTGGATGGAGGAGCACCCGGTGAGCAGCGCGTAGGTCGAGGGCCGCCCCCGCGCGTCCCGCTCCCAGACGATCTCCCCGCGCTCGGTCTGCAGCCCCGCCACGTAGTCGAGCGCCGCCTTGACCATGGGCCAGCGCTCCTCGGTGACGTCCCGGTCGCCGGTGACGAGGTGGTGGTGCCAGAGCCCGACGGCGACGTACGCGGCGTGGTTGGTCTCCCCGCCCGGCTCCGTGGGCACGCCGTCGACCAGCTTCATCGGCCACGACCCGTCGGCCCGCTGGTGGCGGGCCAGCCAGTCGTAGCCGCGCCGCACCGGCTCCGCCAGCCCCGCGACGGACATGGCCATCAGGCACTCGACGTGGTTCCACGCGTCGACGTGCCCCTCGGGCCACGGGACGCCGCCGTCCTCCTGCTGGATCGCCGCGATGCTCTCGGCCGTCCGCACGGCCTCGGCGCGGGAGATCATGGCTTCCGGACGTACAGGACCACGCTCTTGCCGATGATCGGGTTGAGCACGGCCTCGGCGACGCGGGTCGCGGCCGGGCGCTTCATGATGTCCCAGACCAGCAACTCGTGGTACGCCTTCGCGAGCGGATGGTCGTCGTTGTCGACGCCGACCGCGCACTTGATCCACCAGTACGGCGCGTGCAGGCCGTGGGCGTGGTGGTGGGGGCCGATCGCGAACCCGGTGGACTTCAGCTTGGCCGACAGCTCGGCCAGCGTGTAGATGCGCACGTGGCCGCCCGGCGCGGTGTGGTACGCCTCGTCCAGCGCCCAGCAGATGCGCTCGGGCAGGAACGCCGGCACGGTCACCGCCGCCGTGCCGCCGGGCTTCAGCACCCGGAAGATCTCCCGCATGGCGGCCATGTCGTCGGGGATGTGCTCCAGCACCTCGGCCGCGATCACCCGGTCGAAGCTCTCGTCCTCGAACGGCATGTCGAGCGCCGTGCCCTGGACGGTCTCGCCGGTGGCCCCGGGCGGCACCTCGCCCGCCTTGTCCATGGCCGCGAACATGGCGGCCACGCTGTCCAGCTCGGACTGGTCCATGTCGAAGGCGATCACGTCCGCCCCGCGGCGCAGCACCTCGAAGGCGTGCCGGCCGCCGCCGCAGCCCAGGTCGAGCACGCGCACGCCGGGCCCGACGGGCAGCCGGGCGAAGTCCACGGTCAGCACTGGTCGCTATCTCCTCGTGTGGGTCTCGATGGCCTCGTGGTAGGCCTCGACGGTCCGCTTGGCCACGACGTGCCAGGTGTAGCGCTCCATCACGCGGTCGTACCCCGCCTGGCCCACCCGCTCGCGCTCCTCCGGCGAGTCGAGCAGGCGGCGCAGCACGGCCGCCAGCTCCTCCGCGTCGCCCGGCGGCACCTGCACGGCCGCGTCGCCGACGACCTCGGGCAGCGCGCCCGTACGGCTGGCCACGAGAGGCGTGCCGCAGGCCATGTGCTCGACCGCGGGCAGCGAGAATCCCTCGTACAGCGAGGGCACCACCGAGATCTCCGAGGTGGCGATCAGCTCGCCCAGCTCGTCGTCGCTGATGCCGTGCACGAACCGCACCCGGTCCTGCAGCGACAGCTCCTGGACGAGCTGCTCGGTCGGGCCGCCTGGGGTGGGCCTGCTCACCACGGTGAGGTTGACCTCGCGCTCGGTGGCGACCTTGGCGACCGCGCGCAGCAGCGTCGCGACGCCCTTCATGGGGGAGTCGGCGCTGGCCACCGCCACGATCGAGCCCTTGCGCCGCGGCTTGCCCGGGCGGGGGTGGAAGTAGCGGGTGTCGACGCCGAGCGGGATCAGCCGCATGTTGGCCTGCGGGACGTTGAAGTCGCGGTGGATGTCGGCCAGCGACGACTCGCTGACGGTGAGGATGGGGCTGAGCCGGGGCGCGACCCGCGCCTGCATCCGGACGAACCCGTACCAGCGGCGCATGGTCAGCCGCTTCGCGCCGGTCGCGGCCTCCAGCTCGATGCGCCGGTCGACGCTGATCGGGTGGTGGATGGTGCCCACCACGGGGAACAGCTTCTTGATGCCGAGCAGGCCGTAGCCGAGGGTCTGGTTGTCCTGCACCACGTCGAAGTCGCCGACCCGCTTCTTCAGCTCGCGGTAGGCGCGCAGGGTGAACGTCAGCGGCTCGGGGAAACCGGCCGTCCACATCGTGCCCACTTCGAGCCAGTCGATCCAGTCGCGGTATTCGTGCAGCTTGGGCGTGCGGAACGGGTCTTCGTCCCGGTAGAGGTCAAGGCTGGGCACCTCGCGCAGGATGACGCCTTCGTCCAGCTCGGGATAGGGCTGGCCGGAGAACACCTCGACGTGGTGGCCCAGTGCGACCAGCTCGCGGCTCAGGTGGCGGAGGTAGACCCCCTGGCCGCCACAGGTGGGCTTGCTGCGGTAGGACAGCAGTGCGATCCGCAGCGCTCGGTCCCGCACGGACACCCCTCTCCACCGAGTGAGATCGTAAATGTTGACCTTAGCCCGAGAAGGCTACCATTCGGTAGGTCACCTGGAATTGTTCACATTCGCCTGCGCAAGCCGTGCGAACTGCGACGTTACTGTAACCGAGCGTGGTTCGGTGGAACGCGTTCTAGGCCGCTTGATGTTCATTCCCAGGGCAGGGCTGTACATTCCCGTCCCAAAGGGCTGCGGTACGCGATCGTTGGAGGACCCCTTGGCCAGGCGCGCTCTGATCACCGGCATCACCGGCCAGGACGGTTCCTACTTGGCGGAGCACCTGCTGGTGCAGGGGTACGAGGTGTGGGGGCTGGCCAGGGGCCAGGCCAACCCGCGCGTGTCGCGGATGCGCAAGCTCCTCGCCGACGTGCGGGTGGTCCGGGGCGACCTGCTCGACCAGGGGTCGCTGATCTCCGCGGTGGAACGGGTTCAGCCTGACGAGGTCTACAACCTGGGGGCGATCTCCTTCGTGCCCATGTCGTGGGAGCAGGCCGAGCTCACCGCTGAGGTGACCGGGATGGGCGTGTTGCGCATGCTGGAGGCCATCCGGGTGTGCTCGGGGGTGTCGCGGGGGGCTTCGGGCGGGGGCGGCTCTGGGCAGATCCGCTTCTATCAGGCTTCGTCGTCCGAGATGTTCGGCCAGGTCACCGAGACCCCGCAGAACGAGGGCACCGCCTTCCACCCCCGATCCCCGTACGGCGTCGCCAAGGCCTACGGGCACTTCCTCACCCAGAACTACCGCGAGTCGTACGGCATGTTCGCCGTGTCGGGCATCCTCTTCAACCACGAGTCCCCGCGCCGCGGCGCCGAGTTCGTCACCCGCAAGGTGTCGCTCGGCGTGGCCCGCATCAAGCTCGGCCTGGCCACCGAACTACGCCTCGGCAACCTGGAGGCCAGACGCGACTGGGGCTTCGCCGGCGACTACGTCAAGGCCATGCACCTCATGCTCCAGACCGCCAACCCCGAGGACTACGTGATCGGCACCGGCCGGATGAAGTCGGTGCGCGAGCTGGTGGAGGCCGCCTTCAGCGCGGCGGGGCTCGACTGGGAGCGGTACGTCGTCACCGACCAGTCCCTGCACCGCCCGGCCGAGGTCGACCTGCTGTGCGCCGACCCGAAGAAGGCGCGGGCGCAGCTGGGGTGGGAGCCGCGCGTGTCGTTCGACGAGCTGGTCGCCATGATGGTCGAATCGGACCTGAGGCTCCTCTCCGCCGGCGGCGACCCCGACCAGGACAGCTCCTGGCCGTGATCCCTGTTCTTCACGCGTCGCCGCGGCGTCCCCCTCGGCGGCCGGCTCGGCTGCCGCACGCCGACGGGCGTACGGTGCGGTTGTGGACAGGCCACGGTCATCCACAGAATCACGCTCGGCCGCATGCCTGACCACTTCTTCACAGCAAGCTTGGCGGCATGAACCCGCTGCGCTCATCCCTCACCGATCGCGCCAGGCAGATCACCCGCTCGATCCCGAAAGCCGTGGCCTGCCGCCAGACGGCCGCCACCATCTGGGGCCTCGACGTCCTTCCCTCCCCGCAGGACGACTGGCCCATCGAGCTGACCGCCTCCAGCCACCTGGCAGTCCCGGGCTGCGTCACCTACGTGGCCTCGCTGCCCGGCCACGACGTCACCGAGCACGAGGGCGTCCGCATCACCACCCAGGAACGCACGGCTCTCGACTGCGCCCGCTGGCTGCCGCGCATGGAGGGCGTGGCGATTCTCGACCAGTTCGCCCGCAGGGGGGTCGACCTCAACGCATTGTGGCACCGCCCACTCAACACCTGGCGCGTACGCGACACCCTCAGCCTCGCCGACCCCGGAGCCGCCTCTCCCCGCGAGAGCTGGCTCCGCGTCATCCTCGTGGAAGGCGGCCTCCCCAGACCCGCCACCCAGATCAGAGTGGCCCTGGACGGCCACCGCTACGCACGGCTCGACCTCGGCTGGGAGGAATTCAAGGTCGCAGTCGAATACGACGGCCAAGCACACCACACCTCACCCGCCGACCAGCAACGCGACACCGACCGCCGAGAAGAGCTGCGCCGCCGGGGCTGGCGGGTGATCGCCGTCCGGCGAGACGTCATTCCCGGCCAGATCGCCGACCTCCTCCACCACGTCGCCAACACCCTGATCGATCGCGGCTGGCAACCCGGCCCGGACGGCATGATCCGCATCCTCCGCGAGATCCGCGCCGCCCGCCGCCGCTCCCACTCCAACCCCTGGCCCGAACCCGCCCCCACCGCCCCTGACCACCGAACGCCGGCCCACCCGCTTCGACGCCCCAGCGGTTCGACGACCCGGGTTCGCCATCGCGCTGGAACGCATCCCTCACCATGACCACCCGGTACAACCCCCGTTCCCTGGGTGCATGGCCATCGCACCCGGGCTCGATCAATGGCCGACGATCTTCACCAGCAGCGTCACTACGGCAATGCCGATTCCCATGGGCACGGCGAGCGCCGGCTGCATCGCTACCACTACACCGATCAAGACGGCGGTCAGGATGATGAGCAGCCCGCGCGAGCTCAGTAACGGCCGAGATTCGGCGGTGTCGGGCTGGGATTCCGGATCGTTCTGCTGCGTGCCCATGACGACCTCGACTTCCGTGCTGGACTGTAGCGGCGGTGCGGCCTTGCGGCCCCGAGTAGCGCAACGCCATCATGGCCGCATGCGCGTGCAGATGCAAGTGCATCGTGATGCATATGCATTCCGGAGGGTGTTCGGCAGACCCGTAAGATGCTGGTACTCCGCCTGCGAGCTGATGACGGGAGCATTCATGGGCGAACCGGCGGGCCAGGAGCCGGGCGTGACGCTGAAGACGGGCAGTCCTTCTCCGGGCGGCCCCACGGTGCTGCGCATCCTGCTCGGTTCTCAGCTGCGACGCCTTCGCGAAGCCAAGGGCATCCTTGCCGAGGATGCCGCACACGCGATCCGCGCCAGCCAGTCGAAGATCAGCCGGATGGAAATGGGGCGTATCGGCTTCAAGGAGCGCGACGTCGCGGATCTGCTCACGGTGTACGGGGTGACCGACGAAGCCGAACGCGAGGCCTTGCTCGGCATGGCGCGGCAGTCGAACGCGCCGGGCTGGTGGCATCGCTATTCCGACGTCATCCCCAGTTGGTTCCACACGTATCTGGGCCTGGAGGAGGCGGCCTCGGCCATTCGCGGTTT
This sequence comes from Nonomuraea sp., assembly GCA_036276095.1. Classification (GTDB taxonomy): domain Bacteria; phylum Actinomycetota; class Actinomycetes; order Streptosporangiales; family Streptosporangiaceae; genus Nonomuraea. Next base: position 2,284 of record DASUCK010000458.1, on the reverse strand, counting down.
CGAAGCCATCCACGTCCCTGATCTGCTGCAGACCCGCGAGTACGCCGACGCACTTGAGACCTCCGGCCAGAAAGGCATTCCGTCGAGTGAGCGAGCGCGTCGAGTCGACGTCAAAATAAGGCGCCAGCAACTGCTCCGCCAACCGGCAGCCCCGCACCTATGGTTCGTGATCGACGAAGCCGTCCTGCTCCGGCCGGTCGGCAACCGCGAAATCATGCGCGCTCAACTGGAGCATCTCATTGAGGTCGGCAGCCTTCCGAATGTGATCATACAAATTCTCCCGCTCGCTGCTCCGCGCAGGGAAGGCAGCCAGTTTTCCATCCTCCGGTTCGGCGATTCCTCGTTGCCGGACGTCGTCTTCATCGAACACCTCAACCAGGCGCTCTACCTCGATAGGGGCGCGGACGTAGACCTTTATAGACAGGAATTCGACGCTATGGGGGTGGCTGCCCATCAAGCCACCAGCACCCCGGAACTCCTGCATGCGATGATCGCCAATCTAGGCGGTTGAGGTGACCGCGTGACCCGCGCGGCCCGCTCGATGTCAGGCATCCGATGGTGAGGACACATATCGGCGACTGCGTGAACAATTCACGGGTCGACCGGCATTTCTGATCTCCGATCGCCTTCCTCAAGAAGGCATGCCCGGGAAGCGCGGTGCGGAGAAGCGCGCTGCATATGGATGAGGATCAGCGGCGCCGCTCTTCCCGGGCTTCGGTACATCGCATGGCCGGAGGCGCTTTGCGAGCTCGGAGGGTGAGGGGTGGTGAGGTCAGGCGGTGGTTACGGGGAGTTCTTTGATGCCGTTGATGAAGTTCGAGCGGAGACGGCGGGCTGGGCCTGTTTGGCGGAGGCGAGGATGGCGGCGGGCCAGTTGTTCGAAGAGGACGCGGAGTTCGAGTTTGGCGAGGTGGTTGCCGAGGCAGAAGTGGGCGCCGCCGCCTCCGAAGCCGATGTGCGGGTTCGGGGTGCGGCCGATGTCGAAGGTCTCGGCGTCCGGGAAGACGGAGCTGTCGCGGTTGGCGGAGCCGTAGAAGACGACCACCTTGTCGTCGGCCTTGATGGGCTGCCCGCCCAGCACCTGGTCCGTCGTGCTGGTGCGGCGGAACATGTTGACGGGGGAGACCCAGCGGACGATCTCGTCGGCGGCCGTGCCGGCCAGGGTGGGGTCGGCGACGAGGCGGTCCCATTGGTCGGGGTGTTCGAAGAGGGCGAGCATGCCGCCGGAGGCCGCGTTGCGGGTGGTCTCGTTGCCGGCGACCACCAGGAGCAGGACGAACAGATCAAATTCGTTCTCTTCGAGAGTTTCGCCGTTCTCGTCGGGTTGGAGGAGCTTGGTGACGATGTCATCACGGGGGTGGGCCCTGCGCTGTGCGGCGAGCTGGTTGGCGTAGGCGTAGACCTCCATGGCGGCCGCGGAGCCTTCCGCGGGGCTGGCGGCGTAGTCCGGGTCCTGGGCGCCGATCATGCGGTTCGACCAGGTGAAGATCTTGTCACGGTCGGAGACGGGTGCGCCGAGGAGTTCGCAGATCACGTACAGGGGGAGGGGTGCGGCGACCTCGGTGACGAAGTCGAGCTCGCCGGAGCACTTGTCGAGAAGGTCGTCGCAGATGTCGCGGATGTGTTGTTCGAGGGCGCCGATCGTGCGCGGGGTGAAGCCGCGGTTGACCAGGGAACGGCGGCGGGTGTGCTCGGGCGGGTCCTGGTTGAGCATCATGAGCCGTTGGAGGGCGATCTGCTCTTCGGACAGGTCGTCGAACAGGGCGAGTTTCCGGTACGAGGAGAAGAGGTGGGAGTGGCGTGAGACGTGGACGACGTCCTCGAAGCGGGTGACGGCCCAGAAGGCGGGCGCGCCGTCGTGCCGGTGAACGGGCGAGTTCGCGCGCAGCCAGGCGAACTGGTCGTGCGGTGGTCCGGTGGTGGCGTAGCGGTCCCTGTCGACGAGGTCGATGTGCACCCGTATTCACCTTCTTGATCAAGCGCTTGGTTAAAGCGTACTGAAACGTGTTCTATTACGTCCCTGTACGACCGTCAAGGAGCCCCGATGTGAGCGGTGACCTCGACCTCCGATGTCTTTCGAGGATTGATGTCCGAGCTGGAGTTTCGGGTGTTCGCGGCGTGGTGAGGGGTGTGGCTTCTTTCCTTATTGTCCTGTTGTGCCCTTGACACGCCACGCCCGGGCACACGAGCATCGGGAGGCAAGACATCGGATGTATGGGTGAAGGGTGTCGGCGCACGTGAAGCTGCTGCGCGTGGGGGACCCGCAGGGCGGAAAGGCCCGGCG
>DASUCK010000457.1:0-9388 GCA_036276095.1 Nonomuraea sp. | reverse complement strand
CTGGCCGACGACGTGGCGGTGCGGCGGGTGGAGGAGGCCCGCGTCTTCGGCGCGGAATGGGTGCGGACACTCGGGGCGCTGCCCAACGAGTACCTCTATTACTACTACTTCACCCGCGAAGCGGTCGCCGCGATCTCCGCGGAGACCCGCGGGGAGTCGCTGGTCGGGCAGCAGGAGGCGTTCTACGCCGCCGCGCGGGCGCGGCCGCAGCAGGCGCTCGACGCGTGGCGGCGGGCTCGCAGGCAGCGCGACGCGACATACATGGCCGAGGCCCGCGACGTCACCGACGCCGGCGCGCGTGACGCCGCCGACCTGGAGGCGGGCGGGTACGAAGGCATCGCGCTCGCCCTCATGGCCGCCATCGCCCGCGGCGAGCCGTCCACCATGATCCTCAACGTGCGCAACGGCGCCGCCGTGCCCGGCCTGCCGGCGGAGGCGGTGGTGGAGGTGCCGTGCGCGGTCGGTGGCGCCGGGGTGCGCGCGCTCGCCACCCGGCCGCTGCCCGGCCGCTTCCTGGGCCTGCTCCAGCAGGTCAAGGCGGTCGAGCAGACCGCGATCGAGGCGGCGCTGACCGGCTCGGCCCACCTGGCGGTCGAGGCGTTCGCGCTGCACCCGCTGGTCGACTCGGTGTCGGCCGCCCGCCGGCTGCTCGACGGCTACCGCGCCCGCGTCCCCGAGCTGGCCGCCGTCTTCCCCCGCTGAGAAACGGTCCGTCACGAGGGATCGGGCGTGCCGGTCTGCGTGGCGGTGACGGTGACCGAGGCGGACGGGCCGGGCGGCTCGCCGGGGCCGTCCTGGGGGATCGTGGTGATCGAGCCGGACGGGCGCGGGCAGTCCCGCCGGGCCGCCGCGTCGCGCCTGCGGCCGGCGGGGTCCGCGCACTCGCCGGGGGCGGGGACGCGGGGCTCTCCCGGGCCGCTGGTCTGCGACGGTCCGGAACGGTCGGGCGACGGGCTGAGCACCACGACCGGGGCCCTCGTACGCGTCCGCGTGACGGCGACCGTGGGCGTGGACGTGACCGGGGCCGCCGTCCCCGGCCAGGTCGGCAGCAGGCCCCGGGTCGGCGTGGCCGCGGGCCGGACGGTGGAGCCGGCGCTGGCCCGCGGCTCGACGGCGGCCGGGTTCGCGGGCGGCGGCGAGGCGTCCTCCGTGCGGGCCGCGTCGCCGCCGGAGGCCGCGATCACGGTGAGGGCCGCGATCGACACGGTGGCCAGGGCCGCGAAACCGGCGTGCGACAGGTGCGCTCCCCGCCTGGCCCGGCGCCGCCGCGCCTGCTCGGCGGGCGCGAGCCCGATGCCGCCGCCTCCTGGCGGGTACGGCACCGGCGTCCAGATCTGCGCCAGCACGTCCCTCACCGCCTGCCGGAGGTCCCACGGGTCGCCGACGCCGCCCGCGGCCAGCAGCGCCCGCAGGAGGTCGGCCGCCCTCGGCCGGTCGGCGGGCTCCTTGGCCAAAGCCGCCGCGACGGCCGGGCGCACGATCGCGGGCACGCCCTCCAGCCGGGGCGGGTCGAACAGGATGCGCCGGGCCAGCACGTCCGCGTCGGCTGCCCCGTCAACCCCGCCGTTCGCGCCGCCGCCCACGCCAGTGCGCACGCCGCCGCCCGACCCGCCGCCCGACCCGCCGCCCGCTCCCCCGGCCGCGCCGGCGCCCGGGCCGCCGCCGAACGGGTGGTGACCGGACGCCGCGAACGCCACCAGGCATCCCCACGCGAACACGTCGGAGGGCGGCAGCGCGGGGCCGCCGGTCAGCCGTTCCGGCGCGACCCAGCCGGGGCTGCCCATGACCAGCCCTGCCTGGGTGTGCGCGGCGAGCGTGTCGACGTCACGGGCGATGCCGAAGTCGATGACCCGCGGCCCGTCCGGGGAGAGGAGCACGTTGGCGGGCTTGAGATCGCGGTGCACGAGCCCCGCCTCGTGCACCGCCACGAGCGCGGCGGCGACGCCGAGCGCCACGCCGTAGGCCAGGTCGGGCGTGAGCGGCCCCCTGGCCATGACGACCTGCGAGAGCGCCGGGCCCGGAATGTACTCGGTGACCAGGTACGGGCGGTCCTGGTCGGTGCCGTCCTCGATGACGGCTGCCGTACAGAAGGGGACCAATCTGCGGGAGAAAGCCACTTCCTCAGCGAAACGTGCCCTCAGCGTGGCATCGTTGAGATGCACCGCGTGCGGTGTCTTGAGCGCGACCAGACCGCCCTGAGGGTGTTCGGCCAGATACACCACTCCCATGCCGCCCGTGCCGAGGCGGCCGAGGAGGAGGTGTCGGCCGACGATGACCGGGTCGCCCACCGTTAGCGGTCGCACGCCGGGAGGCATGCCGCTGTCACCACGCGCCATCCGGGCCTCGCCTCTCCTTGATCTGGTCACGGCAAGCACACTGTGACCGGATCCGCGGAGGCTTTCCGCATGTCTAACACAAGGGGTATCAGAGGTAAGGCGGTCGTACCCGCGGGGTGAGTAAGACGTGTGATGAGACGGCCTGAGGTGGTGTTCCGTCGTTCGTGTGGCGTCAGCCGGCGACGGCGGCGGCCTCCTCCGCCTCCACCTGACGGTTCCAGTCCTTCTTGACCGCGCGCCAGCCCTCGTCGTCGACCCCGGCGCGCCAGTAGCCGGAGATCGACAGCCGATCGAGCGGGATGCCCCGCTCCAGGCGCAGGTGGCGGCGGAGCCGCTTGACGAACCCGGCCTCGCCGTGGACGAACGCGTGCACGTCGCCGTCCGGGAAGCGCAGCCCGCACACGGCCTCGACCAGCAGCTCGCCCACGGGCAGGCCGCAGCGGTGGAGCCAGGTGACGCGGGCGTCGGCGGCGGTGTCGAGCCTCACCCGGTCGGCGGGGCTGTCCACCTCCAGCAGCACGTACGCCGTCGCGCCCGCCGGCAGGGCCTCCAGCGAGGCCGCGATGGCCGGCAACGCGCTCTCGTCGCCCACCAGGAGATGCCAGTCGGCCGCCGGGTCGGGAGCGTAGCCGCCGCCGGGGCCCAGCATGAGCACGACGTCACCCGGCCGCGCCCGCTCGGCCCACGGCCCGGCCCGCCCCTCGTCGCCGTGGACGACGAAGTCGAGCGTCAGCTCGCGGACCGCCGGGTCCCACGCGCGCACGGTGTAGGTGCGCAGCCGCGGCCACAGCGCCCGCGGCATGGTCTCGCGGCACACCTTCATGCTGAACGGCCGCGGGTAGGCGACGCCCTCGTGCGGAAAGATGATCTTCACGTAGTGGTCGGTCAGGCCTGACGTGGCGAAATCCGCGAGACCGTCGCCGCCGACCACGATCCGGACCAGGTGCGGCGTGAGCCGCTCGGTCCGGAGGACGACGCCCCTGTGATGATCCGCGGGCTTCTCGGTCATACAGAATCCCCCCAGGCAACTTAGGAAAACCTAACCTTATACGCCGCTCCCCGAATCATGCCAGTGGCGGGCGTGCTCTCCCCGGCTCAGGCCGCCGCCGTGTCCCCCAGCTCCGCGGCCCCCGCGCCCGCCGCGGCCAGGAACCTCGACATGTGCCGGAACGCCATCCGCGCCTCGGGCAGCACGTCCGCCAGGATCGGGAAGACGTGCGGCATGCGGGGCCATTCCTCGTACCTGACGGGCACGCCGGCCTGGCGGGCCCGCTCGGCCACCCGGCGGGCCTCGTCCCGCAGCACCTCGGTGGAGCCGGTGACGATCATCAGGGGCGGGAGCCCCGTGAAGTCACCGAGCACCGGCGAGACCAGCGGATCGCACGGGTCGAGGCCGGAGGTCCACCGGCGGGCCAGCCACCGCACCCGGCTGGCCGGAAGAAGGGGGTCCTGCCAGCGGTTCGCCCGGCGCGGGACGTCGGTCAGGTCCGCCCACGGCGACAGGCAGATCCCGGCCGCGGGCAGCGGCAGGCCCCGGTCGCGCAACGCCAGCAGGGTCGCCAGCGTCAGATGGCCGCCGGCGGAGTCGCCCGCGACGATGACGTCCTCGGGGGCGTGGCCGCGCCGGAGCAGGCAGTCGTAGGCGTCGACGGCGTCGGCCAGGGAGTCGGCCAGCCGGTGCACCGGCCCCTGGCGGTAGTCGAGGGCCAGCACCGGCCGCCGGGACACCACCGACAGCCGCCAGGTGATCGACCGGTGCGTACGCGGCGAGCAGGAGAAATAGCCGCCCCCGTGGAAGTACAGCAGGGCCTTGTGCTCGTCGAGGTCGGGGCCGCCGCGTACCCACTCGCCGCCGCAGTCGGAGAAGGCGGTCGGCACGACCGTCACGTGCTCCGGGCAGGGCAGCTGCACGAGCCTGGCCACCTGGCCGAGCTGGGCGGCGCAGGCCAGGGCGAGAGAGTGGCGCATCAACAGGCTGGAGGCCGGCTTCAACGTGCCGCGCATCAGCCCGGTGAGCGCGCGAGCCTGCCAGCTCAAAGAGTATTGGGGAACCACGTCCCCGTCGATCCGCATATCGACCCTCCGGATACTCTCCTTCCCTGATGACCACGCTTCCTACCGGCCAGTAAGCATCTCATCGCTTACATGGATATTTCGGCTTTGTGTCACGATGCTCGATATGTACCGGATATGTCCGGATATTCGGGGACTCCGCTCCCCCGCACGCTCGATGTCCAGCCGGGCCACCGCGTCCTGGCCCTCGGCGCCCACGCGGCCTGGAGCTCGGAGCGCCGGAGGCGGACGTCCACGAGGCCGCTGACCAGGACGTCTACGACGTCCTGGTCATCTTCTGCCCCGACTCGGCGGCCCTACACGGCGCCCTCCCCTCCGCCAAGGCGCCTGGCCAGGAACGGCGGCCTCTGGGTGTGCCGGCCCGAACGGGCCGGCCGGATCCCCACGGACCTGTCGGAGAACCCCATCCGCGCCTACGGCCTGTCCATGGGCCTGGCCGACAACAAGGTCGCCGCCATCGACGCGACCTGGGCTGAACGCCCCGGTCAGCCGAAGCCCGGCCCCGAGAGGCCGGCCTGGCCAGACCGGGGCACTCCCACGGGGAGCCGGGTCAGGCGGAGGGGCGGCGGCGGAGGGCCAGGGCGGCTACCACGACGCCGAGCAGGCCCACGGCCAGCCCCGCGCCGCCCAGCACGCGCGCCGTGCCGTCGGAGGACGACCCCGCCACGGCCACCGTGGTCGCCGCCGGAGCCGAGGCCGCCGCCGGTGCGGTGCTGGGGGACGCCGACGGCGCGGCCGCGGCCGGGACGAGCTTGAGCACCGGCGCCGGGTGCTCCGGCTCGCCGCCGTCCGCCTTCGGCGCCTCTGACCAGTCGACGGCCTCGCCGTTGGAGTACGTCTGCTTCGTCGGGAACAGCAACTGGTCGGTGTCGGAGGGCAACTGCCCCATGGACACCTCGAACTCCTGGAACTCACCCGGATTGATCTTGCCGCCGGACCAGACGACCTTGGTGACGGCCTCTTTCAGGTCGCCGAACTCGGTCTTGACCGGCGCCGGCAGCTTGCCCTCGGTCACCTCCACCTCCCAGCCGGGCACCGGCTTGACCGACACGAACGCCAGCGGGTGGTCGGTCGGGAAGGAGACCTCGACCGACGTGGTAGCGGCGTTGTCCCGCTCGTTCGGGACCCGGAAGGCGACCTTGGTGAACGACCCCTGCTCGGCGGTGCCGGGCTGGACGGTGACGTGGGCCAGCGCGGGCAGCGCGAGCCCGGCGGTGAGCGCGGTGGCGGCGGCGAGCACCGTCGCGGCACGACGTACGAAGGACATGATGGAACTCCACTTGGCTGAGATGAGGAAATAAGGGGGTGTGTGTCAGATGGTCAGGCGGGAAGTGGAGGACCACGCCTGGCCAGGCTGTGCCGGAACCCCGGCTGGAGCGGGACGGCACGGGTGAAGACGATCGGCGCCGCGGGGCGGACCGCGGGCGGCGCCGCGACCGGGCGGAGCAGCGGCATCAGCCGGCGGCCGACAAGGCGAAGCAGCGCCCACAGCACGGCCTCGCCGCGCGCCAGCCACAGGCCGGTGACGACGGTGGCGGTCAGGTGGGCGACCAGCATGCCGGCGTCGACGGCCAGCCCCTGGGCGTGCGCGTGGACGACGATGTAGGCGGAGTCGCCGCCGGCGAACAGGTCGTGCAGCCCGAACTGGGCCGCGACCAGCACGAGGTTGATCGTCGCGGCCGAGCGCTCCCGGCCGCAGAGCAGCAGCCCCAGCACGGCCGTCACGCCGAACCCGAGGGCGGCGGCCCACGGCTCGGGCTCCGCGCCGCCGCCGGCCACGTGGGCGAGGGCGGCCAGGGTCACGCAGACGGCGGAGAAGGTGGCCGCCCGCGCGAGCCGGAGCGGGAGTTGCGCGCGCATTGGTGTGCCCCATGGTCTCACGGGGCAGGGTCTCATGAGACCCCAAGTGCACAATGCCCGGGCTTTTAACGACATTTGTCGCTAGGGTCGTGCCGATCACGTTGAACGTAGAGGTGAGAACGTTGCGGCACTTAGGTGGTTTCCTCATCGGGCTTGTGGTGACCGTGGCCGTCCTCGGCGGCGGCGGCTGGGCTGCGCAACAGGCTGTCGGCACCGCCGCGGCCACTCCGCCCGACAGCCGGACACTGTGGATCGCGCTCGGAGCCATGGCCGCGGTCGGCCTGGTCGTCGGGCTCGTGGTGGCGGGCCGCGTCTCGCCGCTCGCGACGTTCGTGCCGTCGCTGGTGCTGCTGGCGTGGACGGTCGTGTACGCCCTCGACGTCAACCGGGCGATCTCCCTCATCCCGGCCGAGCCCTCGGTGCACGAGCTCGTCAGGCAGGCCGGGCAGGGCGCCAGAACGCTGCTGACCAGCGGCGTGTACGCGCTCCTCGGTGTGGCGTTGTTCATCCCGGTGCTGATGCCGTCGCGCTGGTCGCGCCAGCGCGACGACGTGGACGAGGACTACGAGACCGCCCCGGAGGGCAGCTACTACTGAGCGGCCCGCCGGCTGGCGCCTCCACCGGCGGCTGTGGCCGCGACCGTACCTCTGTGTCCCGGGACGGCCCCTGGCGCGGCCGGTATGTGGAGATGCCGACTACAGTGGCCCGCGGGTGGAACGCTGACGCTGAAATCAGGACGAGCCGCGCGACCGACGTGCGGGAAACCAGGGAATCCCAGATCCGGAGAGGACGACACTGACATTCATGCGAGGTATGCGTCCGACTGCACCCAGGCCTCTGGCGGTCGCTGTTACGCTCCTGGCGCTGCTGCTCACGGGGTGCTCGCTGACGGCACAGGGCGGCATGAGCCCGAGCGATGCGCCCGTCACACCGACGGCGACCGCCGAAGACACGGCCACCGGGTCAACGGCGTCCCCCGAGCCGGTCGGCGTCGGCGGCCTCCGGCCTTGCGACGTACTCGACCAGAGCGACCTGGCGGCGCTCAAGCTCACCGGCGGCACGGAGAAGACCATCGGGACCGCCCGGGTCTGCCGATACCGCCGCGAAGGCGCGACACTCAAGGTGAGCTTCACCGTGTCCGTCGAACTGTTCGACACCTATGCCCTGGCCGATCTGAACGCGTCGAGCGTCCAGCGGCTGCCGCGCATCGGCGACCACGAAGCGGTCAGGTTCACCGGTGTGGGAGGGTCCTGCGGCGTCAGTCTCGGCGTCGGGGACTCGTCGCGGGTGGACAACACCGTGGTTGGCGGCGACGGGAAACTGGCTTGCCAGATCGCGGAGCAATTGGCCAAGGTCGTCGAAAGAAAGCTCCCCTGAGTGGGCGATTGGACACGTCCGACTATGAGCAGCAGGAACAGCCGGGAGCGCAGGTCGCGCAGCCGTCGCCCCGCCCCTCGCCACCGGTGGCATCGGCGGTGGCCGTGACGGCCGGGACGGCGCAGCAGGCGTCACCACGCCAGGTTCCACGGCCTTCCTTGACCGCGACGGCGGCGATCACCAGCGCGGCGATCGGGTCGGCCCACGACCAGCCGAACAGGCTGTTGAGCGCCAGGCCCACGAGCAGTACCGCGGACAGACAGGTACACAGCAGGGTCTGCTTGGAGTCGGCCACCGCCGAGGCGGAACCGAGTTCGCGGCCGGCGCGCCGCTGCGCATGCGACAGGAACGGCATGACGACCAGGCTCAGGGCGGCCAGGATCAGGCCGGCCGCGGAGTGTTCGGCCTCGCCGACGCCGAGCAGGGCGCGCACGGCGTCGAAGGCGACGTAGGCGGCCAGGGCGAAGAACGAGATCGCGATGACCCGCAGCGCGACCCGTTCCCGCTTCTCGTGGTCGGTGGCGCAGAACTGCCAGGCCACCGCGGCGGCGGAGGCCACCTCGACGACGGAGTCGAGGCCGAACCCGATCAGCGCCGCGGAGGAGGCGATGGTGCCGGCCGTGATGGCCACCGCCGCCTCGATCACGTTGTAGGTGATGGTGGCCGCGACCAACAGCCGGACGCGGCGCCGCAGTAAGGTCCTCCGGTCCGGGGCGGGAGGATTCAGCGCGGCCACGACACGCCCTCTCTTCGTTCTCGCCTGCGAGCGGCGGGCTTGGTCGACGCGGTCCCGTGCACGCCTCAAGTGTTCCGGATAGGGCACCTTCACCGGAACTCTCGCGGACCACCTGTACGAACGCCTTAGGACGCTGCGAGGGCGCCGCCCGTGGGACGGCGCCCGTCGCCTCAGGAGGTGATGTCCTTGCCGGAGAAGCGCGCCCAGGCGATCGACCCGGCCAGCACGATGTACGCCCCGAACGTCAGCAGCCCGTCCCGCAGCGCCGCCGTGTCGATCGGGCTCCGCAGCAGCGCGTCGAAGCCGGTGAACCGGGTCGGCAGCAGGTACGGCGTGATCGGCGCGAGGTCGGGGATGGCGCGGACCACCTGGCACAGGATGACCAGCACCATGGTCCCGGCGATGGCCCCGATGGCCACTTCGGTGAACGTGGACAGCGCCACCGCCACGGCCGCCAGCGCCGCCATGCCCGCCCCGACGTAGCCGACGGCGGCGACCACGCGCAGCAGCCCCTCGCCCATCGGCACGGTGGTGCCCGACAGCAGCGTCACCGACCCGCCGGGGAACAGCACCAGCCCCGTCACCAGGGCCGACAGCGCCACCACGGCGGTGGCCGCGTACGCGAAGACGACCGCGTTGAGGTATTTCACGGCCAGCAGCCGGGTCCGGCCGGCCGGCGCCGCCAGCAGGTAGCGCAGCGTGCCCGTGCCGGCCTCCCCCGCGATCGAGTCGCCCGCCACCACGCTGACGGCGACCGGCATGAGCAGCAGCACCAGGAAGGAGAACGACAGGAACGTCAGCATGAGGCTGTTGCCGGCGACGTCGGCCAGCAGGCCGGTCATTTCCGGGTCGTCGCCGGCGGCGGGCGCGGCGAGCCGCAGTCCCACCCCGAGCATGATCGGCACGGCGGCGAGCACCGCCAGCAGCGCCAGGTTGCGCGGGCGGCGGAAGGTCAGGGCCAGCTCCGAGCCGAGCAGCCGCCAGAACGCTCCCGTCCTCCTGGCAG